>CAYQYP010000503.1:0-7595 GCA_964421755.1 uncultured Acidobacteriota bacterium
CTCACCCGTGTTAACATGAGCCGGGTTTTTCCCGGCCTCGTGAAGTTGACAAAAAAATGAAGGAATCTGCGGCCTACCCGTCTAACGGTATGAGAGATGCGGAACTGGAATTGGTTCGTGGTTGCCAGAGTGGCGACCCGGCATCCCTCGAGACGCTCGTTCGGAGCCATGTGCGTATGGTGCTCAGCGTGGCCGCAAGATTTGCGAAGGACTTCAGCGAGGCTGAAGATCTTTGCCAGGAGATCCTGGTCAAAGCCGTGAGAGGAGTCAGGGCGTTTCGCGGCGAGTCGACGATCAGGACGTGGGTCTACTCTATGGCCGTTGCACACTGCATTGATCACGTGCGACGGAACACAGCGATTCAGGGGCCGATCGAAGACGCCGGCTCGATCGCAGCGCCAACGGCGGGCTGTCCGGACTTTCTTTTTCTGTCGGCGGAACGAGCAGCCGCGGTCCACGTGGCTGTGGACAGTCTGCCCGAAGATTTGAAGACCGTCGTTCTTCTTTACGATTTCGACGGCCTGCCGCAGAAGGAAATAGCCGATCGGATGGGCATTCCCGAAGGAACTGTCTGGTCGAAACTGCACCGCGCCCGGACGATACTCCGGTCAAAGTTGTCGCATCTTCTCCGGGGCTGATATGAATCAAGGCGACTGTCTGCGAGTTCAGGCTGCCGAGATCGAGCTTGAAAAGGCCGGCAGAGGAGTGCTGCCTCTAGAGCCCGCCGAGCTTGCAGCGTTGCTGGCCAGCCCGGACCCGCTTCCAGTCAGCCTCCATGCCGGCGACCGCGCCATGGTCGCTTCCCACCTCAGGAACTGCCCGCTTTGTCAGGAGTTCTGGACCGAACAGACACGGTTGGGGCCCCTTCTGCGGGAGGCGGCCTTCAAGCTACCTGAGGAAGCCGACTCGGTCGAACTCAAGGGCCTCGAGAACACCATTCTTCGCAAGTTAGTTCAAATGGGAGACCTGCCGCTGGAGAGGCAACCGGTCGAGGATTTCCAACCAAACAGCGCACAACACAAATCGGGCACTGTCGTTCCTTATCCAAAACGCACAGCCCGATTGTCATGGAGGGAGGGAAACGTGTCGCGTAATAATCGCAAGTACTGGCTTGTAGCGGCTGCGGCCTTGGTGGTTACTTTCGGAGTGGTCTATGTTTCTTACTTCTACCCCCCGGTGGATCAGGATCAGGTCCAAGGGGCAATCGGCAAGCGGGATGTCTACCGCGAGACGAACGTGACCGATAAGGATGTGACCGTGGCAACCGGTCCGGCCTTCACCTTTGACGGTCTTCGCGAGTACATGAAGAGCTCTGAGTTCAAGAAGATGCGGGACGACCCGAACTTCAAGAAGATGGTGAGCAACCAGGCGGAGTTTACTGCGCTTGTTTCAAATCCCGCCTTCGCTGGATTGATCAGCGGGATGCAGAGCGGAAGCAACGCTTCCCAGTTGGTCAGCGGGCTCGGTCCGCTTGCGACGTACGCCTCGCAGCACGAAGCTGCCTTCATGGCGTTGTTCTCCAGCCCGGAGTTTAACAATGCGGTTCTGAATTGCGGCAGCTATGCGAGCCTCATGGAGAACAAGCCGCTATCCGTTGTCGTCCAATCCAATCCGTCCTTCGCGGCGATCGTTAACAGCACACAGTTCAAAAACGCAGTCAACAATTCCGCCGTGCTGGATGTTCTGCAACAGAACAGCCAGCTTCTCGCAAATTTTGGAAGCATCCTCTCGAACGGCGCCTTCAACGTTTGCATGACGAATGCCACCGGGGCGAATGCCCTTTTCACCAACCCGGCTTTTACAGGCATGGTGGCAAATCCGTCTTTTGTTCTCGCCAACCAACTCGGCACGCTTCAGAACAACAGCGCCTTTAACGCGCTGGCAAACAGCAACCAGTTTTTCGGACTCCTGAACGACCCGAACTTTCATTCGCTCGCAAGCACTCCTCAGTTTCTGGCGTTTTTGAATGGCGCTGCTGCGTATCAGATGGCCTCCAACAAGCCGCTTGACAGCGCCGGGCTAGAAAACCTGGCCAACCAGTCCCAATTTGAGAGCCTTGCAAACAACACCAACTTCAACAACCTCCTGTTGAATGGGAACTTCCTAAGCTTCCTGAACCATCCGAGCTTCCCGGGTCTTCAAACGCAGTACAACCTGGGCAGTGTCATTCTTAATCAGCAGGTCCTGTCCAACGTCCATAATCTGGCGGATCTCAACGGGATGATCAGCCAGGCGACCGCTGTCAACTCGACCATGTTTGGGGTTGTCATGTAACCGGCGAGAAAATCATCCAGCCACGGATTGGCGTGGATGACGCGGATTTCCTTCGAAGAAATCCGTATGTTCAGCGCAATCCGTGGCATACACTCTCTTCGGCCATATGACGACCAAGACGTGCCTGCTACCGCTGTTCGTTGTCCTGCTCACCTGTCCTGTCGCCGCCCAGCTCAAAAGTGAAGAGACCGAGCACCTGAAGCTCATCTACTATGACCCGCGGCATGCCTATTTAACCGAGCACATGGAGCGTTGCTTCGAGAATGCCTTGCGCTTCCATTCCAAGCTCTTCGATTACACCCCTTCCGAGAAAGTGGCGATCCTGGTCGAAGAGTTTGGGGATTTCGGCCACGGAGGGGCGATTTCCTTTCCAGCAAACATGATCAAGGTCGGAATCGCGCCTTTCAGTTACACCTTCGAAACTATGCCCGCCAATGAGCGGATGAACTGGATCATGAACCATGAGATGGTTCATATCACCGCCTGCGACGGCGCCACCGGCTCGGACCTGTTTTTCAGGAAGATCTTCGGAGGGAAGGTAGTACCAGCACCCGAAGAGCCGGTCTCGATGTTCTACAGCTACCTGTCAAATCCGCGCTCTTACTCTCCCCGGTGGTACCACGAGGGGATCGCGGTTTTCATGGAAACCTGGATGTCAGGCGGTTTGGGACGCGCCTTGGGTGGCTACGACGAGATGGTCTTTCGGGCCATGGTGCGGGACAACAGCCGGATCTATGACATCGTCGGACTGGAATCCGAGGGAACTGCAATCGACTTTCAGGTCGGTGCAAACTCGTACTTGTACGGCGCCCGATTCTTCACCTACCTCGGATACAAGCACGGTCCGGAGAAACTGATTGACTGGGTCAAACGCACGGCCGGCACCAGACGGTACTTCTCGTCACAATTCAAGCAGGTGTATGGCGTTCCGGTCCAAGACGAATGGGCGGCGTGGATCGATTTCGAGCGGGATTGGCAGAAAGCGAACCTGGCCTCGATCAGGCAATACCCGGTTACGTCGATCACTCCGATCTCCAGGCAGGCGCTCGGATCGGTTTCCCGCGCGTACCAGGATGCTGAAACAGACGAGATGTACGTGGCCGTTCGATCTCCCGGCAAACTGGCGCATCTGGCGGCGGTGAACCTGAAAACCGGCGATTCGCGCAGCCTCACTGATGTTAAGGGCGCGGCTCTTTACTACGTCACCTCGCTCGCCTTCGACTCCGAATCACGTACCCTGTTCTTCACCAGCGACAACAGCAACTGGCGTGATCTGAACACTGTGCAACTGAACACCGGCAAAGTGGAAAGGGTCATCAAGGATTTCCGTGGCGGCGATCTGGCCATTAACCGCGCCGACAGATCGCTCTGGGCGGTTCGTCACAGTAATGGGCGGTCCAACTTCGCCCGTCTAGTGCCCCCCTACCGCTTCTGGGCTGATCTTCACACCTTCCCCTACGGACAGGATGTGTTTGACATCGATGTCTCGCCTGACGGCAAATGGCTGAGCGCGGCGATGGTCGACGTGACCGGCAGGCAGAAGCTCGTGCGTTTTGAGGTCGCCAGCCTGATGAAGGGCGAGGGGTCATACGAGCTCTTGCACGATTTCGAGTACAGCTCGCCTGCCAACTTCGTTTTCTCTCCGGACGGCAAATACCTGTACGGAACCTCGTACTACACCGGCGCCTCAAACGTCTTCCGGTACGACCTGGAAAAGAAGGATATGCAGGTGCTCAGCAACGCGGAAACCGGCCTCTTTCGCCCGCTTCCCCTGGCGGATGGCCGGGTCATCGCTTTTGAGTACCGGGCGGACGGTTTTCGTCCAGCATTTGTTGCCAGCGAGCCGATTCAGGATGTGACCGCGGTCAAATACCTCGGCCAGCAGGTCGTCGAGAAGTATCCGTTGGTGAAGACCTGGAAGCTGCCTTCGCCTGCTGTCGCGGAGCTGGAGCCGAATCGGGTCCTTGAGTCGTATAGCCCCGTCGCGAACACGCAGATCATGTCCTTTTACCCGGTTGTTCAAGGCTACAAGGAGTCTGCCGCCGTTGGGATGCGACTGAATTTCTCCGACCGTGTCTGGCTAAGCAGGCTCGACCTGACGACGTCCTACTCGCCCGACCGGGCGTTGCCCGCGGGTGAGCGCGTTCATTTTGCAGCCAACTACTACTACTGGAACTGGAACGTCTCCGGGGCGTACAACAACGCGGACTTCTACGACCTTTTCGGTCCCACCAAGACCAGCCGCAAAGGATATTTCCTTAAACTGGCGCACAAGAAGAACCTGGTTTTCGATACCCCGCGCACCCTGGATTTTGACTGGAGTGTCGCCGGCTACGGGGGGCTTGACCGCCTGCCTGATTACCAGAATGTCGCCGCACCCTTCAGCCGGTTTCTGAGTTTTCGCGGCGGCCTGACCTATTCGCTCACCCAAAAATCGCTTGGTGCCGTTGAAGACGAAGTGGGAGTCAAGTGGCAACTCCGGTCAAAGACCAATTACGTCAATTCGAAGGCCTACCCGCGTATCTACTCGAACTTTGACTATGGGTTTTTGCTGCCGCTGAAGAACTCGCCTGTCTGGTTCCGCACCTCGGCGGGGAAGTCCTTCGGCGACCGGAACCAGCCGTTCGCAAACTTCTACTTCGGAGGATTCGGAAACAACTGGATCGACCACCAGGAAATCAGCCGCTTTCGGGAGTTCTACTCCTTCCCAGGCGTGAAATTGAACGAGGCAGGCGGAACTAGTTACGCGAAGGGGATGGTTGAATGGAATTTGCCACCCAAGCGGTTCAAGCGATTTGGTGTTCCGTACCTTTACTGCAACTGGACGCGCCTGTCATTGTTCTCCTCGGGTCTTGTCACTAATTTCGGTTCAGCTCCGGACCGGCGCCGGTATGCCAATGCCGGCGCACAATTGGACTTCCGGGTCGTCCTGTTCTCTCACCTGAACTCGACCTTCTCGCTCGGCTACGCGGCCGCGCGAGCGGACAACCAGAAGACCTCGGGAGAGGTCATGATCTCGCTGAAATTGCTCTAGTCAGGTGAACGCGATGCAGGAAACGGCTGACATTGGCACCGTGGGGTTTTTCCTGAGGTTTGCGGTCGCTGTCGCGCCGGTCCTTGGCTTTCTCGCAGTCCTTATTCTGCTCGACAGCTACAAACTGGTCCGCTTTAGGCTGGTTGTCTTGCTGCTTGCCTTCGGGGCTCTCTGTGCGCTGTGCGCATATCTCATCAACTCCGCCGGCTTTCGGATGTTCGCCGCCTCGCCCGAAGTCTACCCGCGCTTCTTCGCACCCCTGGTGGAGGAAGTACTGAAGGCATCGCTGCTGGTCTACCTGATACGAGCCGGGCGCATCGGGTTCGTCGTCGACGCGTGTATTCTCGGATTCGCTATCGGCGCAGGGTTCGCCGTTGTCGAGAACTTCGTGTACCTGCAAACCATTGTGGCCGACAACCCGGTCACCTGGTTGATTCGCGGAGTCGGCACTGCGGTCATGCACGGCGGCGCGACTGCGTTGTTCGGAGTCTTTGCCCGTAGCCTGGGGGCGCGGACGGATCGTCCCGCCGCGTGGGTCTTTTTGCCTGGACTGCTGCTGGCCTGTCTCCTGCACTCTCTTTACAACCAGGCAATCGTGTCGCCTGTCGCGGCCGCCGCAGCGGTCTCCGGCGGCGTTCCCGTGTTGATGATCGGCATATTTGCCTGGAGTGAAAAGGGATTGCGAAGCTGGCTCGGTGAAGGATTCGACCGTGACGTCGAACTGCTCAGGATGCTGACGACCGGCCGCTTCCTCGAGACGCGTGCGGGACAGTACCTCGTCTCTTTGACGCGTGCATTCCCTCCAGCAACGGTGGCTGACATGCTTTGCGCCTTGCGGATACGTGTGGAGCTGGCCCTCCGCGTAAAAGGCGACCTGCTCAAACGCGAAGCTGGATTCGAAGTGGTGCCGGACCCGGGTACACTGGCCCGGCTTCAAGAGCTTCGGTTCCTTGAAAAGGGAATCGGACGGACCGGCCGGTTGGCCATGTCCCCCCTGCTTCCCAAGAACGCGCGGGACCGGTGGCAGCTCGAATCCCTCGGCTACAAGTGAGGAAGCTAACGGCCGAGGAGGCGTTCAACGACCCGCCGTTTTACCGGAATCACGGTCCCGTGACGCGCCCCGTCGGGGAACGAAACCTGTGCGCTTACCTCTTCCCAGGTCTCCAGGTTCGACGAACGGACGCACCCGTACCTGCGTTCCCGGTACTTGTCGAAGAACACGTAGTAAGCATCCCGCATCCGCACGGCTGACGGTCCCTCGGCCCAGTAACCACCGGTAATGGGTGCAGATGGTTTGGAAAAAGGCCCGTAGGGCGTCGGTGTACGAATCAGACGGATGTTCTTCTCGGTTATCGGTTTCTCGGTCTCATTCTTCACGAACATCAACCAGCCATCGTCTATCGGCAACATGGTTGCGTCGATCACATTGTAGCCGCCGTCGTAGTGCAGACGAGTAGGGGTAAAAGCCTTGAAGTCCCGGGTAGTCGTGGAATAGATGCGGTGGTTGCGATCCGGCCGGCTGCCAGAGAGCGCGGTTTGCTCGAATCGGCCCGTGATGGTCGTTGACCAGAAGATCAGATAGTGCCGCTTCTGGGCATCGTAGACGATCTCGGGGGCCCAACAATTCCGGGCATCCGGCTCGTGAGCCATCACCGGAACCGCCTGCTGCTCCGACCACGTCAGAAGATCACTCGACGAAGCATAGCCGATCGTCTTGCCGTCCCAGGAGGTCGTCCAAACCAGGTGGAACAGTCCGTCCGGGCCCTGCAGCAGACAGGGGTCCCGCATCAATTTCGACTCTCCGACTTGTGGCACCACGTAACTGCGGCCATTGTTCAGGACGTCCCATTTCAAACCGTCCTGGCTCCAGGCCAGGTGCAAGCCGTCTTCGCCGTTTCCCAGAAAATAGGAAAACAGGTAGCAGGTATCGGGGAGTGAGGGTTGGGATGGCTGGGTCAGGACAGAGATCGCGATCGCCGCCCAGCAGGCCAGTGCCAATCGAACACTCAGGATCATGGTGCTAACTCCAAGCCGCTGTGGAACGATCCTACCACGAGCCAAGATGATCTCGCCGGATTTCCACGACTCTTGCTACGTGACTTTGTCATCCTCAGAGCCGCGCGTAGCGAGGGTGTTGAGAATGTTCACTCTTCTATCAATAGGCGATAGACCGCCGAGTTCCCGGCGGAGGGCGAGATCGAATGGAGCCGCGCACGAGAGAGGGTGTGGAGGAAGTTCTTAAGGCCTGAAAGGCCAGCACATATTAGCCCAGGGCGAAGCGCTTTGT
>CAYQYP010000504.1:0-3011 GCA_964421755.1 uncultured Acidobacteriota bacterium
CAGAGACCTCAACCTGCAGGGCGCGTACACCCTTTCCCGCTCGATCGACCCGGGCAACCTGAACGGGGGAAATGGTGGCGAGCTCAACAACATGTTTAATCCATACGACGAAACTTACGGCATTGGCCGTTCCATAACGGATCGAACCCATGTAGCGGTCTTTAACTTCATTTGGGATCTTCCCGTTATGAGGAACAGCACGAACGCGTTGACGAAAGGCATCCTTGGCGGATGGCAGATGTCGGGAGTAGTCCTCGCTCAGACGGGCAATCCCCTCGCCATCACCCAGGGTGGAAGTAAAGGCGCCAACGGAGTTGCAGGCGGAACGAACCGGCCCAATGTTTCCGGAGACATCAAGTATCCGAAGACAGTCGCCCAATGGTTTGATCCGTCGGCATTCTCCGATCCGGCTGCCGGGCAGTGGGGAAACCTCAAGTACGGTGCAGTCAACGGTCCTGGTCGTCACAACTGGAACCTCGCGCTTTTCAAGAGTTTCCTGTTCAACGAAGACCGGGGCAGCCGCCTCGAGATCCGTATTGAATCTTTCAATACCTGGAACCACACCCAATTCAGCGGTGTCAGCACCAGTAAATCGGCCGGCAACTTCGGACAAGTCACCGGAGTGCAGGATCCGAGGAACCTCCAGCTCGGACTGAAGCTGTACTACTAAGGCACAGCTGAAGTTCGGCATTTCAACGCCCCGCTCGCAACCCAGGCTCGCGAGCGGGGCGTTTTTTGTTTCTACTGACGACTGCCGACTGAGAAGGTGTGAAAGAATCGAGAGACGAGGCGAATGTACGTCTTCGACCCCAAGGGGGTCGAAATGCGGTCTCACGATTTTTTCACACCTTCTGACGACTGACCACTGCCACTGACAACTGACCGGCCGTTTGCGGTATCTTTGTCGGGTGTCAGTACCAGGGATCAGGGACTGGAGAATGCGAAGTACAAGACTGGCACTTGCTGCTCTCATCTCAATTGTGATGTTGGCCCGCGCGCTGGCGCAGGGGCCTACGCCCGAGGACGCGATCAAGCTCCAGCAGCAGGGCAAATGGGCGGAGGCTGCGCGAGCCTGGCAGAGCGTGGTTGAGCGGAATCCAAGGGACGCTGCCGCTTTTGCCAGTCTGGGTTTTGTTCTCTCCAAGGAAGAGAAGCACCAGGAGGCGGCCTCGACCTACCGAAAGGCGCTCGCCCTGGATCCGAAGCTACCGGGACTACAACTCAATCTGGGGCTGGCGGAGTTCAAGCTGGGGCGCTTTGAGGCGGCCATCGCGCCGCTGACCGCAGCTTTGACCGCTCAGCCACAGAATACGCAAGCGCAGACCCTGCTCGGTTTCAGTTACTACGGCGCACAAAGGTACGCAGAAGCGGTCCAATACCTTGCGCCGGCCGCCAAACTCGATCCGACAAACATGGAACTACAGCGGGCCCTCGCGCAGAGTTGCCTGCGGGCAAAGAACCATTCCTGCGCGCTGGCGGCGTACCGTGAGATTCTGAGCCGGGACCCGGACTCGGTCGCGGCCCACATGCTGACCGCTCAGGCCCTGGATGGCCTGGGGAGGACAGCCGAAGCGCTTGCCGAATTCCAGCAGGCCGCCAAGGTCGCGCCTCGCGAACCCAACCTGAACTTTGGGCTCGGCTTCCTCTACTGGAAGCTGACCCGGTACGACGAGGCAAGGCAGGCGTTCGAGAGTGAACTGGCCCTGGATCCGAATCACGCCCAGGCGCTCGCCTACCTGGGCGACATCGCCCTCAAGCTCAGCCGCCCGGAAGAAGCCCTCCCGCTGCTGGAAAAGGCAGTCGCGCAAAGAGACGACGTTCGTCCGGCGTTCGTGAATCTGGGGACGGTCTATATGCAGCAGAAGAGGTATTCGGAAGCCTTGAAGGCGATCGAGCGCGCGGTCGACCTTGACCCGGACGAACCTGACGCGCACTACCAACTCGCGCGCGTACACCGGGCAATGGGGAACACGGAGGCGGCGCGCAAGGAATTCGTGAAAGTCCGTGAATTGCGTGAAAAAGCAGACGCCCTCGCCCGTGAAAAGCCCGCTGCCCCTTCCTCGCCACCCCGACTTCCTTAGCGCCGCCCCGGCCATCTGACGCAAGCGACGCAAGCGACGCTCAAGACGCGAACACCTGGTCGGCCCGCTTAGGAACTCCATCAAAAGCGGCCAGATTTCGTGGACAGTCTTCAGCGTGTGTTAGTCTTGACGCGCCCCGGCTGGGTCTACGAAACTGCGCTTCCCGCGCAGCACATCGCCATTCGCTCGCTACTGGCCGATCTCCGCGACATGCACGGGCTTTCACTTCGTCCGGCCGGGTCGGCCAAGACCGACGCGCTCGTCCTCACCGTAAGGGAGGGCGCCGTAAAGAGTGGCGCCAAACCCGAGCTCGATCGCCAGGCTTATCGGTTTACGGCCGCGCCGCATCGCGTCGTCATCGAGGGAAACAGCGACCAGGGGCTGTTTTATGGAGTTCAGACATTCCTGCAGTTGCTAAGGCCCGATGGCAAAGGTTCGTGCATGCTCCCCGCCGGAATCATCGAGGACTGGCCGTCTTTCGATCTCCGGTTCCTGCATTGGGACACCAAACATCACCAGGATCGAATCGACACCCTGAAGCGTTACCTGGACTGGAGCGCGCGATTCAAGGTGAACATGATCGGCTTCGAGCTGGAAGATAAGTTCGAGTATCCCTCTCACCCGATCATCGGAGCTCCGGGCGCTTACACGACTGCCGAATTACAGGAGATCGTGAACTACGGCCGCGAACGATTCATCCAGGTTGTGCCGCAGATCCAGTCCCCGGCCCACATGACCTTCGTCCTGAAACATCCGGAGTTTGCGGACCTGCGGGCGGACGGGAACAACTATCAGCTGCCTGTGTGATGAGCGAAAATACCAGCTGATTTTCTCGATGTTCGAGGACGTCATTAAGGCGACCCCGGGAGTCGACTACTTCCATGTTTCGACTGACGAGGTTTACTACCCGGACATGTGCGCGAAATGCGA
>CAYQYP010000505.1:0-34689 GCA_964421755.1 uncultured Acidobacteriota bacterium
TGACCGGCTCGCCTATCCTGCCGACTGGGGCAAGGTCTGTCCCTGGCTGCGCGCCAGCCTGGACCCGTTTGTTCGTTTGCTCGGTTCCGGCGTGACTCTTCCCTGGAAGTACGAAGGCACCCCG
Source organism: uncultured Acidobacteriota bacterium (assembly GCA_964421755.1). Lineage (GTDB taxonomy): Bacteria > Acidobacteriota > UBA6911 > RPQK01 > RPQK01 > CAVUUN01. The sequence goes on from CAYQYP010000505.1 coordinate 125, forward strand.
TACGAGAAAGTTATCGATACAAACGGTGTTACAACCGAATACGTGCGCTGTCCTGATCCGACCGCCAACCTGGTGGTGAAGATCATTCGCACGGCGATCTACGCGTGATGACGGCCTGACGCTTTCTATGTTTTTGCTCGATGTGCTCTTGCTCTTGTCGCCCCTGGTGATTTACGCCTGTGTGCGCGTCAGGCAGCAAATCTCCACCCGTCCGTACAAACGGGTTTGGACTTTCGTTTCTGTCATCCTTGCGTTCGGTTACCCACTGGCCGAAACGCTCTCCCACAGCAGCGCGGGCGGCTGGGCGAAACCCGTCATGATCGCCGGGTACTGCTCCCTACCCTTCCTCCTTTATCTAGTCCTGTTCGTGCTTGCCTCTGACGGCGTGGTCGGGGCTCTCCGGCTGTTGAAAGTCCTGTCGGGCGCCACCACCAAGACCCCGGGATTCAGACGATTCAGGCTGGCTCTATGGCTCATAGCTCCGGCTACCGTGGTCGGTGTAGGGCTCTTGAATCATCAGCGCCTCCAAATCAGCGAGTACGCCATCGAGGTCCCCCGGAAATCGTCGAAAATCAAACAACTCAAGATCGTCTTCGTCTCGGACATCCATCTGAACGAAATCACCGCCGATGACCTGCTGAAACGGTTGGTTTCCAGGATCAACAGCACAAGTCCAGACATCGTCCTCGTCGGTGGGGATGTCCTGGAGGGGGATCGGCCGGATGAAATAAAAAGCGGCTATGAAGCAGAGTTCCGTGGGATTCGGGCGAGGTACGGGGTCTACGGGGCACCCGGAAACCACGATCGGCGAGCCGCAGAAGGCGGATTCTTCGAGAAGGCAGGGATCCGGCTCCTCAGCGATCGGGTCGAACGCATAGACGACGCCTTTTACGTGGCCGGGCGCCGGGACCGGCGATCCGGGGACAGGAAGTCTGTGGAAGAGCTGCTGCGGGCAGTTGGCCCCGAGCTGCCAGTCATCCTGATCGCCCACCGGCCCCTCGATTTTGACAAGGTCAGCCGGGCGGGCGTGGAAATCCAGTTGTCCGGGCACACGCATCACGGTCAGGTGTGGCCGGCTAACTTCGTTACGCAGTATCAGAATGAGCTGAGCTGGGGGTATCTGAAAAAACGCCAGACACACTTCTTCGTGACGAGCGGAGTGCAACTCTGGGGGCCGCCGGTCAGGACCTCCGGCGTCGCCGAGATAATGGTGATCAACGTCTCCTTCGGATAGCCCGCAGGTCCGACCTTGGAAGTCGGACTACGGGAGCAGGTCGCCGAAGAGACCGGCCGAATGACCGGTCTCTTCGTGAGCCGAGATCGGACTTACATCCCCTCGTGTCCGCCACCAGGTGCGGTATGGTCCTCCGGGCCTATGCGGTAGGGACGCATCATTTCGTTATCTTCGTGCTCCACAATATGGCAATGCCACACGAAGGTTCCCGGGTGGTCGAACTTCAGCCGGATGCGCGTAACTTCGCCCGGGTACGCGATGACCGTGTCCTTGAAGCCGGTTTCCCAAGGTTCCGGCGGACGGATCTCGTCTTCCAGCTCAATTGGAACCTCGGCTTCGCCCTCGTCGTTCAGTTCCAGGGCCTGACGGTTCACGACCTCAAACGTCACCTCGTGGACATGCATGGGGTGTGCGTCGGCAGTGGCGTTGTAGAACTCCCACAGCTCCGTATCGCCGACGGCAGGGGTTTCCGTGATCTGTTCCATCCACATCTGGGGCACCGTGTCCCCGTCCTCATCCAGATGGCCCAAAACCGCCTCGGCCGGGCCGTCGTGGACCTCCGACATCACTTCGACCAGAGCCAACTGCCGAGTAGTCACCTCGACCGGGAGCGGCCTGATTCGCGGGAGTCTCAGATACTGAGGCGGTGTGGTCCTATCGGGTCCGACTGCCGGAACGACTCGAAATTGCATAATCTGGCCGGTCGTGTTGGGATCGGCCACCTCGAAATCTTCACCCGGTTCGCCGCCGCCAAAAGGTTCGTCCGGCCCCACGTTGCCAAGGATGTAGTTACCAACCGGAACGTTGGTGAAATCCACGATCAAGTCCGCACGCTCCGCCAAGCCCATCAGCAACCGGTTGCCGTTAGTCTGCGTCAGGTTCACCGGCGCCGCAAGAAAGCCACCCTCGTTGCCGATCTGCCACACTTCCACACCAGGGATATTGGCAAAATCGAGGATGAGGAAACGCGATTGGCAGCCGTTAAGAAAGCGGAAACGATAACGGCGTTTCTCGACCGTCTGGTAGGGCCAGGTATTCCCGTTCACCATGATCATGTTGCCGAAGAACTCCGGGTTCCAGATAGGCGAGACATCCGCGCCGGGAATGTACGGGCCCGGGTAGCCGTCGAAGAAAGCGCGCGTGTCCGGGTAGAAAAGCGATCCATCCAGATTAAACGAGCGATCCTGAATAGCGATCGGGATCTCATAGTAGGCAAGCCCTGCCGGGTCACCCAAGGCGGGCGCCGGGCCGGGTAGCACGGCGCGCCGAGACCAGTTGGCACGCCCTCCCCTGGTGGCCCACTCGGGATAGTCAAGGTCGGGCACCGGGCCCGGGAGCACATCCGGAAGCGCGAAGCGACGCCCGTCGAACACGGGGTCATCCTGCCCGCCGCGAATGAGATAGAAGCCGGCCGGTCCAGCGTAGACGTTCAGCCGCGTCATCCCGAGCGTATGATCGTGGTACCAGATGGTCGAGGCACGGTTCAGGTTCGGGTACTGGAATATGGCATATCCTGGCCCCCAGGTCGCGCCGTAGCGAGCCGCAGCCTTGCCAGCGAAGTAATTGTACCAGGTGCCCTCGGTCGCATAGCCATTCGGGATATTGTCGGCAGCCGGCAGGTACCACGCTTCCGGATAGCCGTCCGATTCATCACCCACGCCAACGGCCCCGTGGAGATGCGGAACAAGCGGCACTGGCCCGGTGTAGGCGCCAGGTGTCTGCGTAAATGTCGGACGCTTGTCGCGGCCCATCATGCCGCCGGGCGGGTTGGCCCAATGCAGCGTCTGATCGACCGGGAGAAGGTGAGGCAGGTAGTTGCCGTTAGCGTCAACCAGCCCGTTGATCCACTTGATGCGCACCGGTCTGCCCTGCCTGGCTTCGATCGTGAGCGACGGGGCGTTGAAGATCACGGGGCCGCCTTGAACGGTCGCCGGGTTGGGACCATATCCCCACACCGTGGTCGGGGGCAAGCCAGGCGGCAGGATCTGCTGCTGGAACTGCCTCGTGACGATCTCGTAATAGTCAACGTTCCGCGCGGCCTGCTGGTCGAACTCGGCTCGAGGCATCGCCGGAGGGATAAGCAAAGGCAAGATGTATTTATCCACGCCAAGCGGATCGAGCGTTCCGCCAGGGATTGCAGCGAGCGCCTGATGAATGAACTTGCCGTGTGAGCCCGCGAACAGCGCGAGCGTACCGGCACCGGTCAGCTTGAGAAACTGTCTTCGGTCGAACATTTTTCCTCCCCTCTTACAGGTGATTGATAATTAGTCGGTCTGTATCTGGCCCCTATTGTGTGCCAGCCACGTGGGCACATCCCGATTACGAACCGGTTGCTCCGGTGATATCCCACAGCCCCAGCATTCCAATGTCTTCGTGCTCAAGGATGTGGCAATGAAACATGGCCATTCCGTCATAGTCCGTCACTGGAACCAGAAGCCGGATGGTCCCCCACTTTGGAACCAGGACCACATCCTTCCAGGCTGGCGTCTGGCTGTAGAAGGACGCGTAGCCGGAATCACCGCCGGTGATGGAGAGCACCTGGGCAGGATTCACATGCTGGTGAAACGGATGGTCCATTCCGCTGTCGTTCGTGATCTGCCACACTTCGTATGCTCCGAGCGGCGAGTGAATCTGAAAGGCGCTCGTTTCGCTGAAAGAAATGCCGTTGATGTACCCGCGGCCTTGCCCCATGCTCAGGTTCATGGTCCTCGTGACCGCATTGGCAGGCACCGGCACGCGGACCGCCGCCGGATCGACTGTCGAGGGGAGGGCATCGGTGGCCTTGGTACCCTGGTAGGTGACAGTCATGAGAGTGATCTGCGCGCTTCCCATGTTTCCCTGGCGGCTGTAGGGAAGCGAAAGGAACTTGAAGCTGCCCGACTTCTGGGTAGCCTTCACGAGCACGTCGAGACGCTCCCCCGGCGAGAGAACCATCGAGGACACAGGGTAGGGCTTGTCGAGCAGCCCGCTATCCGTCCCGACAACGTATAAGTTGTGGTTCTGGAGATTCAACTTGTAGTGCCGGGAGTTGCTGGCGTTGAGAATCCTCCAGCGCTGCACCTGTCCAGGGCGGATCTTCAACACCGGGTTGACTCGCCCGTTGACCATGACAGTGCCGCCTTCCTTCCCGTGCATGTAGTCCATCATCGAGCTGTGGGGCTCCGGAACTCCTCCGGATAAAGCGATGTCCTTGAGAACGAGGAGGTGGGTCTCGAATCCGGCGAGGACGTCGCTTTCGTCTTCCACGACCAATGCCCCGCACATACCCGCCCAGAACTGCTCAGCGACGGTCCCGTGGACATGCGGGTGATAAAAATTCAGGCTGCCCGGGTGCTGCTGCCTCAAGTCGTACTCGTAAACATCCGACTCTCCCGGCATGAACGTGATCATCACGTTGTCCGAATTCCCCATGGGAGAGACGTGAAAACCGTGCGTATGAAGGTTGGTAAGCTCGCGATGGTGCCCCAGTATGTTCACCCCCGCCATCGGGAGCGAGTTGGTGAAGTTGATTCGGAGCAGATCCCCTTTGTGGACCCTAATGGTCGGCGCTGGAAAAGAGCCGTTATAGGTCAGGAGGTTAGCAGTCAACCCGTTGACGGCAATCGGGGACTCCATGGCCTCCAGGTTTACTTCCACAATCCCGGGGGTAGAGCTCATGTTCTGCATCTGCACTGGGTCAATAAAAGGTCCCCCGGGAGGCGGGTCGATCACGGTGGTTCCCGCGCCCCCGCCTCCACCCATGCCACCTCCACCGCCCATTCCGCCGCCGCCCCCGCGCATCTGCGCAAGCGCGTGAGCCTGACCGCCGGCCAAACCGGCCGCAACGGCCGCGGACAATTTCAGAAAATCGCGTTTGTTAATCTTCATGATCAGAGCGCCTCCGAGCGAATTCAGGTTCCTGATTGCCAGACCGAAAAGTTGAAATTCCCTCGGCCAGCCACGGGCAGAGCTTGCAGCTCGTTCTTCTCCAGGTCAGCGTCGTTCCCTGCAGCTGGTATTGCAGTTTTAAAATCGTCGACAGGTGAACCACTTCGGGCAGAGCCGACAGTTCGGGTTTACCAGCCCTCGCGATGGCTTCGATCAGGTGCCGCGCGTCGGAGCCGAGCGCCACGGCGCAGACCTCCTGGTCGCCGGCACAGATGGACTCCAATTCCCTTGCCCCCCGCCCTTGGTATCGGTGGTACCAGTGGGGCTGGGCCAACGAGCGTAGAGTGTCCGGCTGGTGACACGCCAAAGCGCCGATGGCTTGTGACAGGGCCTCGTGCATGCGTTCCAGCTGGTTCAGACGGCAAACAAATTCCACCACTTCGCCCGCCTGTGTGTCGCGCTTTCCCCGCCCAAGCAGACCAGCTGCCGTGCACCGGTCGAGCAGACACTGAAATTCCTGTAACCGGTTCGAATGACCGACCAGAAGTTGTCTGAAGGAACACAACCAGCCCGGGTCGAATGAAGCAGACTGATGCGGCAGGCGCAAAGCATGACGCCAATCGGTTCGTCGAGTCAGCGCGGCGCACATCGGCCGGTCTGCCAGGTTTTCCGCGAACTGGAAGACAGTCACCAGGGCGAGCAGGGTCATACTTTCGCCCTTTTCCGCTTCACTGGAAAAAGTGAGACCCTTAAGAAGAGTGTCCTGCTGATCAACAACTGCCAGGTAAAAGTCTTCAATATTGAACACTTCGCTCGTTTTTGGTGCTGTCCACTCCGGCAAGGTGGGGAGAATCCTGGAATCGCCCTCATTACTCTTGTCCACGATTGTCCCCTCGGTTCTTTGGCGCGCGTCGCGGTTCCGATCGATCCAGCAGATCGCGGGTCTCGAGCGAGGACTGCCGAAGCGAAACCGGCCAGATAAGTGGCCGGTTTTGCTCTTTGGCTCGCCGGGACGCGTCCTTCAGCGTGAGAAGGTGCGACCAAATAAAGTCCCGGGTTAACGCCCCCACTACACCAATTGCGCACCAAATTACAGAAGTTGCAGGTAGTTTTGAAGCGTAGTAAAAACGGGTTTTTCGTCTTTTTTTTGTGAGGGTTTTTTACTCGTAGAAGGTCGCCTCCCACGGGTTTTACCGACAAGGGTCCGTAGTAAATACGGACTTGGCGCTTCAAGGCGACAATCTTTGCCAACAGGCTTGATGATGCCGACCCGTTCGACCGGCTGAAAGCCGGGACTACGAACCTACCCGCCCTGTTGAGCCGCTCAATCTGTTACCGACCCGCAAATATCCGAACGATTGTTCGCCGATTTGGACCTTCTTCACAGGCCGTTTTCGGTCGCCCATCTGACCAGATCCACCCGGGTTCGCAGCCCTAACTTGTCCATCAGGTTTGCCCGGTGGCTTTCGACAGTGCGGACACTTAGATTCAGTCGGTCAGCCATCTGTCGATTGGTGCAGCCCTTAACGATGAGGCGCAAGACCTCCAGTTCTCGATGCGTCAGGGGTTCGACCAAGCCCGCAGCGGCCGGTTGCTTCGCGGTCTGCTCGGTTAATAGCGCGCGGGTCATGGCCGGATGGACGTAAAGCTCACCACGCATGACTGCGTGGATGGCGGTGAGCAACTCGGATTCGACCGCCCGTTTGAGGATGTAACCATCCGCACCGGCCTGAATAGCCTCCCGCAGGAGAGCCTTGTCTTCGTGGATCGTGAGGATGAGCACGCGGGCCGAAGGCACTCGCTCCTTCAGCTTGCGGGTAGTCTCAATGCCGCCCGCGCCGGGCATGCTGATGTCCATCAGGACCACATCGGGCTGGAGTCGAACGCTCTCGTCCAGCACTTCGACGCTGTCTCGGGCTTCGGCAAGAACAGCCAGTCCCTCTTCGGCGTTCAACAAGGCGCGCAGGCCAGCCCGCATTAGCCCGTGGTCGTCAGCTATGACGATGCGAATCGCCACAAGGCACCTCCACTGACACGGTTGTTCCGCCTGATCTCCCGCACTCCACCAGCAGGTGCCCTCCCAGCATCTCTGCCCGTTCCCGCATGCCGAACAACCCGAGACGGCCGGAATTCGAAGCAACTTCCTCTGAAAAGCCGACGCCGTTATCTTCTACCACAGCCACGACTTTCCCGTCATCCCGTTTCAGGAGAAGATCGACTCGGGTTGCGTGAGAATGTCGGACTACGTTCGCCAAAGCCTCCTGGACGATTCGATATAGCGCCACTTCGATGTCCTTCGGGAGGCGGAGGTCCATCCCCACGGTTTCCATCTGAGCCGTGAGGTCGTTGCGGTCAGCGATGGTTTCCAGGTGCTGTCTCAAGGCCACTTCGAGACCGAGGTGATCCAGGCTGGCGGGGCGCAGATTCATGGCCAGGCGGTGCAAATTCTCCAGGACGCCATCCACCATGCCTTTCAGCTCGTCGATGCCCGACATGATCGCTTCCGGTTCATGGGCATGACGGCCCAACAAGCGCAACCCGAGCATCAACGAAGCCAGTACCTGGCCCGCTTCATCATGCAGTTCGCGGGCGACGTAGCCGCGTTCGTTCTCCTGAACTTCCACCAGCCGGTGGGAAAGAGTTTGCAGCCGCTCCCGACTGTCACGGAGCTGCGCGAACAGCCAGGCATTCTGTACAGCCACGGCCGCCTGACCGGCCAGTGCCTGAGCGAGCTGCATATGCTCGGGGGTGTAGAATCCGGCGTGCACCTTGCCCAGGCCGCACAGACCGATCACGTGCTCCCCGGCCACAAAGGGCACCCCTAACCAGCTTCGGGTGGTAATGTTGCACGGTGTCAGCTTTCGCGCGAGCTCGGGACTTAAATCGGTAAAGACCTTGGCTTCTTTGCCAGAAATCAGCTGCTCAAGAGGTTCGTTGTCTTCCCGGTCGATGAGAATGCGACAACCGATTCGTTCTGTGCAATCGCAGCCGCGGGCGGCGTGGACTACCAGGTGATCGTCGTCCTCCACCAGGATGATGCTCGCGCAGTCGTAAGGGACCAGGCGACCAATGACGTCGAGCATGGCATCCATGACGACCGCCATATCAAGGCTTTGTGTGAGCGCCAGGCCGGCTTGGCGCAAGACCTCTGCGGTTTGCCGGGCTTTCTGTTCCCCGGCAAACAACCGTGCGTTGTATATGGCGATGCCCATCATCTGGCCGATCGCTTCGAAATACCGGAAAAGCTCGTGATCGGCCTCGGCCGCCCGGGTGACGTCGCAGAGCTCCATTAACCCCTGGACATCCCCGTGAGCAACCAGGGGAATGCATACTCGCCCGCGACAGACGGGAGGAAAAGTGACCTCAACTCCAGCGTTGCGATTCGCGATGTTCGTCTGCTCGGTAGTCAGCACCTTCCTGCTCTGGAGAGCCTGACGAAATGGGTACGACTCCACGGGAAGGCGGCTGCCCGGACTTGGAGTCGGATCGAGCCCCCACGAAAGCTGGAGCTCGAGCTGCTGGGCGGCCGCGTCGTACGAGTAGATCGTCCCGGCAGGAAACTTTGCCTGCGCGGTCATCGAATCCTTGAGGGAATGCAGGACCTGTGACATGTCCAGAGAACTGCTCAAAACCGTGCTGACGGCATTCAGGGCTGCGAGCTCTCGGTTACTCCTCTGCACTTGCTGCTCGGCTTGTTTTCGTTGGGTGATATCGCGACTGACCACGATCGCGCCGATGACCGTTCCGTCTGCCTTGAACAAGGGGGCTGCGGAGTTCTGGATGATCTTGCGCTCTCCGTCAAAGGCCTCTATCTCTATCTCCTCACCAGATGAAGATTCCCCCTTCAGGATCGCGCGAGCGGCCGACCATTCCAGCGGCTCGATGAGCTTGCCGGTGTCGAGCCACCAGCCCTTGTACTGTCCGAAATCCTCTATTCCGACGAAGCGGACACCGCCCCATATTTCAACGCTGGCCGGGTTCGCCTGAACGATCACGCCGTCTTTGTTGAGAATCCAGACCCCGACCGGCAGGGCTTCGAGCACCTTCCTGAGCAGCGCTTCATTCTCAACCAGCGCCGCCTCGGCCTTCTTCCGCTCGGTCACATTCAGCAGACTGAGGATCAGGGCCTCCGCTCGACCGTCGCTGTCTTTTATCGGGACCAGGCTCCAGTCCCAGTAAGACACACTTCGCCCAGGTGCGAGGGCATACTCGAACGGCTTTGCGAAGGCAAAATGAGGCTCTCCTGTCTCAACCACCCTGCGGAAGATTGCCTCGTTCTCGGAGTTCGGGAACATCTCGAAGTGATTCCGGTCAATGAACTCGTCGGGAGTCTTCTCATCCGCTTCCGCATATGCGCGGTTGACACGGATGAAATTGAACTGAGGGTCCATGTAGGCGAGCATGAGGTGGGTGATGGAGAACAGCCGGTCGAGCAGCTCGGTCGATTTTGCCAACCTGGCTTCCGCCTTGTTGCGTTCAGCAAGGTACCGCTGTAAGGGCAGAAGCAAAAAGAAGTAAAGGGCAGGGAACACGAGCACTGAATCCAGCAGAGCGGCGAGCAGGGAAGTGATCGGATGGCGGTCGGAAAGCACCGCCATGACAGTCGCTTCGACAAGAAAGACCGTGGCGATCACTATCAGCAGCAGGCGGACCGGAGAAGCATGGTTCATCGACGGTACGGGTATCTCCGCGATCAGAATAGCCGACCAAGCCAGCCTGCTTCAAGAAACGCTGTCTCCTGCCTAGTCCTTCTCGAAGCCGATTGCCTTGAGCGCCGGTTCGATCTCGGGGTTCGACATCAAGAGATTCCACACCAACCCGGTCCTATGTGGTTCTCGATCATCCTATTAATAGAAGAGTTAACATTTTCAGCGATCCACCGGAAATCGCAGACGTGCCTGTAATCACTCGCCACGGAAGGCAATCCTCTCTATACTCCCACCGTGAGGAAGTTTCGGCTCTTGCACACCTCGGACTGGCATCTCGGCGGGGTGCTTCACGAGCAGCCTCGTGACCACGAGCACCGGGCCTTTCTCGACTGGCTGCTCGGGATCCTGCACGACGAGGAAATCGACGCCCTTTTGGTCGCCGGCGATCTTTTTGACAGGCCGAATCCGAGTGCACGGACCCAGTCGCTCTTCTTCAATTTCGTCGCGGCCGCCAAGAGCCGTTTGCCATCACTTCAGCTGGTCGTCCTCCCGGGCGACCACGATCCGGGCACCCGACTGGGGGCGAGCCTCCCGCTCCTCGCGACCCAGGGTGTCTACCTGCTCGGGCGCATGGATGCAACCGAGGAGGGCAAGCCCAATCTCGATCGCTGCCTGATAACCCTGCATGGTGCCGACGGTGCCCCAGTCGCTCATCTGGCCGCCCTTCCTTGCCTCCGTTCGCGGGGTGTCTCACCACTCGACGAGAACCCGGGCCAAAAACTGGTTGAGTCGGCCCGTTCCGTCTATGGGTCGATCTGCGAGGAAGCGATTCGCCGGGCAGGGGAAGACGGGTGCGCCTCACTGGCTGCCGGCCACGTCTACGTCGCCGGATCGCAAGTTGTGGAAACCCCCGATTCCAGAATCTCAAGCAGGCGCCTGCCAGCTTTGCCTGCCGATGTTTTCTCGCCGCAACTCGGCTACGTGGCTCTCGGCCACCTGCATGTCGGACAATCCATCTCTGACAACGTTTTCTATTCCGGTTCTCCCCTGGCTCTGTCGTTCGCGGACAGCCGCCACTGCCAGCAAGTGCTGATTGCAGACTTCGATGGCCACCGACTGGCTGAGACACGAGGAGTGCCGGCTCCCCGACCTGTCGACCTGCTGCGGGTTCCGTGCGACGAACCCCAACCGCCCGAGCAGGTCATCGACATGCTCCGCCAGCTGGAAAGACTCGAGGGGCGCGATTCTTCGTCTCCGACGCGTCCGTACCTTGAAGTGCGAGTCCGGTTGAATGCACCTCGTCCGGGTCTGCGCGATGAAATAACCAGGGAGGTCGATGACAAATGGCCTCGCCTGCTGAGGATTTCGTTGGAGCGCCAACGGACCTCGGAATTTCCCGCACGGGAGGACTCACGGCGTCAGTGGCTGGACGAGCTGAACCCCGAAGAAATTTTCCGCAACCGTTACCAGCGCAAGCATTCCTCCCCTTACACCATTCTCAACGAGCCCAGTGATCGACTAATGCAAGCTTTCCGGCTCCTCTGTCAAGAGCAGGAGAAGGGGGGCGGTCAATGAGGATCCTGGCTATCCGCGGCTGCGATCTAGCCAGCCTGGCCGGTCCTTTCGAGCTCGATCTGAAGGACGGTCGCCTGGGCGAGAGTCGAATTTTCCTGATAACCGGCCCCGTTGGAGCAGGCAAATCGACCCTGCTCGACGCTCTGTCGGTGGCCCTTTTTCATCGAACTCCCCGACTGGCAGCGACCCGCCAGGCGAAATTCGATGAGGTGACCGCGGACGAGGCCCGCAACCTCCTGAGACGAGGCGCCACACATGGATACGCGGAAGTCGATTTCCAGGTGGATGACGGGCGCCGCTTCAGGGCTCGTTGGGAGGTGCGACGCGCTCAACGGCATCCGGACGGCGTCATCCTCAAACCGTCTTGCAGCCTTGTTGCTCTCGAGACCGGTAAAACGCGAAAAAAGGGGCTCAAGGAAACGAGCTCTGAAATTCGCCGGCTTCTGGGACTCGATTTCGACCAGTTCCGGCGATCGGTGCTGCTGGCCCAGGGCGACTTCGCCCTGTTCCTGAATGCAAATTCAAACGAACGCGCCGCCTTGCTCGAACGGATGACGCAAACTGAGCTGTACCGCCGGCTATCGAAAGCCGCTTTCCAACGCGCCAAGAAAGAGGTCAGCAAAGCAGATTCCCTCCAACAGGAGCTGCATGCGGTGGAGCGCGTACCCTCCGAGGAGACAGCCGGCCTTCAGCGCAAACTGGAGGACACCGACAAACAGCGAGACGAACTGGAAGAGTTGCTCCGGACCCTGCACCGACAGAAGGACTGGTTTGCGCACGAGAGACAACTGCGCCTGGGGATCGGGCACGCAGAGACCGAACTGGCGGAAATCCTCGAGCGCGAGCCAGAATTCGACGAGCTGAAAAAGGAGCTTCTTCTGACCGAGACCGCGCTGTCTCTGGCCCCATGGTTCTCCGCCGTCGACGAATTGCAGGGACAGGCCGAGGTTCTGACCGCCGGATTGGAAACACAGAAGGAAGCGGCTGAGCAGGCGCGCGAAAAGTGGGAGGAAGCAGAACAGGCTGTCGAGCAGGCCGGACAGGCTCTCCAAGCGGCCGAACTGTCGCGCAAAGCCAACGAGCCAGCCATTGAAGAAGCTCTCAGGCTCGACGAGCAGCTGCGGTTTGCCAACCAAGCCGTGCAGGATGCGGATGATCGATGCCGGCAAGCCAGCGAGAAAAGAACGGCGGCAGAGGCAAGCCTTTTGTCTGCCCGGGAACGAACCTCGCAGCTCCAGCAGCGAATCGAGGCGTTGGAAGAGTTTCAGAATTCCAGCGGCGATCGCGCCGGTCTTTTTACCGAAAAGGGCTACTGGCTGGAGCAGATCTCGCAGTACGAAAAGACGAGACAGGACGAGGCGACGAAGCGTCAATACCTCGACAGCCTCTCCGCCGTAATTGAAGACCTTCGGAAGAAGGAAAGCGGCGTGGCAGGCGAGCTGGCCACTGAGAGTAGCGAAATCGAGCGCCTGGAGGCAGCCTCGGTGGCCCTCGAAGCCGAGATCGGGGCACTCGGCCCCGACAGGTTGGTTCGTCAGCAGGAGGAGTTGCAGAAGCGCCAGGAGGCAGCTGCTGCCCTGGAAAGGAGCAATGTCGAGCTTCGTGCGCTGCTGGCTGAGGTCCAGCGCAATCAGTCGGAAAGAGAGGAGGCCGTTCAAGATTCGGCGACTGCACGAAACCTGGCAGCGGAAACAGGCAGCCGGCTCCCTGCGCTGGAGGCTGCGGCAGCCGAAGCGGAACGGGCCTGGAAGACTTCCCTCGCTTCCAGGCAAGCAGACATCGACCAACTCCGCTCCGAGCTGCGTCGCGGGACTCCCTGCCCCGTGTGCGGAGCGCTAGACCATCCCTGGGCATCCATCCAGGAGGCCTCGCTGGATAACCTTGTCGATACCAGCAGCAAGCGTCACGCCGCTCTCGCCCAGGAGCTTGCTGTTCTGCGAGGCCGTCGCGCCCAGCAGGAGGCTCACCTCGCACAGCTCCAAGCCGTGATCCGTCGGACTGACCAACGGCTCAGCTCGCTGAAAGTCGGGCGGGACAAACTGCGTGCCACCATTGATGAAGGTGCTCGCCAGCTGGGTCTGTCCGATTCCGATTCGGCTTCCCAGGCACTGGCAGCTGCCAAATCGCGACTCGAATCCATCGCCAGGGAGCTTCGATTGGCGCAGGACAAAGAAGCGGTTCTGAGAAGTACCGTCGAACAGTTGCGATCGCGGCGAAGGGTGTATGAGAAGCACAGAGCATTGCACGGGAAGGTCCAGACCGATCTGAGCGTGGCAATGGCGCGCGAAACGTCTGTGACCGCCCTGTTAGCTGGGCTGGCGCAGGCAAGAGAGAAACTCGGAATCAAGCTCTCGATCGCCTTCGCCTGCATGCCGGACCTCACCTCGCAGAGCGCTGACCCGGGGGCAGAAGAACTCGGGCACAATTTGCCCCTGCTTGATGAAGATTGTAAAACTTTCCGCCGTGTCTTCGAAACCCAGGCCGAGGACTGGAAAGAGAGGATGAAGCTCCTCGACGAAACGAGGCAGCAGGCGGCTGGAGCGGAGGCGGAGGTGGAATTCCGCGAGAGAGAAATCGCACAGGCCGCCGCCGCGTGTACTGAGACTCAGGCAGATCTCGCGGCAAGACAACGGCAGGTGATCGAGCTGGCGGACAAACGGGGTCAGCTTTTCGAAGGGAGATCGGTCGCCGACGTGCGGCTGACTCTGGATCAGCAGGTCGAGCTCGCCCGGCAAAGCCGGCGATCGGCCGAGCTCAATCTGGAAGCAGCAAACGTCGAGGTAATGCGGCTGGAGACGACGATCGGATCGAACGCGGATCACGCGCAGACAAACACCGAGAGGCTTGCCGCCCGACAGGCTGCCCTTGACCGAAAACTAAAAAAACGCGATCTCACCGAGCAAAACGCGCGCCAACTGGCCTTGAGAGGCGAGGAATGGTGCCGACAAACGAGTGACGCTATAAGCGAATTCGAGAACCAACGTGCTCGAGCGAGCGAGAGGCTGAAGGAAAGAACCCGACAGCTCTCGACATACGAACGGACCCGGCCCGAACGAGACTGTGAAGCTGTTGAACGCCTGTTTCAGGAAATCGCTGGGCAGCGAAAAGAGCTCGACTTTCTCTATGACGACATCAAGGGGCGATTGGCCGACGCGCAGTCAGCCGAGGACCGAATCAACGCCCTGACCGAGAAACTCGTGGCCCAGGAAGAGGAGGGCCGCGTCTGGATCGAGCTCGGCGAGCTCATCGGATCAGCGGACGGCAAGGCGTTTCGGAATTTCGCCCAGAGGTACACTCTGCAACTGCTGATCGAGCACGCCAACGAGCACCTGGGCGATCTGAAGCCTCGTTACCGGCTGGAGAAGTGTCCGGACGGCTCCGGTGATCCGTTAGGCATAATGGTTGTTGACCAGGATATGGGCGACGAGCGCCGGCCGGTCACGACGCTTTCCGAAGGAGAGAGTTTCCTCGTTTCACTGGCGCTGGCGCTTGGCCTGGCTTCGCTGCAAGCCCGTAACGTGCGCCTGGAGTCGCTTTTCATCGACGAGGGACTGGGGACACTCGATTCCGCGAGCTTGCATACCGTGCTGTCTGCTCTCGAGGCCGTGCAACTCCAGGATCGCCAGATCGGCGTGATATCGCACGTCGACGGCCTGGCTGAGTACTTCCCGGCCGAAGTTCGCGTCGTTCCGGTCGGTATGGGCGCCAGCCGAGTGGAAATCGCGGGATAAATCGAATCGTTTCCAGGGCGTGTTGCCCAAATCGGAAAAGAGTTCTGGAGCGCGGACGTCCCGTCCGCACTGGGTTCGCGGGCATCCTGCCCGCCCGCCGGGCATCTTGCCCGGCGTTCTCCCAAGGATCACAGCAGACCGAACAACGTCAACGGCGGGCAAGATGCCCGCCGCGCGGACGGGACGTCCGCGATCCCAGTGCGGACAAGATGTCCGCGCTCCAGAAGGCCGGATGCCGTGCTCGATGGGCGACGAGTATGCGCCGGTCCGGAACACCGCTCAGCTCGTTGGGGCCCACTTGGTGAGAAATTCCAGGAAGACCTTCGGCTTGTATGACTTCCCTTCCTCGAGAACCGCCGTGTCTTGCGAATGCAGGAGCTTCCCATCGGAATCGAGCACGAAAATGTGCGGATATCCCTTGATCTGCGGGAACCGACCCAGGAATGCCTCGTTACGGTTCTCCTCGCTCATGTTGACTTTCATGATGACATAGTCGTCCCGAAGCGCGGCCGCGACCTCAGGCGTGTCATGGACGAATTTGTCGAGGGCCCGACACCAACCGCACCAGTTTCCGCCCACCTGAAGGAGAATCCGCTTCCCCGTCTGCTTTGCCAGCCTGGTGGTGTCGGCAAGGTCTGCCGCAGCGTCCCGCGCCGGATCATACTTGTCTACCGAATAAACCGCTGCGGCCGGTTCTGCCGGCCGGGGAGAAGCCTGTTCTGATTGACAGCCGACAGCGCACAATAAGGCCGAAAAGGGAATGAGAAACAGAAATCGGTTTCGCATACCAAACATCATAACCCGAGGGGCAGGCTGGCACCCGGTAGCTTGTTTCGCAAGGTCCGTCTGGTGGTACACTCCCCTGCATGAAAAAGGCTGGGATCCTCCCAATCGCTTGCATGGGTGCAGCTTGCCTTGTCCTTGTCAGCAGCTTGGCACAACCGAGCCAGGCGCCGGCCAAACCGCGGTATGACGAACCAAACGTCGTCTCCTACCCGCTCCCTGATGTTCTGGCGGTGCCGAACGGAGCGAAAGTCAAAAATGCGAAGGAATGGCGGAACCGACAGCGCGGGCGAATTCTGGGACTGTTCGAGACGGAGGTCTATGGGCGGCGAATCGGCTCCCCGGACAGCGTTCGCTTCCAGCTCACCAGAACCGATCCGGGGGCAATGGATGGCAAGGCGACCTTCAAGCAGGTGACGGTCACGATCGCGAAAGGCGAAAAGACACTCCAGTTTCCGCTGGTCATGTTCTTGCCCAACGCTCCGCGGAAACCGGTACCTCTGTTTCTTCTCGCGAACAATCGGGGGCCCGAGAACACGGATGTGACGCGAGCAGTGAAAAGTGAGTTCTGGCCGGCCGAGCAGGTCATCGCCCGCGGGTACGGTATCGCGGCATTCCAGGTGGGCGACATCGACCCGGACAAACATGACGGTTTCAAGGATGGAATACACGGGCTCTTGGAGACCGGCGAACGCCGGGACGACGCCTGGGCAACCATCGCGGCGTGGGGTTGGGGGGCAAGCTGGGCGATGGACTACTTTCAAACCGACCCGGACATCGATCGTTACCGGGTGGCTCTGGTGGGACATTCGCGGGGCGGAAAAACCGCCCTGTGGGCCGGCGCCCGCGACGAGCGCTTTGCAATCGTGGGCTCGAACTGCTCAGGGTGTGCCGGTGCTGCAGTGAGCAAGCGGATCTTCGGCGAAACCATCGAAGCCATTAACCGTGCATTTCCGCACTGGTTTTGCAGGAACTTTACCAAGTACAACAACCGGGAGGAGCAGTTGCCCTTCGATCAGCACATGCTGCTGGCGCTGATCGCGCCCCGGGCTCTGTACGTCGTGAGCGCCGAGGAGGATACGTGGGCAGATCCAAAGGGCGAATACCTCTCTCTCTACCACGCAGGACCGGTCTACCGGCTCTTCGACCTTCCGTCGGTTCCTGAGCAGATGCCGCCGCTCGACTCACCGGTGATTGCCGGCCGCGTCGGTTACCACATCCGGACCGGCAAGCATAACCTGACGCTTTACGATTGGATGCGCTACGTGGATTTCGCCGACTCCGTCTACAAAAAGTGGCGAGGAACCGAGGTCGGCCGCTGAACTTTCAATTCGTGCCGGTGTCAAAGGTGAAGACAACCAGCAGGGGGAGACATGACACTTCACCGACCGTTCCTTTTTCTGATCGCCTGGACCATCGTGACCGCTTTCGCGGGTGCCGCAGATCCCCGGCCGATTCTCGTGCTGCCTTTTGACCTGTACGACCGTCGCATCTGGCTGACCGTCCAGGTGAACGGAAACACGTCGGCCGACTTCCAGTTCGATTCCGCGGCGGGCGCTTCCTGCGTGAACGAGCGTATGGCCGAGAGGATCGGGTTGAAGCCCGCGTTTATCGCCACGGCCAACGGAGCTGGGGATGGTTCGCAAACCATCGGCGTCGCTCAAAACGTCGATTTCGGGATCGGGTCCGTCACGTTTCGACCTGAACGCACCCCATTGATCGATTTTGACCTCATCACAAAAGCGACGGGACGGCAAACCGACGGGCTCATCGGACGGGAGTTCCTGGAACGGTATGTTGTTGCCTTTGACTATGATTCCCGCACGATGTCGGTCTACGAGCCGCAGACATTCGAGTACCGCGGTGGAGGCAAGGCATTCCCAATTGAGGTGATCGCGGGCGGACCGGTTTTGCGCGCCGCAGTTCACATGCCTGGCCGACCGCCAATACCGGCCAGGCTTCTGCTCGATGCGCCTCACACCGGCGCTGTCGTGCTGACCACCCCGTTCGTCGATCGGCATAACCTGCTCGAGGCAGCCGCTCAACTGACGCCGAAGCTGCTCTCGGGCGTGATAGGAGGCGTGGGCGGGGAATCTTCGGAGCTCTTCGGTCGAATACGATCACTGGAGATCGGACCCTACTCGTTCGACTTACCGGTTACCGGATTTTCAAGAGCAAAAGGCGGGACTCTGGCATCCAGCGAGATCGACGGACTCGTCGGTGCCCAGATCATCGGCCGGTTTCGAATAATCTACGACTACACGCGCCGGCGTGTAATTCTCGAACCTGGCAAGTCCTTGGCGGGCGGTTTTGAGCACGACATGAGCGGGATGCAGATTTACGCCCGGACCGTTGAACTGAAAGCCACCGAGGTAGTCCGGGTAACGGACGGAACACCGGCGGCGGAGGCGGGTATCCGCAAAGGAGACATCCTATTGACCGTGAATGGCCGGCCAGTACAGGAGTTCAAGATCCCCGATCTGCGTAACCTGCTGAAAAAAGACGGCGAGGTGATTCACCTGAAGCTCAGACGCGGAGAGGTCGAGAAGACGGTGACATTGAAGCTACGCCGGCTGGTTTGAGACCCGGCGTAATGGGCAGCAAGAGGCGCTAATCTCTCACGCCCTACGGTCCGACCTTGGAAGACGAACATACGCCATGCCATCATGTCTGCCATGCGAATCCCGCTGGCTGTTGTTCTCTTCTCGTTGATCACCGCCGCGGCCCGAGCCGAGGACGGCTATGAGCTTTGGCTACGCTACCACCAGGTTTCCGACCCGGCCCTGCTGGCCCATTACCGTACAACGCTCCCGGCCATCCTCGTTGAAGGGGAATCACCGACCCTGACAGCCGCAAAGAAGGAGCTTATCACCGGACTTCGCGGTCTGCTCGGCCAGGAAACGCCGCTGGTGCGAGAGGCGAAGCTCGATGATCTACTGCTCGCCGGCACTCCAAAGGCGTCGAAGTTGATCGCCTCCCTCGACATCGCACAGGAACTGAAAACAGCCGGGGAGGAGGGCTTCGTCATACGGTCGGCGCGAATTGCCGGTAAGCGGCGGACCGTGATTGCGGCCAACTCGGATGTCGGCGTTTTGCACGGTGGGTTCCGTCTCCTCCAACTCCTCCAGACCCATCAGCGGATCGACAATTTATCGATAACCGCGGCGCCGCGCATCAAACATCGAATCCTCAACCACTGGGACAACCTCGACGGAACCGTCGAACGCGGATACGCTGGATTCTCGATCTGGGACTGGCACAAGCTGCCCGACTACCTGCCGCCGCGTTACACGGACTATGCCCGTGCGAACGCCTCCATCGGAATCAACGGCACAGTTCTCACCAACGTGAACGCGAATGCGATCAGCCTGACCCCTGAATACTTGAAGAAGGCGGCCGCCCTGGCCGGGGCGCTTCGACCCTACGGGATACGGGTCTACCTCACTGCCCGGTTCAGCGCACCGATCGAAATCGGCGGCTTGAAGACGGCGGATCCACTTGATCCAGCAGTCGTCTCCTGGTGGAAAGCCAAGGCCGACGAGATCTACCGATACATCCCCGACTTCGGGGGGTTCCTCGTCAAAGCGAACTCCGAGGGGCAGCCCGGTCCGCAGCAGTACAAGCGGACTCACGCCGACGGCGCAAACGTGTTGGCTGATGCCGTTGCCCCGCACGGCGGCATCGTCATGTGGCGCGCGTTCGTCTACGACGACAAGGTGCCGGACGACCGCGCCAAGCAGGCATACAACGAGTTCAAACCTCTCGATGGCAGTTTCCGCCCGAACGTCCTCGTCCAGGTCAAAAACGGCCCGATCGATTTCCAGCCACGCGAACCTTTTCATCCGTTGTTCGGTGCGATGCCCGGCACCCCTCTCATGATGGAATTCCAGATCACGCAGGAATACCTCGGCCTGGCTACGAACCTGGTTTACCTGGCCCCGCTCTTCAAGGAGACGCTCGATTCGGACACCTTCGCCAAAGGAACCGGATCGCAGGTCACACGTGTCATCGACGGGACTCTCGAAAACCACTCTCTGACCGCGATGGCAGGCGTCGCGAACATCGGCTCCGACCGAAACTGGTGCGGCTCGGTCTTCGCACAGTCGAACTGGTTCGCCTTTGGACGCCTCGCCTGGGACCACACACTGTCTGCCGAGGCGATAGCGGACGAGTGGATCCGCATGACCTTCTCCAACGATCAGGGGCTGGTCGCGGGGGTTTCGTCCATGATGATGGCGTCGCGGGAAGCGGCGGTCGATTACATGACGCCCCTGGGCCTCCACCACATCATGGCGGAAGGACATCACTATGGCCCGGGACCTTGGGTCAGCGGAGGCCCTCGCCCGGACTGGACATCGGTCTACTATCATCGGGCCGACGCAACCGGGCTAGGTTTTGACCGCACCGCGACCGGCAGCAATGCCACAGGCCAGTACTTCCCGCCAGTCGCCCGGGAGTTCGAAGATCCGGGGCGCTGCCCTGAGAAGTATCTCCTCTGGTTCCACCACGTAGGTTGGGATCGCCGCATGCAGTCGGGACAGACACTTTGGGACGAACTCTGCCGCCGGTACCAGCGTGGTGTCGATGCGGTTAGACGAATGGATGCAACCTGGGAGTCCGTCCGAGATCGGATCGACCCGGAGCGCTACGAACAAGCGCGTGTCTTCCTTCGCATCCAGGAAGCGGAGGCCCGTTGGTGGCGGGACGCCTGCGTACTGTACTTTCAGACGTTTTCGAAAAAGCCGATCCCTGCAGGCGTGGAGCCGCCCGCGGAATCGCTGGATTACCACAAATCAATCGTGAAGCGTTATGTGCCCGGGACGGCAAGGCCGATCCGGTGAGCGGTTTGTAGCGTCCCGGAGCGCGGACATCTTGTCCTCGGCCCCTCAGCTGCCCCACTCTTTCATGATCTCGCCGAAGCACGACAAGCCGCTCGGGATGACGGCTCCGTAGCCGTGACCCGGCGTCGACCACGCGCCGGCCAGGAAAAGGTTCCGGATGGGTGTCTTGTGGCCGACCCGATTGCGGCCGCTGTTGGCCAGGGTCTGATCCCAGCCATAGATCGCCCCGCGGTAATTACGCGTGTAGCGGACGTTCGTCAGCGGCGTCCCGACTTCAATCACCTCGATCGCATCTCGCAGACCAGGCAGCACGCGTTTCTCCGCTTCGGCGATGAGCCGGTCCGCCATCGCCTGCTTGCGCTTCCGATACGCCTGCTTCCTGCCTTTGAAGTAATCCGCCTCGTACTGCTCCCACGGTCCGTAACCCTGAAGCGTCAGCAGGTTGATGGTGTTCTTCCCGGCCGGAGAGTACCCGGCATAGAGGTTGTCGTACGGCGTCATCGCGAAGCCGCCCCGTTCCACGTCCCCCTCCAGGATCGCGTCATAGGCCGCGTCAAAGTCATAGCCCGGGTAATAGAAGATCTCGGTGTCCTTGAGTCCGGACTTGCTGATCAGGTCTTTTTTGAGGCCCAGGAACACCTGGAAGCACGACAGGCTGACGCTGTAGCCGTCCAGCTTCTTCAGATAGTCGGCCAGGAACTCGTCTTCGCGCATCATCTTGCGAAAAGTGTCGTGCGCGTTGGCGTTGGAGACGACGACCCGCGCCTGGATCTCTTCTCCGGAGGCCGTTCGCACGCCGTACGCCGCGTGGTCCTTGACCAGTATCTCGGCCACACCGGCGTTCACCCGAACCTGCCCTCCCCGCTTCGTGATGAAGTCGACCAGGGCATCACTTATCGCCTGCGATTTGCCGCGCGGGTACCACCCGCCTGCCCGGAGGTAACCATACGTCGGCATGGCGTAGTAGAAAGGAGACAGCCGCGAAGGAGGCAGGCCGTAATAGACCCAAAGCGACGACACGATCGCTTTCAGCTTCGGGTTCTTCAGCCGGCCGTCGACCATCTGGCCCCAGGTCTTGTTGAAGCTCTTGAACAGCACCGGAAAGTCCTGCTGGAAACGATTCATATCCACTCGACCGCCGCCGCCCTGGAGCTTCCCGATTTCGGCCGTCATGCCCCGCATGTCCTCGAAGATGCCCTCAATACCCGCCTTTTCGTCCGGAAAGGAATCGACGAGGAGCTTTGTATACCGATCGGGATCCCGCTGAGGCACCCGAATGTCGTGGTCAGGGAAGATAGCCCGGTACAGATCCGAGTGCGGTACGAATTCCACCTGGTTGATTTCCGGGAAACCGGGGATCAGGTTGTGCACCCCGTTTCTTTCGCCCGGGACCGTTGAGTGAAGGGATACGTCGAATACGAAGTCCTTGCGCCGAAAGGTGGTGGCGTAGCCGCCGGGCTTCGAATGGTGCTCGAACACTATCGGCTTGAATCCCTGTCTGGCGAAGGCCGCCGCGCAACTCAGGCCGGCCAGCCCGGCACCGATAATGACCGCGTCAAACGGCTTGTCCGAAGGCGACTGCCCGGAACCGGTCGGAAAGGCAGACCAGTCGAGCATACGCGCGGAGAACCCCGCGAACATGAACTGCATGAAATCCCGGCGCTTGATGGTGTTGTCAGGCATGAGCGCAGTCTCCAAGAATATGAATGACCTGAATAGAACCAAACGTTGCACCAGTCAAGTACGAAAGGCGGAAGCGTGTAAGTTCCCGGGAGACTCGGATTTTTCGGTGTTGGGAGAAATCCTCTGCAGGAACGAACCTTAAGGACAACGAAGACCTCAAGGCCACAGGGAGAACCACTCGATCACATATCGTATGCCGCGTGGTTCAGTCCGCATTTATCACGCCGTGCTCGGGCCACCGCCGTCAGAGCCGCGTACGCAGCGCTTTTCAGCGGAGTAAGCGGGTTCTTGCCTTGAGCACGATCGTGGCTGGCGCCAAGAACCGCTCACTCCGCTGAAAGCGCTGCGAGGGTGTTGAAAAAGGTGGGAGGAACGTATCCGACTGGCGGCTTATTGACAGTTTTCAACGCTGAAGGCGTTGCGTAGCAGAGCCCGGGGTTGCCCGCGTTTTCTGCGGGAAACCCCGGGTTGGACAGCAGGACAGATACAACCCTGAAAGGGTTGCGTAGTGCGGTACGTAACCCTTTCAGGGTTGAACGCCACACCAAGCCCCCGACCCAGGGTTTCCCGCACACAACGCGGGCAACCCTGGGCTTTGCTACGTGACCCCGTTGGGGTCATTCGGCAATCCCCTTCGGGGATATGACACACAGGTCAACATTTTCAACACCCTCGCTGCGTGCTACGTGACGGAACAAGCAGCCGCAGAGTTGTGAGAAGTGCGGATTAGCTGCTATGCGGCTCGTCCGGGTACAGTCGATCGACGTTCTCGCGACTCAGGACGAGGTGCTGGGTGTAGACTGCCGGCGGCACCTGGTCCCCTCGCGCGAGCGCGCCGGCCAGTTTGAGCAGGCTCTCGCCGTATCGTTCCGGGAAGTAGGCAACCGACGCAATTAAACAACTGCCTGGCCTTCTGATCTCCGCCCGCCCTTCGCGTGTGGCGTTCTGACCGACGATGACGACGTCCGATTCCCTACCCTCTGCCCGGGCTGCCTCGACGGCGCCGACCGAGCTCGGATCGTTGAAACCGGACACGAGCAGTCGGGTGCCGCGCTTCAGCGTACGGAGCAGAGCCGCCATCGCCTCGCGGCTTGATTCGAGCTGTGCGTGCCCGTCCAGATGGATGACCCGGGACTGCTGGATATCGCCAAGCACCTCCCGCACTCCGGCGAGCGCACCCGCAAGCCGCGCCTGGGCATTTGTCCCTGCCCGGGTGCCTTCCAGCAAGACCACAAAGTCGAAGCGACCGGCCCATCGATCCTCTGCCGAACGTCCAAGCGTCTGGCCGGCCAGCCGACCCGCCTGGTAATTGTTCGCCCCGAAATACACCCCTCCCTGGATAGGACTCTCGATGGTAATGAACGGCACACCATCCCCGAAAAGTCGATCGGCCATCATATGGCCAACGAACTCCACCGGTTGGAAGAACATCGCGACGTCGACGCGATGCTCCAGAAGGGTCTCGACATTACGCATTGCCGCGGCAGAGTCGTCCTCTCCGTTGTCGAGCATGACCAGCTCGAAGCCCCGCTGGGAAACGGCACGGTTGACAGACGCCGCCAGATCCTCGCGAAACGGTGTCCCCGACAGGGGCGCGGAGTAGCCGATCAGCAGTCGCCGCCGGGCCACGGTCGCGCTGTAACGCTTGTCTTCCGAGCGGCTGACGTAGCCCCGCTCCACGAGCGTCGACAGCAGTCTGTAGACGGCCAGGCGCTGGATCCCCGTGAGACTGGCCACTTCCTGAATCGTCACCGGGCGTCCAGCCTTCTCGACCGCTTCCAGGACACGAAGCCCTTTGTCCAAGGTTCCGGCGCCTATATGTGATCCTTTTTTGCTTGACTTCTTCATCCCGATCACCTCAACATGAGCAGTAATCGAACATTAAAGTTCATTATTTGAACACAAACGGAGCGATCAATCAAGTGAATTCGCCCGAAAAATGGCCCGAGACAAGCATCCCCACCGGAACGCCCTGGATACTGTGCGGGCTGCTTTTCTTCGCCACCGCGCTCAGCTTTCTGGATCGACAGGTCCTCAGCGTCCTGGCCCCCCAGATCACCGCGGAGCTCGGCATGTCGAATACTGTTTATTCGCGCGTGGTCTTCGCATTCGTTCTCAGCTACACGGTCATGTTCACGCTGGGCGGCCGGTTGATGGACGCTCTCGGGACCAAGCTGGGACTGGCCTTGTCCGTGGGATTGTGGTCTCTCGCAAGCGCCGCTCACTCGTTGGCCTCCGGCGCGTGGAGTCTCGGTGCGGCCAGGTTTGCTCTCGGCGTCGGTGAAGGCGGCTGTTTTCCGGCGGCGACCAAGGGCGCCGTTGAATGGACCAGGCCCGAACGCCGTGCTTTTGCGGTGGGATTCGCCAATGGAGGATCGGCTTTCGGCGCGGTAGTCGCCCCGCCGCTTTGCACTTGGGGAGCGGGGGCGTTTGGCTGGCGAGGCGTGTTCGTCCTGACCGCGCTTTTGGGAGTCCTTTGGCTGATCGCCTGGCAGTTTGCATTTCGGACGGCTGCCGGCGCTTGTCCAAGCGTCCGCCCGGCGGCATTCACACAGAAGGTAAGCTTCGGCGCTCTGCTGTCCAGGCCGGAGGTCCGTCGTCTCCTGATCTCACGCTTCTGTTTTGACCCGGTCTTTTATTTCTACATGTTCTGGATACCGCAGTACCTGTCTCGGGAACGGGGGCTCTCGCTGGCTGAAATCGGGTCTCTTGTCTGGATCCCATTTTTCGTTCTGGGGGTTACGAATATCGCCGCCGGCCGTGCTTCCGACCTGCTCGTGGCCCGCGGGTGGCCGGCTCGCCGCGCCCGTCTTGCCGCCATGCTCGCGGCGGCGATACTCACACCTGCTTCCTGGCTGGCGTCGCTGGCTGGGACGCCTGGGCTGGCAATTGCGCTCATGTCGGTTCTCATGTTTGCACACGGGATCTGGATAGCCAACTTCATGACCCTCGTTGGTGACACGGTTGCACCGAACGAAGTGGGAAGCACGGTTGGTTTAACCGGCACCAGCGGAGGGATCGCCGGGATGTTGTCCAATCTGGCAATCGGACCCGTCGTCGACCTGTACTCCTTTACTCCGGTGTTTCTCGTTTCGGCTCTTTTGTATCCCGCGGCCTGGCTGGTTCTCTCGACCGGCCGGCGCGCGCGGGTGGAACTCACTGCAGGAGGGTGACCTTGAGAGTGGAACGGCGCAAGCCTCGAACCGCCCGCGTCGGCGTCTTTGGGGTCGGCTATCACGTGTATTGGGGACAGTTTCCAGGACTCCTCGACGAGCTGCGCCTGAAATTGGACAGGTTCCTCGAGAAGGTCCAGCGAACGGGAGTTTGCGCGCTGGATTTCGGAATCGTCGACAAGGCGCAAGGCGCCTACGCCCTGACTGCAAAACTGCGGGCGGCCGACCTCGACCTGGTCTTCTGCGACATGCTGACCTACGCGACTTCGGCAACATTCGCAAACGTAATCCGACAGGTCGACGTTCCCATCGTCCTCGTCGCCCTCCAACCGCTGGCGGCACTCGACTATCCGCGCGCCACCACGCACATGCAGTTGGCGAACGACGATTTCTGCTCGGTGCCCGAGTTTACAGGGGTGGCGATACGGATGGGCAAACGCCCGCCCGAGGTCATTCTCGGCACTCTCGAGGGTGACGCGCAGGCCGACGCCGAGATTGCCGAGTGGTGCGACATCGCCATGGCGCTGCACGACGTTAAGCGGGCACGGATCGGGCATTTCGGGCACCCGATCGAGAACATGCTGGACATGCAGACAGACCAAACGGCGCTTACAGCGGCCTTCGGCTGTCACATCGTCCAGACCGAAGCGGATGACCTGCTGGCGCTTGAGCGTTCGGTTACCTCCCAGGCCATCGAGCGGAAGATCGCCGAAATCATCGAGCTTTTCGACCGGCCCGACCCGGGCGCGGACCCGGTCACACGCCGGCTTACAGACGAGGATTTGACGACCTCCGCACGCGTGGCTGTGACCTTGGATCAGTTCATCCAGCTGCACGAATTGGACGCGCTTGCCTACTACTACGAGGGCGAGCCGGAAAGCGCGCTGCGCCGGCTGGTGACCAACCTGATCGTTGGCAACTCGCTTCTGACCGCGGCTGGCTTCCCCATGTGCGGCGAATCCGACCTGAAGACCTGTATCGCGATGCTGTTGATGGACAGGATAAACATCGGCGGGAGTTTCGCGGAGTTTCACCCGATCGACTTCCGCGAGGGGTTCGTTCTGATCGGCCACGACGGTCCCCACCACATAAACATCGCCGACGGCAAACCCGTGCTCAGGAGCCTGGTCACATATCACGGCAAGCCCGGCCAGGGAGCCAGCGTCGAGTTCAAGATCAAGGAAGGACCAGTCACGATGCTCAGCATCGGAGTGAACGCCAATGGCCGGTTCCGTTTCATTCTCGCGGAGGGCGAAAGCGGCGGTGGACCGATCCCTGCGACCGGGAATACCAACACGCGAGGTTTTTTCAAGCCCGACGTTCGGACTTTTCTGCGCAATTGGGTGGCCCAGGGGCCGACGCATCACTTCGCCCTTGGTGTTGGGCACCGGGCGCGCACCCTGCAGCGGATTGCCGATGCACTGGGCATCGAGCATGTGCTTGTTGACCCGAGTTCACGCTTGCGAGGCTAAACATGGCGAAGCACCGACTTGCAGCACCGGCCGCCTGTCTTTCACTGTTCGCCGGCCTGGTCCTGCTTATGGGCTGGAACAGCACGGGCGACGAGCTCGAGCGCGGGTTTCGGAACCCTCCTCGGGAGGCGCGACCCCATGCCTATTGGCTCTGGCTGAACGGCTACGTGGATCCGGAGTCCGCCAGGGCGGACCTCCAGGCTATGAAGGACGCCGGATTCGGGGGCGTTTTGCTCTTCGACATGGGGGCACGGGGAGACAACTCTACCCAACCTCCGGCCGGACCGGCCTTTCTTGGTCCGGCCTGGATGAAGCAATTCAAACAGTCTGTGGACCTGGCAAAGCAATTGGACTTGCAGGTGGACGTCTCTGTCATCAGTAGTTGGGATCTGGGCGGTCACTGGATCGAACCCGAGAATGCGAGCAACGGACTGTACTCGACTGAAACGGTGGTCGAAGGAGGCCAGGAAGTCGACGTCCTGCTTCCTTTCCCGGCGATTCCGTCGGCCGCGCCGAGAATGCCGGACGGCAAACCGGCCTTCTGGGGCGATGTCGCGGTGATCGGCCTGCACGACGCCGAGCGCCTCCCCGGGCACGATTTTGTGTTCAGGCTCCAGCCGGACGGGCTCCACGCACTTCACGAGGCGGTACTGGACAACGGGAATCCGCGCCCGCCGGCCGACCTTGCCGGAACTCTGACTCCGACGCGTGAATTCAGCGTGGCGGTTTCAGGCGCCGGAACCCGCGAAAAGGACTTCGCCGAGGTTATTCGTGGCTCCCTCCCAGCGTCGGCCGGAGCAGTGAAGTTCGCTTTTCCGGCAGGGACACGGGCTCGATACGTGCGCCTGCGCCTTATGAACGGGCACGGCGACAGGCCCCGACTGACGCTCGCGGAATTCGGGGTCATCGACGATCGCGGCGTCAATATTGTCGCCGCGCGAGTTGCGGACCGCAGCCAAAGCGGGGCGCTGATGGTTCGCGGCACTCCTTCGTTGGCTTACGACCAGGAGTGGAACCAGGAGAACCTGCATGACGGGAATTCCGACGGCCCGTCGGCTGTTTTCGCGTCCGCCGGCCCTCCTCCGCTGGCTGTCGAAAAATCGGGGCAGGTCGTCGATTTGACAGCGACCGTCACCGGAGAGGGACGGCTTCGTACGAAGCTCCCCCCCGGCCGCTGGACGATTGTGCGCTTCGTCTGCATGAACACCGGCGAACGACTTAAAGTTCCCAGCCCGGCTTCAGACGGCTGGGCAACCGATCACCTCAGCGCCGATGCAACCCGGGCACACATGGACTACGTCGTCGCACGCCTCCGCGAAACCTTCGGCGATGTGAGCAAGAGCGGGCTGACCAACCTCTATCTCGCGAGTTATGAGGTCCGCGGACCTATCTGGTCGCCGCGATTCACTGCAGAGTTCGCGCGCCGACGGGGCTACGACATGACCCGCTGGATGCCCGCCCTGCTGGGCGCCCGCGTGGCTGACGAGGAAGCAACCGAGCGGTTTCTCTTTGATTACCGCAAGACCCTGGGGGAAGTGCTGGTCGACGCTTATTATCGAGCGGCGGGCACGGTCGCCCACGAGGCCGGACTGGGGATCAAGTCCGAAGCGGGCGGGCCCGGTCCTCCTGTGCACAACGTTCCGGTCGATGCCCTGCTTGCAAACAGCGCCGTGGACGAGATCCAGGGGGAATTCTGGCCTTTCTGGCCAGATGCCGACGCCATGTGGGTCGTCAAGGAGACGGCCGCCGCCGGTCACATCTACGGGAAGCCGCGAATCCACATGGAGGCCTTTACCTCATTCGAGGCCTGGCGGGAAGGCCCGCGGGATCTGAAACCAAGCGCCGACCGCGTCTTTTGCGAGGGCGGCAATCACATGGTGTGGCACACCTGGTCGCACGTATCCCCCCACTCCGGTGTACCGGGTTGGGCTTACGGCGCCGGAACACACATCAACCGAAACGTCACGTGGTTTCCAAAGGTGCGGCCCTTTGTCGAGTACCTGTCCCGCGCCTCCTATTTGCTGCAGCGCGGCCGGTTCGTGGCAGACGTCCTCTACTATTACGGCGATGGGGGCTACCGTTTCGTCGGCCCTCGGAAAATCGACCCGTCCCTTGGCCGGGGGTATGACTACGACGTCACGAATTCCGACGTCATCCTTCGCCGGCTCGGTGTGAAAAACGGCCGGCTGGTTCTCCCGGACGGCACGAACTACGCCATCCTTGTCCTGCCTGCAAGTGAGTGCATTCCGCCCGCGGTCTTGGACAAGATCGAGGAGCTGGTCCGTCAGGGAGCAACGGTGGTCGGTCCGAAACCCAGCGGCGCCTGCGGTCTCGAGGGATATCCAGACAGCGATCGCCGGGTCCGTGCAGTGGCATCCCAACTCTGGGGAGACCTGGACGGCCGGAAGCGCATGGAGCGATCTCATGGGAAAGGTCGGGTTGTCTGGGGCCTGCCGTTGCGCGACGTGCTGGCCGCGGCGGGTATCCCGGCTGACGTCGAGTCACCACCGGAAGTGGACTTCATTCACCGAAAGGACGGCGAGGCGGACATTTACTTTCTGCGCAACACGCAACCTGCGGCCATCGAAGCTGCCGTTTCCTTCCGGGTGACGAGTCGACAGCCGGAACTCTGGAATCCAATCGACGGGCAGATCGCTCCGGCAGCTGTCTATCGAATTGCCAAAGACAGGGTGAGCGTCCCGGTGAGGTTAGCGCCAAACGGGTCCACGTTCGTTGTGTTTCGCAGACCGGCCTCCGAAAGTGCAATCAGCGAGGTGAACCCGCCGGCCGAAGTCGTCATACGTGGCGATCGGGAGATCCTCCGGACCGATCGGAGCGGCGAATTCCAAGTGAAACGCGGGAACGGGACTGCTACCCGGGTCCGGCTGTCCGACTTCGACCCTCCGATCCGGCTCGATGACGGATGGACCATCGAGTTTGAACCGGGACGGGGCGCGCCCGAGCGTTTGACAAACCAGCGGCTTGGCTCGTGGACCAGGCAGCCCGATGCTGCAGTGCGGTTCTTTTCCGGAACAGCAAAATACCGGAAGTCCTTCAAGATCGACGGAACCTGGTTAAAGAGCAACCAACGTATTTACCTCGATCTGGGCAACCTGTGGACGATCGGCGAAATATGGCTGAATCGGACGAGCCTTGGGGTGGCGTGGACCCCGCCCTTCCGAGTCGACTGCACGCATGCATTGCGGGAAGGCGAGAACGAGCTGGTCGTCGAAGTGGCCAACACCTGGTACAACCGCCTGGCAGGAGACGCGCGGCTTCCCATCAGCAGCCGGATCACCCGGACCAATATCACGAGCTCCGGCGGCCAGCCCTGGGCCGCGCTCGAACCGATTGATTCGGGGCTTTTGGGACCAGTGCGGCTGTTACAGGTGGCGGAAAGGCAGATCGAATGGTGATGCGGGGAACCAAATCAACGTTTAGTTCGTATCATTATAATGTTATGTCATTGTGCTTTTTTTTGTGGTGAGCTTCCCAGGCTCAAAACAGCTCGGGCGACGGTTTTAGCAAGCGCACGAGAAAGTGCGGTCGAGACTGCACAGGAGGAGAAATATGCGATCAGCAGCTTGTTTTCGTACCACCGCCTTAATGCTCCTGCTGGTGTTGTTTGCCGGTAGTCAGGCCTTCGGCCAGGAGACACGGGGCGCATTCACCGGATGGGTCAAGGACTCGACCGGCGGGGTCATCCCGGGGGCCGAGATCGAGGCAATCCATCTTGCAACCGACACCCGGACAGTGACCATTACCAACGACACCGGGAGTTACCTTCTTCCCTATCTTTCATCCGGTGCGTACCGCATTACGGTCACCATGGCCGGCTTCAAACAGCACGTTCGTGAGAAGGTCGAGCTGCGGTTGGGCGAGACCCTGACACTCGACACGACGCTGGAGGTAGGCGAGGTCAGCCAATCGATCGTCGTGACGGGTGCCGCACCGGTCTTCGACAAGACTTCGGCGTCCCTTGCGACCGTCATCGACACCCAGGACCTGGAGGAACTGCCCATCCGCGAAGGCACAGTCGCTGAGCTTGCGACCCTCGCACCGGGAGTCGTGTACGGGACGCACATTCGCCTGGCTAAACCGGGCATGACCGGCGGCATTTCTTCGCTTTCGACCGATGGATCAACTCTCTCGAGAAACGAATTCTCGATCGATGGCGTCCCAAACGTCGCGGGCGACAACGCCATCGCTTACAGCCCACCGGCGGCAGCGATCGCCGAATTCCGCGTTGGTACGACAAGTTATGACGCCAGCGTGGGACACGCGATCGGCGGCATGATGGACATGGTCACGAAGTCTGGAACCAACCAGTACCACGGCCTCGTTCAGCTCGTCGAGCGCAACTCGGCATTCGACGCCTGGAGCTCGTTCGCCAAGGCGGCCAATACTCCCAAATACATCTACCAGGACCATCACGCGGTAGCTGCGGTCGGCGGTCCGGTACGGATCCCCAAGCTTTACAACGGCACAGATCGGACCTTCTTCTTCGTGACCGTGGATTACAACAAGTACGGCAATCCCTTTCCCAACCAGGCAACAGTCCCCACTGCGGCCGAGCGGACCGGCGACCTGTCCGGCCTGTTCGCCCTGGGAAACGCCGCCGACTATCAGCTGTATGATCCGGCGACGACCAGGCTGGTCAACGGCAAATATGTCCGCGATCCAATACCGAACAACATCATTCCCGCCTCGCGAATCAGCCCGATCGCGAAGAAATTAGTGGATTACTGGCCGCTTCCGAATCTGGACAAAGTCACCGGGAACTTCCAGGTCCGGGATGCGATGGAGCATCACCGCTACAAGACGGTGACATCGCGCGTCGACCACCACTTCTCGGACAAGCATCGCACTTACTTGCGCTTTACCTGGGACAAATGGAACGTGAAACAGATGAACCGCTTTGAGAATGCGGCAAGCGGTGCGGACATGTACTCGCGTAACACTCAGATCGGTCTGGATCACGTCTACACGATTACTCCCACGGTCGTCTTAAACGGGAAGTACGGCTTCGCCCGCAAGAGACGATGGGAGGACCAGCTCCACGTCGATGAATTCACGCAAGCGGATTGGAAGGAAGCCGGTTTCTCAGACCACCTGCTCAGCATGATTCCAGACCGCTCGATCTACTTCCCGCGAATGACCTTCGCTGACGGTATGACGGAATTCGGATGGCCCGGCTGGTCGGGTGCCGTTCCTTACGACGGTGCGTCGGACACGCATACTTCCTCGGCGCATCTGTCCTGGGTCAAAGGCAATCACAGTCTGAACTTCGGCGCTGATTTCCGCGTTTACCGCGAGACCTACGCGAGCTGGCTGGCAGAGCAACCGCTGTTCCGCTTCGATACGACTTACACGAAAAAGGACAACACTGCGGCGGCGCCCAAGCAGCGAGCGGCGTTCGCGGCTTTCCTGATGGGTTATCACAACTACACACAAATGGGCATTACCGACAGCTGGGCGGCCCAGCAGCTGTGGTCCGGCTGGTACTTCCAGGACAACTGGAGGGTCAGTCCCAGGCTGACGGTCAATCTCGGTCTGCGCTATGAGCTGGAAAACCCGGTGACGGAGCGCTACGACAGGATGATGAACGGGTTTGACATGACGACGCCTCTGCCGATCGAGGCGGCCGTACGGGCCAAGTACGCCGCGAAACCGTTTGCCGAAGTGCCTCCTGAGCAGCTGAACGTCAGAGGCGGCTACATCTTCGCCGAATCCAGTGCCCGTGGCCTTTGGGAACGTGATAACCGGAACCTGATGCCGCGCATCGGACTCGCCTATGCCCTCAACGACAAAACCACGCTGGACGCGGGTTTCGGGATGTACTACGAGAACCTCGGGCTGACCAACACGGTCAATCCGAGGCAGCCGGGCTTTTCGCGCACGACGACCGTCAACTCGTCTAACGACAACGGCCTGAATTTCGTCACGTCCCTCGCGGATCCAATCCAGGAGGAACTGCTTCAGCCGGTCGGGAAGAGCCTCGGGCTGATGACGGATATTGATGGCACAGGACGAACATTTGAGCGTTACATCACCAAAAATCCGTATTCCCAGCGGTGGTCCTTCGGTTTCAAGCGAGAGCTGCCTCTCAATGCGATGCTCCGGGCCACTTACATCGGAAGTCGATCCGTCCGCCTGATGATCAACCGGAATTACAACTCTGTACCGCTCGAGTACCTGTCGACATTAGCGGTACGGGACCAGGCGAAGATCGATTGGATGAACGCGAACGTGCCCAACCCGTTCCGCGGAGTGGAAGGGGTCACGGGCAGTCTGTTTACCGGTGCGACGATTACCCGAGCTCAGTTGCTACGGCCGTTCCCGCACTATGGGGACATGCAGATGGGCGAGCCCTCAGGCTTCAGCACTTACCATGCTTTGCAGATGGATTTCGACCGCAGGTTCTCTCAGGGTTTTAACCTGGGCGGGGCGTACACCTATTCCAAGACGATGGAAGCGACTACGTTCCTCAATGCCGCCGACCCGATTCCCTACTATCAGATCAGCGGCAACGACCGAACCCACATGTGGAATCTCCACAGCATCATGCACCTGCCCTTCGGCAGGGGGCGTCAGTTCGGCAGTGACTGGAGTGGGGTGGTCAATCATTTGCTGGGCGGCTGGCAGATCGGTACCTTGCTTCGAGTCCAGGGCGGCGCTCCGATCAGTCTCGGGCAGTATGTCTTGAAGTCGGGCAAGAGCGTCAACGACATCCTTCTTCCTGAGGATGAGCGCAACATCTTGCACTTCTTCAAGAACTACAATTACTACCTCAGTTTGAACGGTGGCGATAACACTGCCGCAACTGCTCAACTGAATGCAGAATACCCCTTCGAGTTGGCTTCCGCGATCAACGGCCTTTCGTACAACGTTCGCACGATCCCGGAGCGCTTCTCGT
Source organism: uncultured Acidobacteriota bacterium (assembly GCA_964421755.1). Taxonomy (GTDB): domain Bacteria; phylum Acidobacteriota; class UBA6911; order RPQK01; family RPQK01; genus CAVUUN01. The sequence goes on from CAYQYP010000505.1 coordinate 34,049, forward strand.
GGATCCGTGGACCGGGGTACCTGCTTCTTGACGCCAACCTGAAAAAGGACATTGAGCTTGATGAAGGCAAGAGTCTCTCGATTCGGGTTGACGCCAGTAACATACTCAACCGATGCAACTGGCTAAACGTCAATACCGGCTGGAACAACGCCAGCACTTTCGGCGTGGTCGGCTCGCAAAACGGCTATCCGCGGCAACTCCAAGTCTGGCTGACGTTCAAGTTCTAGTCTAACAAGCCCGGGTCGCCCGCGTCTGGCGGACGGCCTGGGCTCCACGATGGTTTTGCGGTCGACTCGAGCCGCGCACGAAGCGAGGGTGTTGAAAATGTTGACTTGCGTGTCAACAGCCTTTTACTGACCCATTTCCCCACGCCTGCCCTGGAAAAAGTCGACCTGAACCGAGTGTTGTCGGAGCCGCGCACGAAAGCGAACGGCAGTGAGCGAGAGTAAGCGGACCACCAATCATTCGCTAAGTCGATACATTCTAAATACGAAGCAGTAGAGCGAGTCAGGTGGTCCGCTTACTCTCGACTGCTACCCGATACCGCACCGTTTTCAGCTCACACAGGGAGCCTTTATCGTGAAAATTGAAGAAACACTCGAGACACGGCACCGGTTCCTTTGCCGTGGCTCCCGGGGTTT
>CAYQYP010000506.1:0-2661 GCA_964421755.1 uncultured Acidobacteriota bacterium
AAACCCCGGGAGCCACGGCAAAGGAACCGGTGCCGTGTCTCGAGTGTTTCTTCAATTTTCACGATAAAGGCTCCCTGTGTGAGCTGAAAACGGTGCGGTATCGGGTAGCAGTCGAGAGTAAGCGGACCACCTGACTCGCTCCACTGCTTCGTGTTTAAATGTCTCGACTGAGCGAATGATTGGTGGTCCGCTTACTCTCGCTCACTGCCGTTCGCTTTCGTGCGCGGCTCCATTCGATCTCGCCCTCCGCACGACATCAGCCCATAACAAGTCCGTCAGGTTAACCAGGGGATCGGGGCTGGCCTCAATCAGACTACGGGCGTACTGCGAGATAGAGAGCGGCCGCTGCTCGACCTGCTTTCGTTCCAAGATGTCCCTGGACCGAGCCGTTGGTAGATGAGGCAGAAGCGAAACCAGTCATGCCCAGGCAGCTGATCGCGCCGGCACAGGCGGCTCCTGCTGTCAATCGAGGACTTGCGGCAGGCGTTGCGGCGCGCCTTCCGTTGTGTACAATGCCGCCCAGGTCTACCTCAAAAGCCGCCTTCCAACAGCCCTCAGGGCCAGCGTGATCCTATTGGTCAGATATCGTTCCAGCTCAACATCTTTGCGGTCCGTCACGTACAGGTAGCAGACCGGGATACAGATCGAGACGCTACGGCCTTCGCCCCAGCTCACGGTGCAAGTGTGCGCGATCTTGCCGCGTTCCTCCCTCCATCGAAGCCGCACAGGTGGTTCGGATGCCTGTTTTCTGATTAGATCCTCAACCCAGGCCTTGCCCTGTTCTATCGGGTCTGTCACTACGATCAGTGTCCCCTCTTCGGAGCTGTAAAGCCAACTCCGCGGCGCCCGCCGCCACAAGAGAAGGGGGCAAGAGAAGGAGGGCAAGAGAAGGGGACACTCCCCTATTCGGCAAGAGAAGGGGACACTCTCCTATTCGGTACAGACACTCTCCTATTCGGTACGGTTCGCTCGGTGTGCGCCTTGGTTGTCTTGGAGTTACAGCCCTTCGAAGAACCGCAGTGCCTGTTCGGCGTCGCGCTGAACAGCGGCACGGTCCTCTTCGCGGGAAAACGGAGGCTTCGTGCCGAGCCAATGGAGCAGGCCTTTGATGTACTTGCGCAGGTAGACGATCGACGCTTCATCCCGGACTTTGCGTCCCTGCTGGAGAAAGTAGACCGGGCTCGTGTGCGAGAAGACCGAAGATTCGCGCGCGAGCAGGCGGGGCGTGATGTCGGGGTTTGAGAACGCCCTGGCAGCCACCCAGCTGCTCTGATCAAGCTGCAGCGTCGTCTCGAGTTGCATGCTGTACACGCCGTCGACCGGAGGATTCTTTTGAACCAGGATGAGCTTATGTCCGACAGGCCGCCCGTTCACGAGGATTTCGAGCGTTGTGAAGGGCAGGATTGAGCGCGCGACAACGCGAGCCTTGAGTCTCTTGGTTCCCTCGAACTGAATCACCTCGCCCGGGAGATGTCCCTCGACGTCGAATTCGAGCATCGGCCCATTGGTCACGAATCCGGTTCCTGCCTTGATCCCGGCCAGCCAAGCGGCGAAGTCGCCTTTCTCTTTTGTCAGAATGTAGGTACGGTTGCTGCCGATCGGGATGTCTTCACCCGATTTGTCTGTGCCGGCGGCGAGTGGAATTCGAAAACCGGCGTTCAGAAACAGGTAATAAAGATCCACGCCACGCAATGGTGACAGTTCCGCCGGCGACATGCCGGAGTTCTCCCAAGGAGTCAGGTGAGCCGGCAGTTGCATGGGGTCGGACCAGGTTGGCAATTCGATCGCATCAAGAAGGCCGAGTGCCAGAGCAACAGGGGATTCCGCGCCTGGCAGGTTTTCGAAGTGAGCCCACGAGACAAAGCCGTCTTGCTCCCGGGTCGCGCGCGCGGCACGCAACGGATCAAGATGGGAATTGCTCACCCAGTACTCCAGTGTGCCGCCCGGTGTTGGATAGCCGGGAACCAGGCTCTTCAGCCCCGTCAGCGTCAGGTGTCCCAGCTGCCAGTCGATCACTTCCTGGCCGACATAGATCTGGCAGTCCGGTCCCGAGTGGTCGTCGACTCTGCCTTTGAAAGAGCCGTCGTTGGGCAGGGGTAAACCGCCCAGAACCAGCAGATTAAGTGCTTGCAGATCCTCCGCCTTCATCTCCAGCGCAGCTGTCGCGAGTGCGGGCAGATGGGCATGGAGGTCGCCACTCATGTATCCCCTCGCCCGCATGTCATTCCAGCGGCGAAGGCGAAACGTCTTGCTGATAGACTTCTCGATCGTCTGGCCAAGGCCTTGGACCCTCTCGTTGAGTGGCCGGGCCTCGAGGCCCCTACGGATATCGATGGTGACGCCGGAAGCGGGAACATGAACCGCAAAGACGCCGTCCACGTAACACCAGCGCTTGTCCAGCTGCTGGACGTGCTCATGCTTGCCGTCGATTTCCACGAACTTGCCGTTCGTGTCGGTGACGGCTACTCGGGCCGCCACCGGCGCACCGCTTGCGTCATCGACGATACGAGCGTCCAGCCGCGTATCTGCAGTGGCGAATTGAACAAAAAGACCGAACGCCAAGCAGTAACCCACCAGTCGCGAGCACCATTTCCTCATCTGTTTCTCCCATGTTCGCCACGGCAGACTACTAATCGAGATCGGGGCTGTCAACGGGTTGGC
>CAYQYP010000507.1:0-2391 GCA_964421755.1 uncultured Acidobacteriota bacterium
CAGCTCGACCGAGGTATACGACCCCAAAACTGACAAGTGGACCGTGCTGGCCGACTTCCCGCGGCCACGGGTTTTCGCGAAGGGCGCCGGAGTGAAAGGCAAGTTGTACGCAGTGGGCGGAATACAGCCGCCCGGACGTAACCAGGTGCCGCTGATCGACGAATACGATCCGAACACCAACAGGTGGACCCCGAAAGCTGACATGATTGCCAAGCGCGACGCCTACCGTGTGGCGGTCGTGGCCGAAAAGATCTAGGTCGTCGGGAACCTGGGGGGCGCCGACGAGGCGCTCGAATACGATCCGTCACTGGATCGGTGGGCGATCAAGGCCGCCATGCCAACACCTCGCTTCGATTTCGGCATCCACGCATTCAAGGGCCTGATCTACACATTCGGCGGCATGGGGTCAGACGTCGTAGAGGCATACGACCCGGCAGCCGATCGGTGGATCCGAAAGGGTCCCATGCCCCGGAACAACTGGGAACAGGTGGCTGCGGACGTTGGCGGGAAGATCTACGTCATTGGCGGCGGCTTCCCGGCCGGCAGTGTCCTGAATGTGCTGTACGCCTATGATCCGGCTGCGGACCAGTAGGTGCCCGGGCCTTCTGGAGCGCGGACGTCCCGTCCGCGCTCGGCGGGCGACGAGCATGCGCGCTCCGGGAGGCCTGACATCCGCGCTCCTGAACCCTGCCCTCACTTCCAGCGGGTCAGGATCGTTTCACGTTGAAAAACCTGGACAGCGAAATACAGGACGACCGCGTCCAGGAGAAGAGTGAGGGCCGCCGCAGCCAGCAATATGCCGACCGTGAGCAGCATCTTCCCCATCATGACCAACACCCCCATCAATATAACGGGGATGACCAGCACGCTGGTCATCTGCTGAGCGGTCCTCGGGTCGTTGACCCGCGAGGAGATAAGCACGCCGAGCAGTACTGAAAAGAGCGCCAGCAGAGGGCTGAAAAGCAGCATCCCGACTACCCACACGTCCCGGACTGCATATCGAACCACAACCGGCGGAGCAACGAAGGCGATGCCGACGAGGGTGACGGCGAATGCTACCCAGTTGATCACGACTGCCGGAGCGGCGGCTGCAAATCCCTTGCCCAGAAGCAACTCTCCGGTAGAGATCGGGGCTGCAAGAAGGGGCTCGAGAGTATGGGTTTCCTTCTCGCCGATGATACTGTGCGCGGCGATGTAGACGGGCAGACTGATGGGGATCAGCAGAAAGTAGAAGAAATACTGCTCGTTCATCGCGATGACCAAGCCTTCCGGCTTTGGTATAGAGGCGAGCTGGGGCGGGATCGGCATGTTCATCGCGCTCAGGTCCTTCGGCCCTGCCCGCATCATGCCGAAATCAGTTCCGAGCACCAGGAGCACCAGGATCGCCGGAAGGAGCGCCATCATCCACAGGATCCCCCGGTTACGGCCCAGTTCCGCCCATTCCTTCCGAACCACCGCCCACACCCGCCGTCTGCGCATCGTCATGGTTGCTGCGACTCCTCTTCGGCCTGCCTCATGAGATCGAAGTAGATAGACTCGAGCGGCGCTTTCTCTTCCTCCAGGTACTGTACCTGGGCACCCGAAGCGACGAGCGCATTGATCAGGCGAGGATTGTTAATAAGCGGTTGATCGATTGTCATCGACATCGAATCGGCCGCAGTCTGCAGCTGGCGCACGAACGGAAGGCTCTGAACAGCGGCGCAGTGGTGAGGCAGGACCTCAGCCAGGCGGATTCGAACACGGGCCCCGTAAAGCTCCTGTCGTAGACGCAACGGGCTGTCCACGCGGATAAACCGTTGCCTGATAAGGCCGATCCGGTCGCATAACCGGTCTGCTTCATCCAGATTGTGCGTACACAGGACGATTGTTCGGCCCTGCCCTCGCAGCTCCGAAATGAAATCGCGAACCACGCGCGCCGCTTCAGGATCGAGACTGGCGGTCGGTTCGTCGAGAAACACCAGCCGCGGTTCGTGGAGCAGAGCACGAGCGATGGCGAGCTTCTGCCGCATTCCTTTGGAAAAGCTGCCAGCCGGCTGGAAACGGGCATCCCAGAGACCCAGCATCCGGAGATACTTCTCCACCTGGCTATCGACCTCCTCGACCCCGTAGAGGCGGGCGAAGAAGGAAAGGTTGGTTAAGGCGTCGAGTTTGCCGTACAGTCCGGGGCTCTCGGTCAGGATGCCGACGCTTGCACGAACGGCATCGTTCTCGGGCCCGATCTCGTGGCCGTTCACCCAGGCCTTTCCGGCGCTCGGTTGAATAAGCGCACAGAGCATTCGCACGATCGTGGTCTTGCCCGCTCCGTTGGGCCCGAGGAAGCCGAAGACTTCGCCTGGGTGGACCTCCAGATCCACCGAGTCGACCGCGAGCGTTTCCCGACTTCGCTTGCCG
>CAYQYP010000508.1:0-3304 GCA_964421755.1 uncultured Acidobacteriota bacterium
TGTGACCCTATTCACTCCTGAGCGCCGTGGTTGGATCAAGCGAACTGGCCCGCCGGCCCGGGACAACTGCGGCCAAGGCGGCGAATCCAGCCAGCAACAATGCCGCGGCCGCGAACGCCAGGGGATCAAAAGGCCCTACACCGTACAGCGATGCCTTCGCGGCGTGCGCGAGCACCACTACCGCCGGGATAGCGATGACAATACCGCCTCCGGCCAACGCCAACGCCTCCCGCAAGACCATCCATAGCACCCCGTTGCTTGTGGCGCCTAGAGCCATGCGGATCCCGATTTCATTCGTTCTGCGGGTGACAGCGTATGAAAGGACCCCATACAGCCCGATGCCGGCGAGCACCAGGGCAACGATTCCGAACGCTGCAGATAATGTCGCTACAAGCCGCTCCCGGAGCAGCATCTGCTCGATCTGTCTCTCCATCGTAGAGACATTCAGGATCAAAAGGGTCGAACGCACGGTCTGGATATGCCTCCGAACGGATGTGGCAAAGGTAATTGGGTCACCGGAGCAGCGCGCCGCCAGGGCAAGCCGGTTAATACGATCAACATGTTGACCGATGGGAAGATAGATGAACCGGGAAGCCGGCTCCCGAATGTCGTCATGTACTGTGTCCCTGACGACGCCGACAATTTCGTACAGCAGGTCGGAACTCGGATAGTTTACGAACCTGATCTTTCGGCCGATTGGATTTGCATGCGGGAAATAGAAACGGGCGGCGGTATCGTTGAGTATCGCGACTTTTAGGGCGCCGCCATGGTCGCCGGGGGTAAACTCGCGCCCAAGCGACGTCGGCACACCGAGAGTGTCAAAGTAATCCGGCGAAACGGCCGCGAGGTGGATTTCCTTGTCCTCTTCGGTCCGAGCCGCGAACCCTGGCACTTCAATAATGGCCCCCCGGTCTCGGCCACTCATGGGATTCATGGTCGTCCAGCCGCACGAAAGTACCCCCGGGATCTGCCGGACTCGCTCGAGAATCTCCGCTTGCATCGCCAGCCATTCAGGAGATCCGTTCAGTTGTCGCTCCGGAGCGACCTCCATGGTCAGAATTCCCTCTCGAACAAACCCGAGGTCAACCGATCGAAGTTCACGCAAGCTTCGAATGAACAGTCCGGCACCGGCGAGCAGAACCATAGAAAGTGCCACCTGTATCACGACCAGCGCCCGACCGAGCCTCATTGATACACCGCTTCCAGCAATGCTTCGCGAGCCGATTTGCAGCCCGGCGGCAGGATCATTACCAGCGGCCCTCAGAGCGGGTGCGATTCCAACCGCCAAACCAGTCAGCAGTCCGAGGCCCGCCGTGAATAAAAGCAGGCGCGCATCGAGCGACAGATCCAGCACGATGGTGTTATTGCCTTGAGCGAAAAATGCCGCCAATGCCGTTTGGCCCATCCGGGCCAACACGATCCCGAAGATCGCACCCGCTCCGACAAGCACCAGCGCCTCCGTCACATTCTGACGAACGAGGCGCCCCCGACCCGCGCCAATGGCCAGCCGCACAGCGAAGTCTCGTTGTCGCGCCACGGCCCGGGCGAGCATCAGGTTCGTAATGTTGACGCATGCGGCAAGCAGTACCAATCCGCTCAGGGCCATCAGCGCCGTCAGCGGTTTCGAAAACCGGTGACGCAATCCGCCAAGGCCCTTTGCCGCTGGCGCAAGGTCCATGTGATGAAAGAGCCGCGTTCGAACCTCTGCTGGAATCTGCACGTCGGCCACGTACGCCTGGAACAAGGCGTCCGCTTCGGCGCGCGCCTGTTTCACGCCGACTGCGGGCCTGAGACGGGCAACTACGAACAACCACAACGAGGTGCGGTCCCGCATCTTCACCGGATCGGAGAGCATCATTGGAACGGCAATATCCGTCGCGTAGCCCGGCTCCAAGCGCATGATTTCCGCGGGCATGACGCCGACTATCGTCACGGCCTGCTTGTACACGTAGATGGTTCGTCCGATGACCTGAGGATCACCCCCGAAGCGCCTCCGCCAATAGGTGTCGCTAATCACGGCGACGGCGCCATTACGTCCGCCTTTGCCTGGTGTGTCGTCATCGGAAGCAGTCAGAGTCCGGCCAATAAGTGGCCGGACGCCGAGCGTCTCGTAGAAGTTGCCCGACACCCAGACACCTCGCGCCATTTCGCGGCCACGATCGGCGATCAGTTCAATGGCCGACGGACTGAACGCCGACACCTCTTTGAAGCTTTTGGCCTGGTTGCGCAACAGTTCAAAAAACGGATACGGGGGGCCGTCCCAACCGGCGACGCCGACCATCTGGACAAAAACAAGCCGGCTCGGGTCTGTAAGGGGCAACAGCCGAAGCATCACCGCATCAAAGACGCCGAAAATCGCCGCGTTTGCACCGATGGCAAGCGCCAGCGAGAGAACAGCGATGGTGGCAAGCCCGGGACTCCGCCTGATTGTTCGAAAAGCGAGCCGGAGGTCGGCACGAAGTTCATCCAGGTGTTGGAGGCCCCAAGCCTGCCGGCACTCGTCCTTTCTGGCTTCGACTGAGCCAAACTCTACCCGTGCACGGCGCTCGGCCTCCTCGCGGCTGACACCGGAGCGAACAAGGTCTGCCACATATGACTCGATGTGGAAGCGCAACTCGGCATCCATCTCGGCCTCAAACTGTTTGCGCCGCCTCATCTTCATGATTCACCCGGAACCGCGCCGAGAACACCGGCAACAACGGACGCGAAGTCGTTCCAACGTGCCGTCTCCGCCTCGAGTTGCCTGCGCCCCGAGGCAGAAAGCTTATAGAACTTGGCCTTGCGCCTGTGGTCGCTCTCTCCCCACTCAGAGGTGATCAGCCCCTTGCGCTCGAGACGGTAGAGGGCCGGGTACAGTGATCCCTGCTGGATCTGCAGCCGGCCGCCTGTGAGTTGCTGCAGGCGAAGCAGGACCCCGTAACCGTGCAAACCACCGAGTGAGACAGCTTTCAGGATCAGCATGTCCAGTGTGCCCTGCAAAAGATCCACTTGCTTGTTCATGCCTAGAGCCTCTAGGAGAACTGTACCTCGCTTCTCCTAAAACAGTCAAGGAGAGCACATGCGCGCGGCCTCATTTCCATTCCTCTCCCTCGGCGCGGGGATCGGAGCGGCGCGGTCAAGTATTGTGCTCAACAGAACAGGCACCTGGGGTGAGAGCACGGCGCTTGCGCGCGTCTACTCTGACCTCCTGCCTTTTTGCTGGCGCCGAATCCAAGGGGCAGGCCGTATCTAGGCAAACCCAAACCGACCAACGGGGCCTCGAAGCAGGGCACAAAAGTGACACAAAAAGAGCACAGTCGAAAAA
>CAYQYP010000509.1:0-10639 GCA_964421755.1 uncultured Acidobacteriota bacterium
TTGATGTAGAAGTCCGCGCCGGAGTGAATCCCGCCTGGAAAAGTCTCGTAGACGAGCCGGTGGCCACTTTCCGGAACCACGTCGCAGATCACATCCCAGTGAACGCCGGTGTAACCGCTCCACATGAAGAGCTGGGTGAAAACGATGCGGCCGTCCTTGGTGGCCGGGCCATTAGCCAAAAAAGACGAGCATTTGTGCAGTCGTTCCGCCATGTTTGCCTCTTCCTCTTCAACCGAAAAGCTGCGACCGGAGAGAGGATGGGCGGACCGGCTCAAGCCTTCGCTCATCTGCCCGATGTCCACTACCGAATTAAGGGTCACGATGTCCAGGAACTCGACCGGACGTTTGGAGATCATGGCGCCGGCCTTGGCTGCTCCGTCGGCGATCCCCTTCATTTCCTCCAGGTACTCGGGGTCATATTTTCGAAGCATGAGGGCGTCGGTCAGCGTTCGCAGATGCTGCCAGCCGGAGGCGGGTTTGTCCTGGTCACTCACGATTGAAAGCTTTTCGGCATAGGCGGCGATCTCTTTGGCCAGGAGGTAACCGTACTGATAGCCGCGCTGGTAGGGCTTTCCCTCGATGTGAACGAAAATCCAGCCCTTATCGGTGTACCGGAAAGCAGGCCCAAACCAGCGGACCGTTTCCATGGGAACGTACTCGGAGATGTCCTGCACCTGCTCGATGCCGACATCGTCGAACCACGCCCTGCCCGACGCCCTGCCATTGAGGCCGAGGTGAAGTCGGATCCGGTCTTGCCTGGCTGTGGCGAAGAAAAGGACTTCCGATTTCGTCCAGTCGCGCGTCGCTCCGAGAACCGGTGAGTGGTTGGTGAACGGGAACGACTCCATCGTCATAGTCGCCGCAACGGCTGTCGGGTAACGCGACGTCGGATCGGCGACGGCGGCTTCGGTGCGAATCCAACCGGTCAGGCGATACAGTTTCCCGACTTCCAGGGTTACCGGCTCGGAGACGGCGCTCGAAGACCCGGGCGCCGGGTTTTCCAGCCGGATACTGGCACGGCCGGCGTGCTTTGTCTGCTGATCCCCCGAAACCACCGAGCCTGAGGAGCCGGCTGGCGTCCACGCCCGCGGCATGCCCCCGGCACCCGATTCCTCGAAGCCGGGATTGCCTGGCTGGATGGCAGCCGCATGGGCAACTGCGCTCGCGATGACTAACCCACAAACCGCCTGAACAAGTCTCATTAGACCTCCTGAAGGCATTCTAACCTGACGGTCTCTGTTTCGTGCATGCTCTTTGTGTAAACAAAGCGGCTCTTGTTGGCTCTTGTTCTCCAGGCCCCGAATTGTGTAGTGTACCGGGCCATGCGTCCGATGCTCGCACTTTTAATTCTTCTGCTCGGCTCAACCGCCGTAGCACAATCCGATAAGCAGCCGGTTCAATTGTTCCGGCAGCCGTCCCTCAGCCGCACCGATGTTGTATTTCATTATGCCGGTGATCTCTGGAAGGTGAGCCGACAGGGCGGCGAGGCCCAACGCCTGACGACCAGTCCCGGTCAGGAGGTCAACCCGCATTTCTCCCCCGACGGCCAGTGGATAGCGTTCTCAGGGGACTATGACGGGAACACCGATGTCTTCGTCATGCCGGCATGCGGCGGGATCCCGAAACGCCTCACCTGGCACCCGGGCGCGGATATCGTCCAGGGATGGACGCCCGACGGCAAGGCGGTTCTATTCCGCTCACCGCGAAACAGCTACTCGCGGTTCGGCCGGCTCTTCACAATGCCGATAGACGGCGTATACCCGACCGAGCTGCCGCTGAATATGGCCGAAGAAGGCTCCTACTCCGCGGATGGCTCACAGATCGCCTATGTTCCGGTTGCCCGGGCATTCGGGACGTGGAAGCGGTACCGTGGCGGCCGGGCGACGCCGATCTGGATAGCGCATCTGTCCGATTCCTCGGTCGAGAAGCTCCCTCGGGAAGACTGGAATGATTTCAATCCGATGTGGGTCGGAAACTCGATTTACTTCCTGTCCGATCGACATGGTTCGGCCACCCTGTTCTCTTTCGACTTGAAATCGCGTTCGGTCGTTGAGGTAGTCAACAACAACGGGTTTGAGATCAAGAACGCAGCGGCAGGCCCTGACGCAATCGTGTACGAGCAGTTCGGGGGCCTTTACCTGTTTGAGCTGAAATCGAAGAAAACCCGACGGCTCGAGATCACGCTCAATGGCGACATGCCAGAGGTGCGCCCGCGAATCGAAAAACTGGCCTCCAGAATCACGGCCGCTGGGATTTCGCCAACCGGTGTCAGGGCGCTCTTCGAAGCACGAGGGGACGTCCTGACTGTTCCTTCCCAAAAGGGAGACAGCCGCAATCTGACCCAGACGCCGGGCGTCGCAGAGCGCGATCCCGCCTGGTCTCCGGACGGCAAGTCGGTTGCGTACTTTTCGGATGTCTCCGGCGAGTATGAGCTCCACATCAGGGATAATACAGGCCGCGGCGAACCGCTCGCCTTCCGGCTGGATGCCCACCCGACCTTTTACTATGAGCCGACCTGGTCTCCCGACAGCAAGAAGATTTCATTCGGCGACAAGAAACTGAACGTTCGCTACCTGGACGTTGAAACAGGCAAGACCGTCACGATCGATCAGGACAGGTTTGACGGTCCGCGCCGGGTCGACCACGTCAGCTGGTCACCCGACAGCAAATGGCTTGCCTATACGAAGCAACTCGAAAACACGCTCCGGGCAGTCTACGTTTACTCGATCGAGTCGGGAACAAAGCACCAGGTCACGGACGGGATGAGCGACGCACGACTCCCCGTCTTCGACAGGGACGGAAAACATCTTTACTTCCTCGCCAGTACGAACACCGGGTTGACCGTGGGGTGGCGGGACATGTCCAGCTTCATGCGGCCGGTGACAAGCAACGTCTACGTCGTGATTCTCAGAAACGATCTTCCGTCGCCGATTGCTCCCGAGAGCGACGAAGAAAAGACGGGCGAGCAACCGGAAAACGGAGATAAATCAGAAAAGAACGGCGAGGACAAGACGGGCGACAAACCGGAGGCCAAGCCAAATGGGGCGGCGAAAAATGTGGCCGTCCGGATCGACCTCGAGGGCATCGGGAACCGGATCCTGCCTCTCCCGATCCCGGGTCGGGACTATACCGGGCTAGCCGTAGGCAAAACCGGGGTTCTGCTGCTCCTCGAATCGCCGTTCAACGGAGCATCGTCCCGGCAATCCGGAAGAATCCTTCACAAGTTCGATCTGAAGACCCGGAAGACCGACAAAATCCTGGACGGAATAGCCTTGGTCGAAGTCTCGGCCAACGGGGAGAAGATGCTCTACCGGCAGGGTGATCGCTGGTTCATCACCTCCACAGCCGATACCCCGAAGGCGGGCGAAGGCGCTCTGAAACTTGACGGGATGGAGGCGCGGGTGGATCCGACCGCCGAATGGCGGCAGATGTACACCGAGGTGTGGCGCATCCAGCGAGATTTCTTCTACGACCCGAACCTCCACGGGCTCGACCTTCCCGAGATGGTCGCCCGATATTCGCCGTTCCTCGAGCACGTCTCGAGTCGGGGCGATCTCAACTACCTGTTCTCGGAGATGATGGGGGAATTCACTTCCAGTCACCTGTACGTCAGCGGCGGCGACCAGCCTCAGCCTAAACGCGTGAGATCGGGACTGCTTGGCGCCGACTATGCGATCGAAAACGGACGTTACCGCTTCGAGCGAATTTACTCAGGGGAAAGCTGGAATCCGGATCTTGCTGCACCGTTGGCCCAGCCGGGCATCAACGCGGTGCCGGGTGAATACTTGCTCGCGGTCGAGGGTCGTGAGGTTCGGTCCACCGATAATCTCTACAATCATTTCGAAGCGACGGCAGGCAAGCAGGTGCTCGTCAAGATCGGACCAAATCCTGACGGAACAGGGGCACGCGAGGTCACCGTTATCCCGGTCGACAATGAGACTGGGCTGCGGAATATTGCCTGGATCGAGAACAACCGGCGCAAGGTCGACCAGATGAGCGGCGGCAAGCTGGCTTACGTCTATCTTCCGGACACCTCCTGGGGCGGATACACCAACTTCAACCGCTACTACTTTGCCCAGGCCGGAAAACAGGGAGCGGTCATGGACGAACGGTTCAACTCGGGCGGTGCGCAGCCGGATTACATCATCGATTACCTTCGTCGTCCTCTGCTGTTCTACAGGACCATGCGGGAAGGCGAGGACATCCGAGGCCCGTTGGCGGGCATCTTCGGCCCAAAAGTCATGCTCATTAACGAGTACGCCGGGTCGGGCGGCGATTCCATGCCCTGGTATTTCCGTGAGGCCGGCGTCGGACAGCTGATTGGCAAGCGGACCTGGGGCGGACTGGTCGGAGGACTTGGAGGCTGGCCGACACTTATCGACGGGGGCACCGTTTCTCCGCCATCGGTCGGTTTTTGGGATGCCGACAAGAGCGAGTGGGTAGCGGAGAACGTCGGAATTGTCCCCGATATCGAGGTAGAGCAAAACCCGAAGGCAGTCCGTGAAGGGCATGACCCCCAGTTGGAAAAAGCGGTCGAAGTGCTGCTCGCAGAGCTGCAGAAGAACCCGCCGCCCAAGCATACCCGGCCGGCTTTCCCGAACTACCACCCGAAACCGGCGGGCATCAGCTCGAAATCCCCGAACGGCAAAAAGGCGGGGTAGTACCGGGGACCCGATCGGCCGGCTGGATGTGGCAAGCTTTTGCGAGTCTCTCGTTGGTCCGACTTCCAAGTCGGACATTCGGCATGCGGCCAGCTGGCTCGGTGGTTGCCGGCGGTGTGTAGTGTCCGACTTGGAAGTCGGACCAACGTCCAGCGGCAAGCGCTGCTGCCCCCCCGCTGGTGGTGTGGAGTGTCCGACTTGGAAGTCGGGCCAACGTACAGCGCTGCCCCCGCTGGTGGACTACGAACCTACCCGGGGCGCATCTCGCCTACGGCGTCGAAATCAGTCACGTCTGTTTCCCCCCCGGCTGGTTCACGGCGAAGTAGATGGCGGCGAAGGCAAGCCACGGCAAGAGGCTGATGAGCATGAAAGTGAGGGTCGTCTGACCGAGATCGGCCATCCGGCCGATGTACGGACTGACCGTCCCATACGCGAGGTTGCCGATGCCTCCGAGCAACCCGGCAGTCGCTCCCACGTACTCCGGCTCGACGTCCTGAACCAGGGTCAGGTAGATAACCAGGAAACCTGCCACACCGAGCGCCGTCGTCATGAGAAACCCCACGGCCAAGATTCGATTCGGCGTCAGACCCGCCGCGGCCGCGGTCGACATCAGGACGCAGCTGGTCAATAGCGCGATCTTTCGAGCGCGGACCACAGTCATGCCCTTCCCGACGAGCCAACGAACCAGGAGGCCGACCAGGATATTGCCTGCTTCGAGGCTTGCATAGACAACTACTGAGAGCGCATTGCCAACCGAGAAGCTGAACCCGCGTTCAGTCTTCAGGTAGAGCGGGATCCAGTCAGCCAGAAAGTAGCTGACGCTGTTCACAACGACGGCCGAGACTGAGAGCAGCCAGAAACTCCGCTTGCGTAGGATCCGGCCCATGACGGCCAACGCGCCGGCGCCGGACAAAGGTTCGCCCCCCAGACGGCCGCGAAGTGGGCGGACGACCAAAACCCAGGCGACAATCCAGAGAAAACCGAGCGCCCCGGTTACGACGAAGGCAAAACGCCATCCGAAGTACGAAGCGACCACGGTGACGATTACCGGAGCTATGATCGCGCCCGCCGCCGCGCCGCTGTTGAAGATCCCGTTCGCCAAGGCCCTGTCCTTTGGCGGCAGCAGCCTTCGCGTCACCTTCAGCGCACACGGCCAGTTGAACGCCTCGCCTATCCCAAGCATGAAGCGCATCACCGAAAGCGACCACACCGAGCGCGCAAGCGAGGTTGCGATTCCGGCAAGTGACCAGAGTCCGACGGCCAGGGGGAATACCGCGAAAGGCCCGCGGGCATCGACGACCCATCCGCCGGCGATCTGGAAGAACGCATACGCGTAGCGGAAGGCCGAGATGATTCGGCCGAAGTCTTCCTTCGTGATGTGGAATTCGTCGATGATCTGCTCTGCTGTTAAAGCCAGGACCTGGCGGTCCAGGTAGTTCAGAACGGTTGCGCAGAACAGGAGGAAGACGACCGCCCAGACGCGGCGGTCAACGGGGCTCGCGGCCTGCCCGACATCTAGCTCGGGGTCGGAGGGAGCAGCACGGCGGGTCATTTGCCCGTCAGCTCCTCGATCGCCTCTCGGGCCGCTTCAAGCAAGAGATCAGCTCCATCCGGATTGATCCGGCCCCAGAGGTGCCGGCCGACCTCATATCCCCCCTCGGCGAATGCCTTCCTTGTTGGAATATAACCAATATCGTCGTTTGCCAGTTCGACAATAGCTACCGAGGCGCCGCTCGACTGGCTCTTGATCACCTGCCCCATTTCGACCAGGACTTCCCCGGGCAGGCCGACGAGGACCAGGTCAGCGATCCGCACCGCCTGGACTTCAGTGGCGACCGTGCGGCTCTCCAGAACCTCGCGCACCGCTCCGCTCATTTCCCACTGTCCGGCGAACTCCTGGCACATACGATCCTGCTCCTCCGTCAGCAGCGAGAGCCAGTCTTCGCGCGCCGGGATCTTGACCGGCCGGCGGACGGAAGCCACCCCGGACAACTCCTGGATTGGCGCCCGCTCGAAAACTTCCAAGACCTGCGCGAGAAAGATGCGTCCCAACCGGGCGGCAGACCGCTGGTCCCGAGGACCCCACGGCGGCACCTCGAAAGTCGGGTCCACGTCGCCGCCCGCCCCGGTCATGCAAAGGAAGAATGCCGAGCCGTCAAAGAGCCGCTCCAGCCCGGCCATCGCTTCGCCGGAGTAATCGCCGGTCACCTCGTTGGTCGCGAGCGCTATGCTCGGATGACAGCCGAACGTCGACAGGCCGGCGATGGGGCGCCCCTTAAGGTCCTCGATGCGGATGACCGTGAGGTCCGGGTCAATCGATCCCCGTCCGTCGATCAAGTCGGCAGATACCCTCCACGTGGAGGGAACGCTGTAGCGAACGGTGAACGCGCGTCCGTTCTTCAGCCTCACTCGCCTGGACTTTGCCAGCCCACGGATCGGCACACGCACCCAGCCCATGCGGGCGGGACGGGCCGAGGTCACGGCCTGCTCCGCAGCCCGCGCGACGTTCAAGACGAGTGACGCGAGGTAACCTTGTTCTTCATAACCGCAGCCGATCGTGTCCGGAGTGCCGTGTGCGTGCGTGCAGGCAATCATCACGTTGGCTCCAGGGACCCCGGTTGCTGCCTCCACCGACTCCCTCATGCGGGCGACGAGAGGTCGCGAAAGGCCGAGGAGGTCGCACAGGGCAATGATCACTCGATTGGTTCCGTCCGACAGGTAAACGGCCCGGACAAACAGGTCGCGGGCAACCCGCTCGAGCTGCTTTCCATCCCATCGGGTCGCGGGAACCGGTGGGGTAATGGAAACACGTGCCGCACCCCCCTGGAGGTAGCCCTGCTCTTTGATCCGATCACGGATCTGGAGCCAGCTGCGGAAATCCCGGCTCGGACGCAGCCTGAAGGGCTCGGCGTCCAGCAGGTCGAGCGCCACGTCAACGGCCTGTTTCGTGGATAGGCACACGATTGCGGATTCAGAGCCGTTGATCTCCGAACTATTCCGCATTCGGCGGGCGATTCCGCGCGCGATGAGCTCCCGGCCCAGGGCGCGCGCGTCGAACCGTGGCCACGGCGCGCGCCTGGTCCACCTGAACTGGTCCTTGTGATGCAGCGCGCGAACGTAGTCGAAGAAGACAGTCGATGACCAGCGGGTCCCCAGAAGGAGCCACTTGGCATCGGCTTCATAGACGAAGTCCCAGGGACTGCCCATACCGAATGCGCCATCTCCCCAAGGGCTCGGCCGCGAGCCTGCGCCCCGGTGTCCCGACAGCGCGGCTTCAGCCTCCATTCCCACCGCGGCGACCGAGTGAGTTGGGTGGTGGCTTCGAAGGACGCCGGGCTGACGTCGGAAGTACTCGGAGAACTCACCCGCTTCCGACGGGGACTCGAGGGGGTCGAAAGGCTCCTTGGGGGTGCCCTCAGGCGGAGTGCACGTTGGTACGAACAAGGTGCCGGTCTTCCCGACGGCATCCAGCAGCGCCTGAAGCAGCGCGTCGAAATCCACCTCATCCGCTTTCAAATCGGGCGCCTCAAAAAGCAGGCAATCGCCCTGTCGAACGCTCAATTCTTCGCATCCCGCCCGTAAGGCCTCGGGAGTCAACATTTGAAAAGCCTCTTTCTCACGACAACAGATCGCTTCCCGGCTGTCAACCGGACGAACCCCTCGCGCCGCGAAAGGGAAGAGGGTGTTGAATAAGGGGCTTAAGGCCTGGAACCAGGGCTACGCACAAAGCGCTCCGCCCTGGGCTAATATCTGTCGGCCTTTCAGGCCTATTTACACGAAAGTCAACATTTTCAACAACCTCGGGACCGGTCCGTTGTATTGGTGTCCGTGTGGCGCCAGGCTCCAGATGTGCTGATTGACTTCCGGTCGCCCGAGACAGTACCTTTTCCCGAAGGGAGGAAATCGTGCTCGACACACGCAGGAGGTTTTGCGATGAGAGTTGCTTGCGGTTTCACCATCCCGATCACCCTGTTCGGCCTGCCGCCGTCGCCTGAAGACCATCTCAAAGGGATGGAAATCGTCGGGCGAGCGGGTTTCAAGGCGCTCGAACTCGAGTTCACCGACCATCTTGTTCCCCACCACCGGCGTGATCTTCCGAAGATGAAAGCCATTCTGGAGCGATACGGCATGGAGTGCGCTTCGATCATGGCGGTCGAGGAGAAGATGTTCAGCCTGGATCCAGCGATACGCCGGCAAGCGATTTCAGACTTCGACGCCATTACTGACCTGATCGCTGAACTTCGAAGTCCAATGGTGTCGATCTGCGGATACATGCCGCCAGAGATTCGTCCGCAGGGAACGGAACTGTACGTGGGCGGGCCGCCGACGGCAGTTTCCGTCAGAGAAGATTTCTCCTGGCCGAGGTTCTGGGAGAACGCGGTAACGCTGGTTGGCGAACTGGCAGGCGTCGCGAAGCGCAAGGGGCTGATTCTGACAGTCGAAACGAGAGCCAACGATGTCTTCTCGTCGACGGATGCAGTCATGAACCTACTGCGCGAGAGCCAGGCGAAGAACGTGGGAGTGATCCTCGACGTCGCGCACGTGCACGCCGGCAAGGAGTACCTCGCCCTGGTCATACCGAAGCTTGCGGGTCTTATCAAGCTCGTGCACCTGTCGGACAACGATGGCACGAATGCGTATCATAACTCTCCAGGCCAGGGGAACATCGATTTCCCCAGCATCATCCAGAGCCTCAGACGCGTCGGCTACGACGGCTTCCTGATCGTCGACACGGCTGGCGTCAAAAACATCGTCGAAGAAGCGGTACGCGCCAGGGACTATTACGAAGGTCTGATTGCGGCACACGAGACGCCGGTTGCAGGTCGCCGATGAAACTGAGCCTCAGTTCATTCGTTTTTCTGAACTACCCGCTGGACCAGGCGATCCTCCGGATTGCCGACGCCGGGTACGACGGGGTGGACATCTGGGGAGGCCGGCCGCACGCCTATAGGACCGACCTGACTTCCGCGCAGGTTCGCGAGCTGGCAAAGCGCGTGACCGACCTAGGCCTCAGCATCCCCTCTTTCATTCCCGCACAGTTTCGGTACCCAACCAGCCTTTGCAGCGCCTCCCCAAAGGTGAGGGACGACAGTGTGAGCTATATAAAGGAGGGACTCCAGACAGCCGCCGAGCTCGGAGCACCCGTTGTCTCGGTTTGTCCGGGGCACTCAGTTTTCGGACAGGCCCGCGAGGATGCTGCTGGACGCCTTGCTGAGAGTCTTGGCGAGATCTGCGAAACTGCCCGGAGTCTGAACCTGCGCGTGGCCCTCGAGCCTGCGGACAAGTACGAAACGGACCTCGTGAACACCTGTCAGCAAGCGATCGAACTGATCGAGCAAGTCGGCGCTCCGAACCTTGGCGTGGTGCTCGACAACGGGCACAGCCACGTGGTCGGAGAAGAGGCGCACGAAGCGATCCCTGCACTGGGCGAGAAGCTCTTTCACGTGCACGTGGACGACAATAACGGCCTTCGCGATCAACACCTCATTCCCGGCGAGGGGACGTTCAATTTCACGCCATTCTTGTCGGCCTTGCGGCAGACCAGCTACGACGGGTTCCTGACCGCCGAGCTCTCCTGGGATTACATCTTGGAGCCGGACAAGGCTGCCCGAAGCGCCAGGGAGAGGATGAAACAGATCTTGGAGGCGCAGAATCCTTGAGGACGAGCCCTGCATGGAGCACGACGACACATGAAAAGAACCACCGAGATTCCTTACGTAAACCGAACGCTTTCCGTCAGCATCCCTGAGCGCAACCTGCTTTTTGAGGCAGAGCCGGGGAACCTCGCGGCGGCGAGCGATCCGGAGGCGCTTCTCCGGTCCTCGCTGGCGCGTCCATTCGGCTGTCCGCCACTCGTCGACTCTCTCCACACTGGCCAGAAGGTTGTGATCATTTCGGACGATAACACGCGCCGGACACCAACCCAGGTGATCGTGCCACTCCTCCTCGACGAGCTCAATCGCGCCGGTGTGCCGGAC
>CAYQYP010000510.1:0-6080 GCA_964421755.1 uncultured Acidobacteriota bacterium
CGGGAGAGGGGGAGACTAGGAGAGGGGGAGACAAGGAGACGGGGAGAGAGGGAGACAAGGAGACTAGGAGACAAGGAGACTGCTCCCCTATCGTTGGGACAAAGAAATTAGGGACAGATCGTAAGTTCGCCACGCAGGGGAGACTCAGCGCCGCCGGACATCGTCTTGGAGCGCGGACATCCTGTCCGCGCGGCGGGCATCCTGCCCGCCGTTGCCGTTGTCTTGGCTTTTCGGAAGCCATCGAACCCCGATTAACGCCGGGCGGGACGCCCGGCGCGCGGGCAAGATGCCCGCGAGTGGAGTTTTTACATTTTCAGCCGGCTGCGACCGCCTTCGGCCTGAAAGGCCGAAGAATGTAAAATCTCCCGGGTCCGGTTGGAAACCGGACCTACAACCTTGGCGCCTTTTGTCTCCCCGGAAATGTAAAAACTCCAGGATCCCAGTGCGGACGGGACGTTCCGCGCTCCAAGGGTCTCCCCCTCTCCCTGTCTCCCCCTCTCCCTGTCTCCCTGTCTCCAGTCTCCCCCTCTCCCTGTCTCCCTGTCTCCTTGTCTCCCAGTCTTCCCCTGATTTCCCGCTTGCTTCTCCCGGTCATCAAAGGTACTTTGAACAGCGGGAGACCAACCGGGGGGGTACCGGTCAACCTCAGACAGGGGGAGAGATGCGCGGCCGACCCTCCGATCCGATATTCAGGAAGCAAGCCGTTGAACTATTGAGACTTGCGACCATGGCCCCCTCCATGTACAACACGCAGCCATGGGCGTTCTCAGTTGGCAAGGACACCGTGCGCATCTACCCGGACCATCGGCGGAGCCTTCCGATCGCCGACCCGAAAGACACCGGTCTATACGCGGCGCTCGGATGCGCCCTGGAGAATATTCTCGTCGGTGTCGGCTGTTACGGGATGAACGCCGAAGTGGAGTACCTCCCCCAGGACGAATGTCCTGAACCGCTCCTGATTCATTTCAGTAGAAGAAGGTATCGGGAACCCGAGCCTGATCTTTTACGGGCCATCCCCGAACGCCAGACGGTCCGGAGCAAGTTCCGATCGGAAGCGATTTCGAGCGCGAAACTCGGGCGCCTCGTGACGGCGAGCCGTCGCCCCGGCATCCGCCTGGGACTGTTCACGGACGACCGCGACATCAGGGCGCTCACCGACATGGCTCGGGAAGCCTTGCCTCGATACTTTGCCGACGCCGAGTTCGTACAAGAGCTTCTTTCCTGGCTCCGGTTCGACCGTCGGCAGCTGCGGGCGCTTCGGGATGGTATCGATGCCTCTGTTGTGGGCTTTCCCGCCTGGCCGGGATGGCCGGCCCGTGTTCTCTGGCGGCACTACCTGAGTCCCCAAAAACAGGCGAAGAAATTTTGCCGCCAGGCCCGCAACACCTCCGCCTTCATACTGGTGCTATGCGAGACGAACGATGCATCCGGTTGGGTCAGTGCGGGGCGAAGCCTGCAGCGCGTGCTGTTGACTGCAACCGAATTGGGCATCAGCTGTGCTCCGGTCCACGTGCACGGCGAAGAGTTGGGCAGTTATCTGGGACTTGGCTGCGAAAGCCC
The DNA here is from genome assembly GCA_964421755.1 of uncultured Acidobacteriota bacterium. Lineage (GTDB taxonomy): Bacteria > Acidobacteriota > UBA6911 > RPQK01 > RPQK01 > CAVUUN01. Next base: position 1,561 of record CAYQYP010000510.1, read on the forward strand.
GGTGGTACTGCTGCGACTCGGCTACGGTGAGCCGACCCGCTCGTCGGTCCGCCGGCCTCCCGAGGCGGCCCTGGTAGGGACAGCCAAGCGGCGTACCAGGGCGGACATGCACACGGCCGCACTGGGGCCGATGATGGGAACCGCTTGACTCAGGTTGGTAGCCCCGACGGGATTCGAACCCGTGTTACCGGCGTGAGAGGCCAGCGTCCTAGGCCACTAGACGACAGGGCCACCGAGTCAAGAAAGATTATTTTGACCGAGAAGCCCTCAGTCTGTCAATCCACGAGCATTGCGGATTTCGTGGATTGTGGATTGCTGATTTCGGATTGCGGATTCGAAAGGCATTAACAGCAACCTGGCCGCCCTCCCTCTCGCGAGTTTCGGTCTCAATCTGAAAGTCCAAATCCGCATTCCGCATTCCGCACTCCGCATTCATGAGGCCCGATGGCGCATCAGTTGCGCAAGCAGGAAGTCCTCGCACTCGGAGGGTGAGTCGAGCAATGCCCGGAGTTCCTCCCAGGTCAGGAAGAAATCAAAGGGAGTGACCCGGCGGTGGGCGATCGTGACGCGGATTCCCTCCGGTTGATCGGCCAAACTGATTTTGGCATCAGATCCGAGGTGAAAGAACGCGAATAGGCGCAGGCGTTGAAAAAAATCTTCAAATTTAACTTGTTGATTATTGGTCATTTAGCGGAAAAGATCACAAAAAAGTTTCCATTCACGTAAACTTTTTCCAAATGTTTGCATCTTACACTGTGACTCAGCAATGAGCGCCAAAGGGCTCTGGACTTGGATACCCTCCCCCCCAACCAGAGCCCTTCAGTTTTTTACCCCGCCAAACCGAAAATCTCGACTCGCTTGGGACTCCGTTCGCCTGTTATCTTAATCAAATGCATCGCGCGGCCGCCATCCTGATATGGGCAATTCTGGCCCCGTTCGTCTTGGGCCAGGAGCGGGTCAGGGTCGAGATGCCCTACGAAGGCGGCACCGTCGTGCTCGTTGCCGACCAGGTGACTCGCGAAGGCAACCGGTTCGTAGCCGAAGGCCAGGTGGTCGTCACATACCAAGATTCAGTCCTGAAGGCAGACAGAGCCACCTACTTTGCCGACGTCGAGAAAGTGCATGCCGAAGGCAAGGTCGAGGTGACGAGGGGGGTGCAGTGGCTTCGCGGGAGCCGCGCCGAGATAGATCTGAACACCGACACCGGACTGATTTACGACGCAGACGGCTACACGGATCAACAGCTCTTTATCCGCGCGAAACAGGTCGAAAAGACCGGACCCAACACTTTTCGAGCGAAAAACGCCTTCTTGACTGCCTGCGACGAGGCCCTCCCTAAATGGAGTTTCGCAGTTAACAACACTCGGATTGAAGTTGGCGGGACGGCGCGTATGGCGCATACCTTCTTTCGAGTGAAGGGCATACCGGTCTTCTACCTGCCCTATGTTCTGTTCCCCACCGAGAAGAAGAAGAGATCCAGCGGATTACTCCTACCGACGACCGGCACTTCAAGCAACAAAGGGAGGCGTATAAGCCAGTCGTTCTACCTGACGCTGGGCGACAGCGCCGACCTGATGATCAACGAGACCTACTATTCCCAACGCGGTTTTGCGCATGGCTTTACCTTTCGAACCAAGCCGAATGCCAGCTCCAGCCTCGAGTTCGACGCCTATATGATCGACGACCGGAAGGACCAAGGGGGGGCCAGCTTCAACGGTTTGGGTGAAACGCACTTTGGAAAAGGCTTCCGGGCGGTGGCTGATTTCAACCTGGTGTCCAACTTCCTCTTCCGACAGGTCTTTTCGGAGGACTTCTACGTCGCCACACGGCCGACTGAGAACTCGAGGATCTTTCTGACAAACAACTTGGGCGCCTCCTCGGTCAATTTCCTCCTCTCCCGGGAGGAAACGATTTCTGTCGGAAGGAACGTGGTCGTGCGGAGCACGCCCGCTCTGGACTTTCGCCTGCGCGGCAAGCAAGTACCGCGGACACCGTTGTATCTGGATTTCGAAACATCCTTCCGCGGGCTGAACCGGAGCGATCAGATTATCCAGACGGACGGCATCAGCCAACGTTTCGACATCTTCCCCCGTGTCTATTCGTCGGTGCCCTTGTTCCAGGGGCTTCGCCTGACGCCCCAGCTCGGGTTGCGGCAAACCTACTACGCCGACAGCCTCGTCACAGACGAGGCCGGGAACGTCAATCTAGTCAGCGACGACGTTTTCCGCACGTACGCGGAGCTGGATATGTCGTTGCAGGGTTGGGGCCTGTCGCGCGTTTTCGGCGATGGTGGAAACGGCAGCTGGAAGCACCTGATTGAACCGACGGCTCGATACCGGCTGATCCGCGGCATTGACGAATTTGACCGTATCATTCGATTTGATGAGGACGATCCCATCGCCAACACCAACGAGGTGGAGTACGGCATTTTCAATCGGTTCTTCAGAAAACGGGAACTCGAGGGCGGTGTCGCGCCTTACGAATTCCTTTCGGTAAAGGTCGTACAGAAGCACTTCTTCGATCGGGATTTTTCCGGGGCGCTGCGGGAGGGCGAGATCAACCAGTTCTATCCGCTTAACACGATCACAGGCTTCTACTACGGAGCCGTACCGCGTAACTTCTCTCCGATCGTCACACAAGTACGGGTGTCCCCGGAGCCCGGGTTCAGTTTTGACGTCCGTGGGGATTTCGACACGCGGTACGGGCAGTTCAGGAGCTTTTCGATGACCGGTTTCTTCGGCAAACCGCTTTTCTCTTTCGGAACCAGTTATTTCATCACCCAGCGGATGGGCCAGGAGGCGGGTACGTTCGACAGCAATCAGCTGCAGGCCTATTTGTACGTGGGGAATCAGGCCAAAGGACTGTCGGGATCGACCTCATTCAGTTACGACGCGGCTGCCTCTCGATTCCAGAACTCCCTGTCCCGCATCAACTACATCTGCGACTGCTGCGGCGTCTCGGTCGAAATGCAGGCGTTCAATCTTGGCGTCAGGCAGGAACGACAGATCCGCTTCTCTTTCTTTCTGAAAGGAATCGGGGCGTTCGGGACGATCAGGCGCCCGCCGACGGTCTTCTAAACATGAGGCTTAACGGAATCTTCCTCGGTCTCGGGTCAAACCTGGGCGACCGTCTCGAGTTCTTGCGGCGGTCGGTCGAGGAGCTCGAGAAGGCGGGCATCCGGCTGGTGTGCCGATCTTCCGTGTATGAGACTGAACCGCTGTTCGTCCGCGATCAGCCGGAGTTTTTGAACCAGGCCTGCGAGGTCGACACGTCCTTGCCCCCTTGGGACCTGCTGCGGATCTGCCTGGACATCGAGCAGTTCCTGGGCAGGCAACGCACGATTCCCAAGGGACCCCGGGAGCTCGATATCGACATCCTGTTCTGCGGCGAGCGCCTGATCGAGGAATCCCGTCTGGTGATTCCCCATCCGGGAGTGTACGCGAGGAAGTTCGTTCTCGTTCCACTGGCCGAAATTGCGCCCGATTTCATCGACCCGAGGACCGGCAAGAGCGTGCAACAGCTGCTGCGGGAGTGCGAGGATACGTCCCAAGTGCGTGTGTATGGCGGGGAGTAAATTCAAACGACCTCAAGGACCGCAGGGAGACCAACGAAACGAGGACAAACGGGTCTGTGGTCGTTCTTGTCGTTGACGTCCTTGAGGTCTTGAGGGTCGTTTACGTTATAATGCAGAGTTTCAAAGGCTCGCAAAACACATGGCTGAACTGAAGCAGAAGCTGAAGAAGGACAGGGAAAAGGAAAAAGAGAAGGACCAGCGGGAGACCCCGCAGCACAGCACTTTACGCGAGTACTTTGTGACGACGGCGGTGATGACGATCTTCGCCCTGTTCGTTACCACCTATGTGGTGCACCCGATGACGGTGCCCACCCCTTCGATGGTCCCCACCATACTGGTCGGGGACAGGCTGCTGATTGACAAGTTCACCGTTCGAAATGCCTTTCTTTCCGGCCTGCCCGGGGTTCCCGGAAGAGAGATCAAACGGGGGGACATCATCGTTTTCAAGTTCCCCAACCAGCCGGAGGTACTCTACGTCAAGAGGGCAATCGGCCTGCCGGGCGAGACACTCCAGGTGAGGGGCAAGACCGTCTACATTAACGGCAAGCCACTGGTGGAACCGTACAAAGTCCACGAAGACCCGACCGTACGTCCCCTCGATCACTATTACGCAGACAGTCGCCGCGACCACTTTGGGCCAGTCGAGATTCCGGCCGATCACTATTTCATGATGGGGGACAACAGGGACGACAGCGCGGACAGCCGGTACTTCGGGCTACTTCCCAAGAGTCACATCGTCGGCCGGCCGCTGATCGTGTTCTGGTCCTACGAGGACGACAAGGACGCCTATCTGAGAACCACTGCTCCGGAACTGATCAAGCTTTATGCCGAGCGAGTCATCTACTTCATCCCGAGGACCCGCTGGAGCCGCATGTTCCACATCGTGAAGTAATACCCGCTGACCACTTGACCTGCTGACCAACTGACCGAGGGGGCAAGCGGGCCG
>CAYQYP010000511.1:0-5857 GCA_964421755.1 uncultured Acidobacteriota bacterium
TGCTTGTCGCCTTCGCGGAATGTCGTCACCGGGAATCCGTCGACGGCAGCAGCCGTGCTTGCTTGCAGGTCATACGCCGTGACCCCGGCTGCGGCCGCTCGGTCCTGATCCAGGGTAAAGACCGTCTGCAGGCAGTCAACGCCCCAGTCGTCACGGATGCGTAAGGCGAACGGCACTGCTCGGAAGATCGCTTTCAAACGTTCGGCTTCGCCGCGAAGCGTAGGGATATCTTCGCCCATCACACGAATTTGAACCGGTATGCCGATAGGCTTTCCCGTTTCCAGTTGGCGCATGTCGACCCGCGCCTCAGGAACTCCGGCGCTAAGCGCGCGCTGCCACGGCCCCACCAGGTGGTTGGTGTCATGCTTGTCTTCGACCTCAATGACGACCTGGGCGTAATTCGGCTGCGGTGATTCGGGAGTCGCCGAGAGCCAGAACCGAGGCCCGCCCCCGCCCACGAACGTCGTCAGAGACTTCAGGACGGCGCCTGGCCTCTCGTGCTCCCGGCCGTATTCTTCTGCCACTTCCCGGATGATACGTTCCGCTTTTCGGCTGGCCCCCGCCGTGACCTCCAGAGGGGCGTCCTCGGGCAGCCAGACGTCTACGTACGACAGATATTGCAGGTCCTTGGGAAAGAACTGCTGCGGCAATTGCCGAAACAGCAGGACCCCGATGACGAGAACGCCGAGCGATCCCAGGGCGCAGAGCTTTCGATGAGCGATCGCCCACGAGCCGATCTTCCAATACCATTTCCCATACCCGGTGGTGCGTTGCTGCTCGATAGGAATCTCCGGTTTAGGCTTGAGCAGATAGCGGCTGATCAAGGGCACGAAGGTCATGGCCACAATCTGTGCGGCAATCAGCGAACACGTGATAACGATGGGCAAGCTGTGCATGAACTTGCCGGTGTCTCCCGTTAACATTAGAAACGGCAGGTAAGCGACAACGTTTGTGAGCGTGGCATAGAGCATCGTCTTGAACAGCTTTGTCGGGCCCAGCCATGCGGCCAGAGGCCTTTTGTGCCCGTGGCCCATCGCGCGCTCGATCGCGTCGCCCGAGACGACCGGCACGTCCACCAGAAGCCCGAGCGCGATGATCAGGGAGGCGATGGAAACCTGCTGTAGATCGATTCCAAGAACGTACGTCATGCCGAACGTCAGCGCGAGCGTAATCGGAATGGCGAGCGCCATGAGAATCGCGGAACGCCAGCTCCAGAACCCGATCCAGGAAATCGCCACGACCAGCAGAATCGCCTCCCAGAGGCTCGACATGAAAAGGCTGATGTTCTCCGTTACCTGACGCGGCTGATCGGAGGTCCTGGCCAGAACCAGATCGCCGGGCAGTTGCCGTCTCACTTCTTCCAGTCTGGCGTCGACCAGCTTGCCAAACTCTCCGATCTGCTGTCCCTTGCGCATCTGAACAGACAGAGTGATGGCGCGCGTCGACACCCAGTCGCTCCCGTCAGATCGCCGCGTATAGTGGTTCAGATACCGCGCCGGACTCTCGTATTCGCGATGTATTTCGGCGACGTCGCGCATATAGATTGGCGCGCCCCCGGGGGTCGTTCCGACGGCAACATTGCCTATTTCGTCGACGGAACGAAACTCACCCGCGGGGATAATCGCGATGTTCCTTCCTGCCGCGTTGACGTCCCCGCCCGCGGCTGTGATGTTTCGCGCGCGCAGCGCCTCGATGAAGGCGACGGGCGAGATCCCATACGCCGCCATTCGGTTTCGCGAGAAGGTGAGATACACCCGTTCATCCAGCACGCCCACCCGTTCTACTTTGCTCACCAAGGGGATGAGTTTCAGTTGTCGCTCGATGAGGTCCGTGAGATTGTCCATCTCGCGGTAGCTGTATTTGTCGCCGGCGACGGAAGCCAAGAGGCGTGCGGTGTCGGCAGGATCGCGCACGATGATCGGGACCCAAAGGTCGGGATGAAGCTGGTCGCTTCGTATGTTCTCCTCGATAAGGCGCTGCAGTTCCTTCCGCAGATCTTCTTCGGAACGACTTGTGGAGAGATCCAGCGCGGTAAAGCCCGAACCTTTGAAAATGTGTATTCCTTCCCCGACCTTGCGCTCCAGCCAGGACAAGCGCAGCATCTCCGCGGCTCTCCTGAGTGTCTCGGGATCCAGGCCACCCGGATGGGGCAGCACGACCGTCGCTCGATCGCCCGGCAACCCGCTCCGGGCATCTTCAATCGCTTTGCGAATCGCCGCCGCACGCGACGCGATCTCGTCCGCGCCAACCCGCGGCGACGCCACCGTCAGCATGAGCGCCGCGGTATCGCCGAAATCCTTGATGAAGTAGATCGGACCGGCGCCCTCGGGCAAGTCCTGAATACTGTCCAGTTTGCCCTTCAAGTCGTCGAATTCCTTCATCACGTCAAATTGGCCCTTCTCCTGCACCTCCGGGTAAACGACGGAAAGGCCGTTGCGCGAAATCGATTTGATCTCATCGATACGCGCATTCAGTCCAACCTGGCGCTCGATCTTTCTCGTGATCAACTGCTCGACGCGCGCAGCCTCGATTCCCGGCCACGGGGTCACGACCATGCACTGACGGACCTGAATGTCGGGGTCCTTGCGCTGGGGCATGTTCAGGTAGCCGAATATACCCCACGCCAGAACCGCCGCCAGGCCAACAAAGGCGACGTGCGGGTGGTTGATGACGTAGCGCGCGGTTGACCGGCTGCGGGCAATCAATTCCTGATCTGTTATGTGTGCCATATCTAACCTCTCACTCCATAACCCGAACGATCGCGCCGTCCACAAGGTTTTGCCTTCCGCCCGTCACGACTGACTCGCCTTTCTTCAGGCCGGCGAGCACGGTGACGCGGGAGCCCACGAACTGTCCGAGACGGATGGTTCGAAGCCGTGCCAGGGTTTTTCCCGACCCGGCCTCGATGACGAAAGCTGAGGCGGCGTTGGGATCCGAAGGTGACCGCAACAGCGCCGTAGCCGGGACCGCGGGCAGTAGGACGGCCGGTTGAGCTCCCGGAACCGAAACCTTGCCCATCATGCCGGCTTTCAGCTGCTGCTTAGCGTTCGGAATCACGACCTCAACTCGATACAAACGCGTCGCCTGATTCGCCGCCGCGGCGATCTGCCGGATGCGACCCTGAAACGGGCTGTCGGGCAACGCGTCAACGTTGACCGGGAGGACCGCGTGGAGCCTCAGTCCCGTCACCATCGTGTCCGGAACGCCGAATGCCATTCGGACCGTCCCCACGTCGCCTAGCCGGAAGACCGGTACTCCTCGTCCAACGAGACTGCCCGGCTCGATTCGTTTTTCCAGCACGACCGCCGCTATGGGCGCCACGAGCGCCGTGTCCTCGAAGGTAATGGTGGCCAATCGCTCCTGCGCTCTGGTGCTCCCTAATAGACTCCGCTGAGCCTCAACATTCTTCCGAGCTGCCTCCACCTGGGCGTGGGTGGCATCCAGTTGCGCCCGGGCGGCGTCATAGTCCGGTTTGGTGAGCGCTTTCTCCTGGTACAGAGCCACGGCGCGCTCGGAATCGAGCACAGCCTTCTTGTAGATTGCCTCCGCCTGCGACAACTGCCATTGAGCGGCATTGAGCCCTTCTTCGGCTTGCTGGGCCTGAGCCTGGGCTACGTCTAGGCCGGCCTGGTAATCGCTCTGGCGGACGCGGGCCAGCAAGGCGCCTTTCGGCACAAAGTCGCCTTCCTGGACGTTCCGGCCGCCGACCTTGAAAAGTGAGTCGACGTAGCCGTCGACCTTAAAGGCCATCTCGACGGTGGTGTCCGGTTCAATCGTCGCCGAATAGTGAGTGGCGGTGTCGACCGCCACTTCTTCGACTGCGGCCGTCTGGACAGGTAGTGCGGCCGCCGCCGCGTTTACTTCGGTTTCTCGTTCTTTACACCCGCTAAGGACAAGCAGTCCGCCGGCCAGAATCGCGGCGATGGAATTCATATGTCTTTTCATTGTTCCCCCAGCACTCGTTTCAATTGGGCCCTCGCGGACCAATAACCGGCCAGCGCGCGACGTTGTTCGTCATCCGCTCCAGCCAGAACCGTTTGTGATTGAAGAACGTCTTTCAAGAGCACCGCCTCGCGGCCAAAGGCAGACTGGTCCTCGCGCAAGCCCTCCCGGGCCGCCTGCTGCACCAGTGTGCTTACTTTCACTCGCTGACCCGCCTCGACACACTGCCGGACTGCCTGCGCGACTTCTACGCGGATGCGGCGTTCAAGAGCTTCCTGGGCGATCCGCGCCTCTGAGGCTGTGCGCCGCCTCGCTGCCATCTCCTGTTTCTTGCGGCCCCAGTCGAACACCTCCCATTCGAAGAACACGCCGGCAGTCAAGACGTTCTTAGGCAAAGCGTTGTCGAAGTTGAAAGCGGAGTTGTAAACCAGGGCCAGGTTGACGTCAGGAATGTATTCGGATTTCTTGACCCGGACGTCGAGGTCGGCCTGCTGAACTTTGAGGCTTGCCTGCCGCAGCTCTGGACGCTGGGTGAGGGCCTTCTGTATTGCCTCTTCGGGGTCGATCGTATCCGCGACGATCTGCTCAACACCTGCTGTCCTAAAGGGCGTATTCACGGGCCGGCCCATGAGCTCATTGAGCGCTTCCATCTGCGTCGCGATCGGATTGCGCAGCTTGAGCGCCTCGAGCTCCACCTTTGCAACTTCGGCCTCGGCCGTGAGGCGCTGGCTTTGCAGAACGGTGTCGACTCGGAGACCAACCTGAGCGAGCCGCACCGTCTCCCGGTAGAGCGGAAGAGACCGCTCGACGGCCTCGAGCGCGCTCTGAGTTTCGAGCAGCCGGTAATAGGCTTTGCGCACCTGCTCGGCCACGGCCGCTCGGTTCTCGGCCAGCTTAGCCGCCTCGACCTGCCGTTCCAACTCGAGGGCCTTAACCCCGAGGCCAAGCCGGTATTGCTGGGAGAGCGGTTGAAGGATTTGTCCAAACACTTGCGCGGTGGGCCGGCGAGGCACGTCCACTTTGGTGTCTTGGCTTGGTATCGGGCCAATGTCGGCATAACTGCCGAAGACCCCCTGCGAGAAGGTGACGCTTGGCCTGGTGAGCAGTTGTCCACCAAGCGTATTCCATTTAATGGAGGGAAGCCGGCGGGTGCGAAATGCAGCCAGGTTGTCCCCGGCTTTTTCGATTTCGAGCCCTGCCGTTCGCACAGACGGGTTGTGCTCGAGGGCGTAACGGACGGCCTGATCCACCGTGAGCGTCTCGGCGGCAGACGTCGAATCCTGTGCTCGCGCCACCAGGCCAAACGCTCCGACGATCAAGGCCCAATAGAGAATTCGAGTGTTTGTTCGCATCGTGGGACCATGATGAATGCATGGGTGTATTAAGTCGTGAGGGTGAAGTTAGCTTTTGGTGGAAGATGTGAGACGCGGCCGTGTCGCGGGTTTGCGGGCCGTCGAACTAGGTGAGGAAACCGCTATGCAATGGCTATATGCCGGTTGAACGGTCTTCCGTGACTCTATTACCCTGCTTGTTCTGAGAGTCCCGCCGCCAGGGTCAAGATCTTCCACCGAACCCAGGAGGACACGAGTATTGCTCAGAAGTTGATTCCGAACTGGGCGCCCAACACCGGCGCGTCAGGAAGACCGCCTGTGCCGCCGGGGCTAATAATGTATTGGAAGTCGGGCTGGATGAAATAGGCGCCCTTGCGCAAGTCGAAGCGATAGGTCAGTTCCACGACCGTCTCGTGATCCTGGACACCACCTTCGGGAGGAATCAGCCGTCCATTTTGCTGGGCTCGTTTCAGCTCTTTGCTGAAGTGACCGGATCCGACGCCGAACGACACGACATCTCGCGGGCGCGCGTCGAACAGCCCACGCGCCGAAACGCCCGCCGTGAAGTACAAGGGCAGCTGCTG
>CAYQYP010000512.1:0-5846 GCA_964421755.1 uncultured Acidobacteriota bacterium
GGCTTGCCTTAATTACGCATTCCGAATTCCGCATTCCGCATTCAGTCGAGCCAGTCGAAACTGACGCCGTCCGACGGCTGGCATACGTAGATCAGTGGCTCGATGCCGGTGCGGGATTGGTAGGCTCGGCCGACCGCTTGCCTGAAATGCTCGACGGCATCCGACTCGACGATATTCACGGTACAGCCGCCAAAGCCGGCGCCCGTCATGCGAGCGCCGATGGTGCCCGGGTGCGCGCCCGCCAGGTCGACCAGAATGTCGAGCTCCGGACAGCTAACCTCGTAATCGTCTCTCAGGCTGGTGTGGGATTCGTACATCAACTTGCCGAAGCCCTGGATGTCTCCCGTCTCGAGGAGGTCAACGCCACGCAGGACGCGGGCGTTCTCGGTGACGACGTGGCGCGCTCGCTTGTATTGCGTTTCGGTGAGCAGGCTCTTGTTCTCCTCCACCTGCTCGGGGACGACGTCTCTGAGAGCTTTGATCCTCCCGAGCGCGCCGCTCAAGGCCTCGACAGCCTCCTCGCACTCTTCTCGACGCCGGTTGTACTCGGACCTCTCCAGAGCGCGCTCCTTGCGGGTATCACAGATGACTATATTCGCGCTCATCGAGAGTGGCACGTTGCGGAACGAAAGGTCGCGGCAATCGAGCAGCAGCGCGGTACCGGCGCGGCCGAGCACCGAGACGAACTGGTCCATGATGCCGCACTGGACTCCGACGAAGTTCCTTTCCGCCGCCTGGCTCAACAACGCGAGTTCCACCCGCCCGATGGCGATGTCGTTCAGGACACGAGCGGTTTCCGCGGTGGCCACTTCCATCGCCGCCGAACTGCTCAATCCCGCTCCAACGGGAACATCACCGGCCACAACGAGGTCCATGCCGTCGAGCTGGCTGCCCCGCTTCTGGTACTCCAGCAGCACGCCCCTGATGTAATCGCTCCACGAGGCGTCCGGGTCGCGGACGAGCTCGTCCAGGCTGAAAAGCGAAGGTTGTTGAAAATTCACCGAGAAGGCGCGGATGTTTCGGTCGGTACGGCGTCCCGCAGCCATCCAGATCTCGTGATCGATGTCGGCCGGGAAAACAAACCCGTCGTTGTAATCGGTGTGCTCGCCTATAAGATTCACCCGGCCGGGGGCCCGGACGAGAATCTCGGCGTCTTTCCCGTACTGCTCTTTAAACGATTTAATCAGACCTCTACCGTCCATTGGCACTCCCGCAACCCTCAAAATGATGGAGCAGATTCTATGGGTGTTCCCGCTTATCAGTCAACACGAAAATGGGTTAACAAGTTAAACGGTTAACGGACCCCGCAGGTGACCGTTGATCGCCTTGCCGTACACGATCCAACCCGTGTTATTGTGAGCACAATGGAGTTCCTCGATCTTGGCTGCATCCTCTTCGAAGACGCCCTGCGCATCCAGGAGGACACCGTCCGGGGGGTGCAACAGGGGACCCGGCCGGAAACCGTGTACCTTCTCGAACATCCCCACGTGTTTACTGCCGGGCGCAGCGGCGACGCTGCAAATCTGCTCGCAACGGCCGACTGGGACGGGAATCCTGTCAACCTGGTTCGGATCAATCGAGGAGGAGATGTCACTTATCACGGTCCCGGGCAACTGGTCGGTTATCCTCACGTGGATTTGCGACGTCGCGGCCGTGATGTCCACCTTTATCTCCGGCAGATCGAGGAAGCCCTCATCCGAGCCTCGTCGGTTTTCGGGGTCGTCGGAGGCAGGCGGGCCGGCCTCACGGGGGTCTGGACTGACAAGGGCAAATTAGCCTCCATCGGGATCGGCGTCCGGGGATGGGTGACGATGCATGGCTTCGCCCTCAATGTAGGAACAGATCTGCGCTATTTCCAGCTTATCAATCCTTGCGGAATTGTCGATTGCCCTATGGTTTCGTTGTCGTCTCTGCTCGGTAGATCGATCGAGATGCAGAGGGTCAAAGAAGCCGTCAAACGAGCATTTTTGCAGGTATTTGACACGGATTTCACGGACTAAATCGGATTAATCCGTGTAATCCGTGGCTCAATGCTCTTGCTCACCGCCGGGCGTGGCAAGGGGTGCAGGGAGACCCAGGTCCTCGGGCTTAGTCGAGGCTTTGACCGTCTTCGCCGGCATTGGAGACAGCTGGAGCAATTTCTTCAGGTCGTACATCATCCCTTCCCTGGTATACGACGACAGGTCGATTATCCCGGTATCCATTCTGATCGCGTCTTCCGGGCAGGCCTCCACGCAATAGCCGCACATGATACACAGGCCGACGTCGATGTCGAAGCGAACCGGGTACTTCTCGATCTGAGGATTCGGATGCTCGCCCGCGACGATGTAAATGCACCGGGCAGGGCAGACGGTCTCGCACATCATGCAGGCAACGCAGCGCGGAGACCCGTCCTCGCGCCGGGTGAGGCGATGAAGCGTTCGAAGACGCGGCGAAAGAGGCCGCCGTTCTTCCGGGTACTGGTAAGTCTCGGAGCCGCGGCTGTCCTTCGCCAGGCCCACAAGTTGCGCGACATGCACCGCCATGTTGCGGAAGAAGTGACCGGCGGTCAGGCTGATCCCCTTGATCACTTCCGGCACGTATGTTCTTTCCCAGAGACTTAGCTCGACGACTTTTTTAATCGGCATTTCACACTCGATATATTTGGTGCCTGCCTCCCCGGTCAGGCGGTCAGCTTCGGATCAGAAGAATGACCAGCCCCGTGACGATTATGTTGAGGATCGAGAGGGGCAGCATCATCGTCCACCCGAGCCGCATCAGCTGATCCCACCGGAAGCGCGGCAGCGTCCAGCGGATGAGCATCAGGACAAAACAGGCGACCAGCACCTTGAAAAGGAAGGCCCCAACCTGCATCAGCATGACGACTATGGCAGGCAACGCCCAGTCGGTTCCCCACGGGAAGTGAAACCCGTCGGACGTGAGGAAGGGAACCTGCCAACCCCCGAAAAAAAGGGTAACGATCAGGCAGCCGGCGAGGACCGTCTCAAGAAAATCGGTCTGCCAGAACATGCCGAATTTCATCCCGCTGTACTCCATGAAGTAACCAACGATCTCGGATTCTCCCTCGGGAATGTCGAACGGGACGCGCTTTGTCTCAGCCATGGCGGCGGTGCTGAAGAGGATGAAACCAAGCGGCTGCAGGATTACGCCCCACATCGGCAACCATCCGCCGTAAAGCTCGCCCTGGGCCTGGGTCATTTCCTGAAGGTTCAGGGTCTCGTAACACATGAGCAGACCGATGACGGTGGCCCCCATCGTGATTTCATACGAAATCATCTGTCCGGAGGCGCGCATCCCGCCCAGCAAGGCGTAATTATTGGCAGAAGCCCAACCGGCGAGCACGAAACCGTAGATGCCCATGCTCATCACGGCGAACACGTACAGGAGACCCACGTTAAGATCAAGGACCTGCAGCGAGACGCGGTAGCCCCATATGTCGTAGACGCCGCCAAAAGGAATCACGGCGAAACTGATGAGGGCAAAGAACAGGGCGATCATCGGTGCCAGCGTGTGCAGGAACCGGTTCCCGTGGGGAGGAATGAAGTCCTCCTTGAGCACCATCTTGATGCCGTCGGCGACGTTGTGCCACAGGCCGAGCAGGGGCGGCAGGCCGAAAAGCCGGGCGCGGTTGGCCCCGATACGATCCTGCATCACGGCGCTCTGCTTCCGCTCCATCCAGGTGAGCAGGAACATGAAGCCCATCACCGTGGTGAACACGAAGGTGACAATAGTGAAATCGATGATGTATGCCATGTGCGAAACCCACTGACGACTGCCCGCTGCGCACTGCCCGCTGCCGTCTGCCCGCTGTCAGTTGCCTTCCAGTTTCTCCCCAAATCCGTCCTGCTCGTCGTAGCTCTTCCCGCGCCATTCGACGAAAAGGTCTTCCGGTGAGGAATAGGGAATGGGGCGCCCGAGCTTTTGAGCGAGCATGCCGATGATCTCCAGTTCCGTCTTGGATTCCTCCAACGGCGGCACCGCCTTGCGAAACCGCTGTACGCGTCCTTCGAAATTGGTGAACGTGCCATCTTTCTCGGCGTATGTCGCCGACGGCAGCACTGCGTGCGCCAGATTCGCGGTTGCGTTCCAGTTGGTCCCGTGGAAAACCACGAGCGGAGCGCTTTTCAAAAGGTCCTGGGCTTCCGGCTCGTCGAACGAGTGCTGGAAGATATAGAGGAGCTTGATTGTCCCGGCGGCTGCGTCTTCGAGAATACGACGAACATCCCCATTCAGGCCGAACTGCTCGGCGCCCCGGCTGTTCGGATTCTTGTCGGCCCGAATCAGGAACTCGTCCTGATAACCCGGCCGTTCCCACGGATTCCGATAGCCGACACTGGTTACTCCGAGCGTATCAACAAAGAACTTCCTGATCAGGAGCAGGTCTTCGTTTGAAAGCTGAGGTGAAACGATTACTCCGATGCTGCTCGGGCCGAACTCCTCACTGACCCGGGCCACCGCGCGACTGACCTCCTGGATAATCTCGTCCCAGTCGGACAGCTCGAGGGTCCCCTCTTTCCGCAGGTAAGGGTATTCAATACGGTTGGTATTGATGTAGTCGTAACCGAAACGTCCCTCGTCGCACATCCACCATTTGTTGACGTGGGGGTTGAAGCGCGGCTTGAGCCGCACGATCCTTCGACCCTTGGATTTGTAGGGCCGGTCCGTATTGTAGTGAATCTGGGTGTTGCATCCCCGGGAGCACTTGTTGCACACCGAGTCCTGCATCTGCAGATACCAGACCCGGCACTGGAAGCGGAATTCGGTCTCGGTCAGTGCGCCGACAGGGCAGATGTCGATCACATTCCCGGAGTATGGGTTGTCCAGTTTCTTGCCGGGGTGCAGGTCGACGATCGAATGATTCCCCCGTTGGAAAATGCCGAGTTCGTGGGTCTTCGACACTTCTTCGCAAAAGCGGATACAGCGGCTGCAGAGGATGCAGCGTTCCTGGTCGAGCATAACGTGCGGACCAATTGGAAACGCCTTCTTTTTCTTGATCTTATCTTCCAGGAAGCGGCTGTCGTACTGGCCGATCTCCATATAAAAGTTCTGGAGATCGCATTCGCCCGACTGATCGCAGACCGGGCAGTCGAGCGGGTGGTTGATCAGCAGGAATTCGAGCATCGCCTTGCGGGCGTCCAGGACTTTCTGTGATTTCGTGATTACCTTCATTCCGTCCGTCACCCGCGTATGACAGGAGATCTGCAACTTCGGCATGTTCTCAATTTCGACCATGCACAGCCGGCAGCTTCCTGCGATGGACAGGCCCGGGTGGTAGCAATAGCGCGGGATATAGATCCCCAGCTTCTCCGCGGCCTGGATGACCGACGTCCCCTGGTCTACGATGACTTCCTGTCCGTCAACTACTATCGTTGGCATTCCGTTTCTTCCCTGATCTAAGAGCGACCGTGCTCAAAAGCGAAGCAAAAAGCCGAGTACGATTACGAGTACGAGTACGAGTACGAGGCAGATGGTTTTTTCGTACTCGTACTCGTACTCGTAATCGGCTCTTTCGCTTTGCTTTGGAACATGGCTCTACCGAACCCTCAAACTCTCGCCAGTCGGGCCTCTTCCACGTCGCACTGTTTATTCTTGACGTGGTATTCGATCTCGTTCGGGAACTTCTTCAGGATGCCCCGGTACGCCATCGAAGCGCCGTCGCTGAGCGCGCAGATGCTTGTCCCGGTCATGAAATTCGCGATGCTCATCAGATTCTTGAGGTCGTCGGCGCTTCCCTTGCCGGCGAGGATCCTGGAGACGACGCGGTAGACCCACCCGGTGCCCTCGCGGCACGGCGTGCATTGTCCGCAGGACTCGTGGGCGAAGAAGTCGGCAATGCGATGAAGCGT
>CAYQYP010000513.1:0-7810 GCA_964421755.1 uncultured Acidobacteriota bacterium
ATGATAGACAATGCGCCCCGGCAGGGAGCGCATCAGATGCAGATTGCCTTCGTGCACCCGAAATCCACTTTCGGCGTACTCACGGAATTGTGCGAGGAATTTCGGGGACATAATACTTAATTCCCCAGCCGCGTAACCGTGACCTTTCCCGTTGGCAAGGGAATTAAGTTTTGTGTCCCCGAAATTCCGAGCTCCGAATTCTGCCGAGAGGATTGACGACTGAGAATGCTCCAAGTTGAGCGGTTTTTCCTCGAAGCCACCGATTCGACGAATCTTGAGGCGATGCGGGTGTGGCGAAGCCCCGCGCTTCAGGAAAGGGCCGTGGCATGCTCTCGCCGCGACTGCCGGCTGGTCTGTGTGGTGTCTGTCAACCGGCAGACCGCCGGGCGCGGCCGAGCCGGGCGGCTTTGGGAAAGCCCTCCGGGCGGGCTCTGGTTCTCGATTGTCTGGCCAACTGTCCAGCCGCCGGACCGCTACCTCGGAGTCCCCCTGGCCATCGGATTGTCTTTGATAGCCGCAATCGAGGAGGTCTGCGGGCTGTGCTGTTCGCTCAAATGGCCGAACGACCTTCTCTTCAGGGGGCGGAAACTCTGCGGCATCCTCTGCGAAATGGACAGCCGGCAGATGCCGGCGCTGATCATCGGGATCGGGATCAACACCAACAACCGGGTCGGCAGGCTTCCCCTGGAGCTGCGACACGGCGCCGCCTCGCTTGCTGAGGAAATCGGGGCTCCGGTAGACAATCCGCGACTTCTGGAAGTCTGTCTCGGCCGACTGACGGACGCCCTGGAAACATTCGAGCGGAACGGGCTTTCAGCATTCGAGGAAGCCCTGCAGAAGCACCTCGCATGGGTCGGCGAAGGCGTTCGAATTGAGGAGTCCCCCGGGCAGTCGACGGTTGGGCGGCTGCTTGGCGTCGACGGATTGGGACGGGTCTTACTGGCAACCGAGAAGGGGACAGTCCCCTTTATCAGCGGAGATCTTCGGCGGATGCCGTGACTGCCAGGGGTTGCCAACCGGGCCGAAAAGCGGCGGATTCTGAACGGCGAATCCGCCCTACAACCAAGTGCTTCCGCATGTCGAGCGGTCGTAGGGCGGATTCGCCGTTCAGAATCCGCCGCTTTTCGGCCCGGTTGGCAACCCGGTCACACCTGTTCTCGTTCTTTCGGGTCTCTCTTGGCAGCTGTCGCGCCCCGCGCTACAATTTCCTTTTCCTCGATCCAAGGAGCAAAACAATGAGCTCGTTCAGGTTTCCATTACTTACTTCCGACGAGGCAGCCTCATTCATCCCGCACGGTGCGACTGTGGCTTTCAGCGGTTTCACACCATCCGGAGCGGCCAAGGTGGTTCCCGAGGCCCTGGCGAGACGGGCACGGGAACTGCACCAGAACAACCAGCCGTTCGCCATCCGCGTGCTGACCGGCGCCTCCACCGGGGAAAAACTCGACGAAGCGCTGGCGCAGGCAAAGGCGATCTCCTGGCGAACGCCTTACCAGTCGTCGAAAACGCTTCGCAGCCAGATTAATAAAGGGGAAGTCGAATTCCTGGACATGCACCTGTCCCACGTCCCGCAGGCGGTCGAATTCGGTTTTTTTGGGAGAATCGACTATGCGGTCGTTGAGGCGACCGACGTCACCAGCGATGGAAGGATTTACTTGAGTACCTCCATCGGTGCTTCGCCCTCTTACCTGCACCACGCGGACAAGATCATCATCGAGCTCAATTCTTTCCACTCCAAGCGGCTCAGCGAAATGGCCGACATTGCGATTCTTCCGATTCCTCCCCATCGAAGTCCCATCCCGATTCACGATGTCCTTTCGAAAATGGGATGGCCCTATATGGGTGTAGACCCGAGGAAGATCGTCGGCGTTGTTGAGAATCACGAGCCGGACGATGTCAGTCCATTCGATCCGCCGGATGCGGTGGCGAACAAGATCGCCGAGCGAGTCGTGGAGTTTCTTCTCGACGAGCGCAGGGCCGGTCGTATCCCCGAACAGTTCCTGCCGCTTCAGGCCGGGGTCGGGAACGTCGCGAATGCCGTCATGGCCTGTCTGGGCCAAAATCAGGACGTACCAGCCTTCACCATGTACACGGAGGTTTTCCAGGATTCCCTCGTGGATTTGATGATGAATGGCAAATTGAAGGCGGCCAGTTCAACAAGCCTGACGATTACGGCTCCGCAGTTGATGAAGATCTACGACAACATGGACTTCTTCGCCCCCAGAATCGTGTTGCGTCCCCAAGAACTGACAAACAACCCGGGCATCATTCGCCGCCTGGGGGTCATCGGGATGAACACAGCCATCGAGGTGGACATCTATGGCCACGCCAATTCCACCCACGTCGGCGGGACCCATCTGATGAACGGCATCGGTGGAAGCGGAGACTTCACCCGAAACAGCTATCTCTCGGTTTTCATGTGCCCTTCGGTCGCCAAGGGAGGCAAAATCTCGACCATCGTTCCAATGGCCACCCACGTCGATCACAACGAGCACTCGGTGCAAGTCGTCGTCACCGACCAGGGCCTCGCAGATCTGCGAGGACTCGGGCCCACCGAGCGGGCGATGAAGATTATCAAGAACTGTGCCCACCCGGCCTACCGCGACTACCTGTTCAAGTACCACGAGCAGGCGCCTCCAGGCCATATCCGGCACAACCTCGCAAGATGTTTCGAGCTGCATACAAACCTCCAGCAGTGTGGCTCGATGCTCCCGGATCTCGACCTGTCCCAGTTCAGGTGATCATGTGGAAACGGTAATCAGACCCGCGCAGCCGGAAGACTTAGGATTGATTCTCAGCCTGATCAAAGAACTGGCCGACTACGAGCGCCTGAGTCAAGAGGTCCGCGCCTCCGAAGACGACCTGGCCCGCTGGCTTTTCGGTGACAAGCCCGTCGCGGAGGCGCTCATTGCAGAAGATGCTGGTTCACCGGTCGGATTCGCCTTGTTCTTCCATAACTTCTCCACCTTTCTCGGTCTCCCCGGGTTGTACCTGGAGGATCTCTACGTCCGGCCGGAATCGCGGGGGAAGGGAATAGGCAAGAGGCTGCTGAAAGAGCTTGCCCGGATCGCGAACGATCGCGGTTGCGGGCGGCTCGAATGGGCGGTGCTCGATTGGAACGAGCCGGCGATCAGGTTTTACGAGTCCCTCGGAGCGAAACCAATGTCGGATTGGACCGTTTTCCGCTTAACCGGAGAAAGCCTCACCCGTCTCGCGGAGATGTAAACCGCAGCCGCCTGAGTAGCGCCTGCCTTTTCAGAGCCGCGCACGCTGCGAGGGTGTTGGAAATGGTCACTCTTCTATTAATAGGCGGATAGACCGGCGAGTTCCCGGCGGAGGGCGCGATCGAATCGCGATCGAATGGAGCCGCGCACGACAGCGAGAGAAGCGAGCGAGTAAGCGGACCACCTGACTCGCTCCACTGCTCCGTGTTTAAATGTCTCGACTTAGCGAATGATTGGTGGTCCGCTTACTCTCGCTCACTGCCGTTCGCTTTCGTGCGCGGCTCCATTCGATCGCGATTCGATCGCGCCCTCCGCACGACATCAGCCCATAGCAAGTCCGTCAATATCTGTGAGCCGCACGCACTTCTCCGACCTTATTCAACACCCCCGCAGTCAGGGTGTTGAAACCGCTTACTCCGCTTCTCTCGCTGCGTGCACGGCTCCGAAGTCACACAGCACCGTCGTCGCGCAATCGACCCGCGAAGTAACGCTTCATCATCGTCGCCCACAAGGCGAGGGCCGCAACAAACAGCACGAGGAAGATAGTGAGCACGTCCCATTGCGGTGCGACCGCCTGTGCCTCCGGCCGGTAGTACGCGTTAAGGTATGACATCCGCAATACATCACGCATTCCCTGCATGCTGATGATCGTTGTGATGATGAGCTCGATCGACACCGCGATCTGACGACCCGACCCGGTCCGCCGGGCGCCTAGCATAACCATGACCGACCCCAGCCCGGCAATCAATCCAACGGCCAGAAGTCCAGTCCCCAGCATGTCTTTTCCGAGGAACAGCATCATCTTGTCTCGCGGGAGACTGATCAGGTACCAGATCCCGGTCACGAACTGAGCCATTGTTGCAACCAGGAACCATGTGGCTCCGTGCCTGATCAGGAAGACTCCGTAATTCGGGTCAGAGCGCTTCTTCATCAGGCCGGTGACCACAACAACCAGGCCGGCGATCGCGATTGCCGCAACGATCGAGTGAATCAGACGCGGAAACACCATCCACTCGCCGAGGTTCAGGTTCCACCCGGAGGGGTCGGCCAGGTACATCGTCCTCCATTTCTCCGGCGACAGCATGAGGGTGAAGTTGTTCGTGTAGATGAAGGCGACGCAGAGAACCGCAATCACGCTCAGAACGGCAGTAAGGGTCAGGCGGACGCCGGCCGTATGCCGGCTGAGTGCAATCGAGTAGAAGCCGTAGTAAGCCAGAATGACGAGTCCGACGACGCTCAGCCAAAACCAGGCCATGAGCACGGTGGACGTGTAAAAGAACTGACCGTACAACACCTGGACGAACAGCAGTGGCGCGATCCCAATCGTTACTGTGGCGGCCAGGAAGGTCGGAATCTTCTTGCCGAGATCCACCGCCAGCCGCAGGTGGTCGCCGGATTTGTTCCACAGACGGGCGGTCGCGGCGATGATCGCGCTCCCCAGCATGCAGTTCATGGCAAGGATGTGGAGCGTGAAAGTCACCAGCAGGAGCATCTTTAGCAGCCAGTAAGGAGCAGGCAACCCCACCGGGTCGGCGGCTGGCAAGAAGGTTTCCAAACCCATGACGTGGCTCCTATCCTTTTAGCGCTCTGCAATCCATTTGGCCAGGACCTTGCGCTCTTCCTTGCTGCCGGAAAACGGAGGCATGTCCGGGTTGAGGGAATCAAGCTGACCCAGGATCTCAAATAGTGCCGCTTCGTCCAGCTGTTGCGTTCGTGCGAAGAGCGCGTCGTCCGGAGATTCAGCGTGACAGCTCGAACAGTTCGACTCGAAGATCGTTTGGCCCGACAGGAGCGGGCTCTGGGCCGGCTTGATATGGGGGTTAAGACTTGCCAGAAAACGGGCCAGCGCCTGCCTCTCGTCGGGACTGCCTGCAAAAGGCGGCATCACCCCATTGATCATCTTGTCGAGGCTGCCGAGTCGGACGTGGATCGCCTCGTAGTCCCAGTTGCGCTCCCTGATCAAGCTCCGAATACTCCTGTAGTGCCCGATAGTGTGGCAGCTTTGACATTCGAGCCGGAAGATCTCCCGCCCTGCATCCAGCATGTTCTCCTCGGACACCGCCTTGTGTCTTGTCCACCCGGCCACGCTCAAAACACCGCGCTCGCGGATGCCGGGGACGGTCAGGTGCTCCACGGGCGGCCACTGCCGCGTGAAGATGGAGTTCGAGTACATGTAGCCGTAAATCACGTAGGGCTTTCGAATCGATTCACGGATGAACTCAAACGACCACATGGTCGCAAAAGCGGATAAGAAGACGACCAGGCTCATGACGAAGGAAAACCGCGCAGGACGCAGCGCTGCAAGCAAAGACCCAAACAGTGCCAACGCCGATGCGAACAGAATGATGATCGCGTAGCGGGAGGCGGTAGGCATGCGCCCCTCGGCGCTTGCCCAGATCCCCGGATCAACCGACCAGATGTACCAGTAAGCGAACGCCGGGAGGACCAGGAAGGAAGGAATGATCCAACGGGTGCTCCAGGATACGATTCCCGGCCGGCCCGCACGGTCCGGGTGGCGGGTGCCTGTCACGAGGGCGTAGACACCCGCCAGAGCCAGGGAGAAAGCAAACCGGAGCCCCAGCGAAGGCAGGTAGGTCGGATTCAAAAACCCGTCCCAGAAATTCCTCGTCTCGAGCCACCGTCCGGGCGTCAGCATGAACGTCACGATCCCGTTGATCACGACCATGCTGAGGAAGGCGGAGCCGAAGTAGACCCAGCCCACCCAGACGTGAGTCTTCCGGTCGAGCGTCTTCCAACCGTAGAAATACATGAGGGCGGCCGTGATTTCGATGAAGAAGAAGAGCCACTCGATCGCCCACGCCCACACGAAGGATCGGATGAGCGCACTGGTTCCGGAGGGATGGACCAGCCCGATCGTGAACCAGATGCCGACCCCGGTCAGCGCCCCGAAGACGACGCTGATCAGCACGAAGAACCGGGTGTGCCGGACGAGCCAGTCGAGCAGGCTTTGATCGCCGGTCCGGTAGGCCCTCAGCTCGGTAACGACGAGGAAGAGGCCTCCACCGACGGCGAAATGCGATACGAACACGTGGACGATCGAGACGACCGCAATCAGGAGGCCCGATCCGAATGCGACGTCCCAGATTGGGTAGTTCATAGAGCGCTTAGTCGTCGATCCATGAAAGAACTACTTTCCCTGATTGTCCCGACCGCATCGCCTCGAAACCCTTTTCGTATTCCGTGTAGTGAAAGCGGTGGGTGATGACCGCCGAGATGTCCAGCCCGGTCTGAATCATGGAGGTCATCTTGTACCAGGTCTCGTACATCTCCCGGCCATAGATCCCCTTAAGAACCAACATGTTGAATATTACGACCGTCCAGTCGATTGAAGTGTCGGCGGGTAGAAGCCCCAATAGAGCCACTTTTCCCCCGTGGCACATATTCGCGAGCAGGTCCCGAAGAGCAGCCGGGGAGCCTGACATTTCCAGGCCGACGTCGAACCCTTCTTTCATGCCCAGTTTTTTTTGAACGTCGGGCAGCTTCTCTTTGCTGACGTCCACGGCCAACGTGGCGCCCATTCGCTTCGCCAACTCCAGACGGTAAGGATTCAGGTCGGTCACTACCACGAACCTCGCGCCCGCGTGTTTTGCGATCGCGGTCGCCATGCAGCCGATCGGACCGGCACCCGTGATCAGGACGTCCTCGCCGAGCAGGTCGAATGACAGGGCTGTATGGGTCGCATTCCCCAGCGGGTCGAAGCAGGAAATGATGTCGAGAGGAATCTTTGGATCTGCAAGCCAGACGTTGGTCACAGGTATCGACAGATACTCCGCATACGCGCCCGGACGATTGATCCCGACACCGCTCGTCTTGTTGCAGAGATGACGCCGTCCGGCCAGGCAGTTGCGGCATCGACCGCATACCAGGTGGCCTTCGCCACTGACGATGTCGCCGGGGCGAAAATCATGCACGTTGCTCCCGACTTCCTGGATGACCCCTACGAATTCGTGACCGATAACCAGCGGAACGGGAATCGTTTTCCGAGCCCATTCATCAAAGTTGTAGATGTGAACATCGGTACCACAGATAGAAGACTTATAGATCTTGATGAGGACGTCGTCGATACCCACGGTCGGCTCTGGAACGTCCTGGAGCCACAGACCAGGCGCGGCTTCTTTCTTGACGAGGGCTTTCACTGGTGTCTCCTTTGGCTGTCGGGCTCGATAATACCATGATCTCAGCCGGTTGCCGCCCCGCTTCAGATTGCCGAGGCGCACTGTTCGCACTGCGCACTGCGCACTGCGCACTGCACACACCCGGCCGACCGGCTGACCGGCTCGGCAGCTCGCCAACCGGGCCGAAAAGCGGCGGATTCTGAACCGCGAATCCGCCCTACGACTGAGTGTTTACGCATGGCGAGCGGGCGTAGGGCGGATTCGCGGTTCAGAATCCGCCGCTGGAGTTTTTACATTCTTCGGCCTGACAGGCCGAGACATAATAGCCTGGGGCGGAGCGTTTTTTGCGTAGCCCCAGGTTTTAGACGGGTCGTAGAGCAGAGCCCTGAAAGGGCGTAAGATGCCTGCACACAGGAGCGAGAGGACCATGTCACAGTCATTGTCACAACT
>CAYQYP010000514.1:0-54005 GCA_964421755.1 uncultured Acidobacteriota bacterium
ACAGCCCTTAGTGAAAATCTTCCCCACGCCTTGTAGTCGAGCCCCGCCCCTAGAGCTGTACCGAATTCCAGGCCGGTCGCCGTATAAGACCCCCGGTCAGCGCGGATCAGATAACTGGCAAAGAGCGCGTGCGCGAACGGCTCCAGCTTCTCGCGCCTGAGTTTGAAGGTAGGACCAACGAGGAAAGCATAGCCGCTCGTGTCAATTATCTCCTCACGATAACGAACCTCCCCATACCCGCTCGAGACTCGCGCCGTCAGTCCCAGCTTGGGACTGAAGAAGTGAGTGACGCCGGCATCCCAGCCGTGCAGCGTATAGGGCTGGCCGACGTCCTTACCGTCGGCCCGGAACACTCCGTACCCGCCCTGCAGCTCCCAGCTGCCTTCTCCCGCCGCTAGAAGTGTCGGCATGAACAGCATACAAACAGAGGCCAGAACAAACTTCTTCATACCTCCCCCCTTTCAACCGGTAGTCTTTTGGTATTATGTAATACCTTTTTGGCAAGTGGCAAGAAGTATGTGGAGGAATTGCGTGGTCCATAGGCTAAAATCTGGACCGATGGCGGAACTCAAGGACCTCGGCACGTCGAAAGCTTGTCGCTGGGAGCGCAGGCGCGCTTCTGCCGGATTGCTGCTTCTAATTTCGTTCGCCGCCCCGTTCGGTCTCGTTTGGGCCCAACGGCCTGGCGCTGGAAAGTATAGCAGCGCCTCGCCTCCACCTGTCCTCTTCGCGGAGGTCGCGCGCCAGGCAGGGGTTGATTTCGTCTTGAACAACAGTGTCACCCCTCGGAAATACTCATCGAAACCATGATCGGGGGTGTCGCCCTGTTCGATTTCAATAACGACAACCTTCTGGACATTTACCTCCCGAACGGGGCACGCATCCCGGACTTCGACAAATCTGACCCGGCATTCTTCAACCGTCTGTACAAGAACAACGGGGATGGGACGTTCAGCGATGTCACGCTGAAGGCCGGAGTGCAAGGGAGAGGCTATGCTATGGGAGTCGCGACCGGCGATTACGACAACGACGGATGGACGGATCTGTACGTGGCCGGGGTGAACCATAATCACCTCTATCGGAACAATGGCGATGGGACCTTTACGGATGTGACGAGTCGAGCGGGAGTGACAGGCATTCACCCGCAATTGGGGAAGCTCTGGGCCATCACCGCCGGCTGGTTCGATTACGACAACGACGGGTGGCTGGACCTTTTCGTGAGCAACTATCTCGACTGGTCGTTTGAAAACAACCCGCTGTGCCAGACCAAAGGCCTCACCGCGTATTGTCACCCCGACAAGTTCAAAGGTACGCCGAACATGTTGTACCGGAACAATCGCGACGGGACATTCACCGATGTCTCGCAATCGTCGGGCATAGGAAGGCACGTCGGCAAAGGAATGGGGATCGCGTTCGCCGACTATGACGACGATGGATTCACAGATATCTTCGTGTCCAACGACACGTGCCAGAATTTCTTCTTTGTCAACGACGGAAAGGGCGCCTTCCTCGAGGAGGCGATCTTACGAGGAGTGGGGTATATCGAAAGCGGAAGGCCCGTCGCCGGAATGGGCGCCGACTTCAAGGACATCGACAACGACGGGAAGCCCGACATCTTTCAGACGGCGATGTTCAGCGACACGTTCCCCCTCTACAGGAACCTGGGCGGTCAGTTCATCGATCACACCGCCACGGCTGGGCTTGCCCGTTTCACCAGGCGTCTCACCGCCTACGGCCTGGGAGTCTTCGATCTGGACAACGACGGGCTGAAGGACCTCTACACCGTGAATGGCGCCATCCTCGACAATTCAATGGAAATAGACAACCTTCCATTCAAGATGGCGAATTCGCTCTATCGAAACGTCGGTAACGGGAGTTTCGTCGATGTGAGCCGAAGGGCCGGTCAGGACTACCAGGCGCCGCTCGCTCATCGGGGCGCGGCATGCGGAGACCTGAACAACGACGGCCGTCTCGATCTGGTGGTCACCTCGCTGAACGGACCCACACAGGTTTTTCTGAACATAACCCCAAACCCAAATCACTGGATTCTTATCAGACTGATTGGGGCCGGAAGCAACCGGGACGGACTGGGCGCCAAGGTCAGGCTGGTTGGAGGCGACGGCATCGAACAGTACAACCAGTCGTTCACCACGGCCGGATACAGCTCCTCGAGCGACAAGCGGGTCCACTTTGGACTCGGCCGGGCGACGAGGGTCAGGCACGTCGAGATCCGCTGGCCGAGCGGTCGGGTTCAGATCTTTGATGATCTGCCTGTAGACCGGATAACGACAATCAAGGAAGAATAGGGCAGGTTCAATGTATCCACGAACGAACACGAACAAGGCACGAAGCAGTTGATTTTGAGTTGAGGGAAGGCTACGGATGCTAACCTTTATCACATTCATTCTGGCAACGGTCCTCAATGGCGGACCGCAGGTTCAGCCCGGACCGAGCGTGTCCGTGCAGGTCGACAGTCAGATCGTATCCGCACAGAAGCTCATGGAGACGGGGAAATTCCGCGAAGCGCTGGGGGTCTTGTCCGCGCTGGCGGCGGGCGAGAAGGCGCTACCCGCGGATGTTTTCATGCTGCTTGCCACCTGCCACCTGAACCTCGCCGAGCGCGAGCAAGCCTTTGAGGTTTTCGAGAGGGGGATGTCGATTTACCCCCAGCAGCCCGTCATGGAGGAGTTCTACATCCGACTCCTCACCAACTACGTGCCCGTGGCGCAGATGAGGGACAAGCTGGAGAAGGCGCTCACGGCGTCGCCTGATTCCCTGGTCCTGCTCCGCGCCTCGGCGTTTGTTGAAATGCGCGTTGACGCGAAAAATGATCGGGCGCGTATAGTTGTCGAAAGGCTTGTCGAGCTGGCGCCCGACAACCCGGACAGTTATTACGTTCGCGGACTCCTGGCCAGCCTCAACAAGCAGGACGACCTCGCGATCAGCGACTGGGAGAAGGCCTTGAGCCTGGCGAACGACGACGTGCGGATACGGATGGACATCCAGACCCTGATCGGCGAGACAGAGGATCGCCGCAATCGCGCCGACCGGGCGGAGGCTGCTTTCAAAAAGGGGCTCGAGGCCAACCTCAGCCTTGAACAACACAACCCGGCCTCGGCGTTTTTCTACGCCGACTTTCTCGCCAGGCAGGCGCGATTCGACGAGAGTCAGAGACTCGTCGAACTGATTCTTGGATGGGCGCCTGCATACGGGCCCGCCCTGCTGCAAAAGGCTTCACACCTGGCTCGCCTGAAGAAGCTCGAGGAAGCGGCGCTGGCCGCCGAGCAGGCGCTGGCGGGAAAGGACCTCAATCCGCAGCAGACGCGGGCCGCGCACCTCCTCCTGGCCAGGACTTACTTCCAATTGAAACGCATGCCGGAGGCCGAAAGACACCAGCAGTGGCTGAAAGAACAGTAGACTGCCAATCAGTCCCTAATCGGTGCTGAAATACTTCTCAGGTCCGTTAGGACCGGCACGTCTATAGGAACCGGTCGCCGAAGGCGACAGAGGTCCATAGGACCGACACGTGCGTGGAAATCGTGGATGCACGTGTCGGTCCTACGGACCTCAATCAACGGTGGCAACATAACTATAGGCGTGCCGGTCCTAACGGACCTGAGAACGTATATCACCGCGGCATCCTTCTTTTGGGCAACTACTTTGGCGAGCAAACCGTGATCAGACGCTCAGAGTTCGGGAAACGGGATTTCCCGCTCTCGCAGAACTGGCGGGCCTCGGCCGGCCGACCCGCGGCAGTGGCGCAACTGATCAGAAGCGCATAGTAGTCCTCGTCCCGCTCCGCCTCGGGATTGGGGGCGCCCAGCAGAAGGTCAAGGGCGGTAGCAAAATTCGACGCCGACGCGTGAATACGGGCCAGAGTCTTCCGAACCTCGAGCATTGCCGGGTCGATCTCAAGCGCGCGCTCGAGCTCGGGCCTCGCCCCGTCGACGCGATTCGTCTGCAGCAGCACCAGGCCCAGAGAGGCATGGCCGTCGGCCGACAGCGGCTGCAGCGCCAGATACTTCTTGAATGCCTCCTCCGCCTTCGGCAGTTGGGAGGTTTGCGCGTAGCACATCCCGAGAGCAAAGTACGCTTCGTAAAACTGGGGCGCGCGGCTGACCAATTCCTCGTACGTCGCCGCCGCCTGAAGGTATTGTCCCTGCACGAACAGGGGCTCCGCCTTGAACAACAGGTCTCTCAGGATTCTGCTATCCTCTTTTCTCTTCGCTTCCCCGGCGTCAATCTCGACGACCTCGCGCGCGTACTTCTCGGCCTTAGCTTGATCTCTCTGGGCCTTGGCCACGCGGATCAGCAGCAAGTACGCGTCCTTGCGCGGCACGGGAAATTCCTTGATGGCGGCCAGAGCGTCTGACGTCGCGCTTTGGAAGTCCTTCAGGTTCTCGTGGGTGACGGCCCTTCCGTAGAACCCTTCCGACGATTGCGGATCAAGCCTAAGCGCCTCCGTGTAGGCCCATCGGCTCTTTTCCCAGTCGCGTCGTTCCTGGAGAGCTTTGGCGTATGTCAACCACACGATGGCCGGTTGGCTGGCAGTCGCAAGGCGCTTCAGGGCCTGGTCGAAACGAGTCTGGGCTTCCTCAGTCCTGCCCAGTTTACTGTAGAAGTAACCCAGGCTGGCCAGCGCCCGGGCGTCCTGCGGAGTGAGTTGGACGGCTCGCTCGAAGCACTGCAGCGCCTCCTCGTCGCGCCTGTCGGCCAGGTAGAGGTTCCCAAGATATTGCCAGACGGCGGAGTCAGCCGGGGCCGCCTTGGAGCATCGCTCCATGAGGGCCAGCGCGCGGGCGCCGTCCTTGGCCACCAGGGAGTAAAGCGTCGCGAGCACGTGCAGGGCCGGCGCCGAGTCGGGGTGTTTCTGCAAAAAGTCTTCCAACTCGAGCATGGCGTCGTACGGCTGGTCCAGGTTGAACAGGGCTTTCGCGTGGCCCGCGATCGCTGCGGCAAGAGTGTCCGGCGACTGCCGGGCAATCCGAAAATGCTCCTCGGCCGCCTTCCAGTCCCCTTCTTGACCGAGGCACTCCGCCACTTTCAGGTGTTCGACAGGCGAATGCGCAGACGATGGGTCACACGGGGCCTGCGTCGGATGTTGAGGCCAGGCTGAAGCACCAGGCGGGCAGAACAGCAGAGCCGCAATTGCGGCGACAGAGCAGGAACCTCTCTTAAACATCACAGAGATTATCCACGAACGGGACACGAACAAACACGTTGTTCGTGTCCCCGTTCGCGAATGACTCCGTCTTAGAACGCCAGTCTCACGGACATTTGGATACGCCTGGGCGTATTTCTGACGCCGGTGATGAACCCGAACGTCGAATTACGCGGGTCGGTGTCGATGTTACCGTACCCGTGCATGTTGAAGAAATTCTCCGCCTCCATGGCGAACTGGACGTACCGGTTGCCGTCGCTGCTGAGGATCGGGAACCTCTTCATCAGAGACAGGTTGAACATTGTCGCCCCAGGGTGGCGGACACCGTCGTAACTGGTCATGTCTCCTGGACCAAACTGCGGTGGGCCGAAGAAGTTCTGGTTCGAATTCCAGTGGAGCTTGGAGACATCCAGAATGCCCTTACCGACCGGGGGCGTCTGATCGGACGAGTAGAAGATGTCTTTCCAGCCGGATATCGCCGGATTACGCAGGTTCTGATCGCCAGGATCGGCCCACGACATGCCAACGATCTCCATTGGATAGATATAGTTGAACTGGTGTGTGAACTGGGGCCACTGGAGCGGCCGGCCCGAACGCCAGATCGCATTCCCGGCCACGATCCAGCCCCCGACGATCCCGTCAAGGACCGGGTGCGCGTTCGCCAACCAGGCGCGATTCTTGCCAAACGGCAGCTCGACATCGAAGGTGGCTGAGATTCGATGTTTCTCATCCCAGATGCTTGTGCCATAGTTATCCCGCGTGTCGTCCACGCTCTGCACCCATTTGCCACCACCGGCATAAGCCTTGGCGTTGGGGTCGTTGTTACCCGGTCCGCCCACATCGTCTTTCAGGTTGGAAAGCGTATAGTTGAACAGAAAAGAAGCCCCATGGCTGAAACGCTTTTCGGTGCGCAGGTTCAGGGCATGGTACATCGAGGTCCCAATGTTCCGCCCGGCCGTCGCGACGGTTCCGAAGTACGGATACTCGGTCATGAGGTGGCCGATGTGGAGCTGGTCGCCCTCACTCCACAGGGTCTGATCGAGAACGAAGGGAACCGGCACTCGCGTGGAGTAACGCCGCTGGAAGTCGCCTCCCACCCCGCCAACGAGAATGTCCTTCGGGACCCGGCTGATCATGGCGCGTCCGAGAAGGCCAACGCCCCGGTTGCCGGAATATTCGGCGCCGACGACGAGACTCCCCGGCAATTCCTTCTGGATGCCCAAGGTCCAGAAGAGCTCCCGGCCCTGGCGCATTCGTTTGTCGACGGCGCCTAGAGACGGCTGTTTGGTATTCCTCTGGTTGGCAAAGGCCGTCGTCCGCTGGAACTTGATCAGATCGGAGTTGGGCCATGGGTTATCGAACGTACTCGTCCAGTATTGGTTGAACCCGTACCTGGGGTCGTGGTCCGCCCAGGTTTCGGTTGTTCCGTCCGCCATGGTCCAAAGGTCTGTCGTCCTGCCGAACGCGTTCGGGTCGCCGGTGGTGGGGAGGTACATCATCGCGAACGAAGCCCGAACCACAGTACTGTTGTTGACCGAGTAGGCGGCGCCAAGCCGCGGCGCAAACTGGAGCGGATGATAGTCTGAGCTGAGCCGCGACGGATGCTCCGGAGTGTTGACGAAGGCGAGCCCGCCGTTGGGCAGCCCGTTCTTCGCCCATGCCGGCGGCCGGGCCTTTAGGGCTGCGTTGTCGGCTATGGTCTGGTCGGTCGCGTTCGGGCCGTTGATCGGGAAAGCCTGGTCGATCAGCCCGTTGAAGCTGACTCCGGGTTGAAGCTGGATCGGCGACGGCAGATCGGGGTCCCAGACCACGAGCTGGTCGAACCGGTCGGTCGTCGGAGTCTCCATCTCCCATCGGACGCCGAGGTTCAATGTCAGCTTGGGACTGACCTTGAAATCGTCCATTACGTACGCGGCGTGGTAATTCATGTTCAGGGCGCGAGTGACGAAACCGCGCATGGTGCTGAGTCCGCTGATGCCCAGCATGAACGTCGGCCAGCAGTTGGCCTGCCCCTGGTTCGTCCACGCGTCGATCGCGCTGGTCACCGTCGTCGCGTTTCCAAGGACGTAGAATTGTCCGCTTCCCGATTGATACTGATTGTCATACCACCGCCGGTGTTCGTATCCGAATTTGACGGTATGACGGCTCATGATCTTGGAAAGGCTGGCGGCGGCGTCAAGCGCCGTTGAGGCGTTGAACTGGAAGTTGTCGTTGCCGATGGAGGGCGCGCCGCCGGTTGCCACCTGGTACGAGGGTAACGTATTCGTTCCGCCCAACATCGTCGCTGTAATAGGATCGAACGGAAGGTCTGAGTTGCTGAACTCCTTCGAGAGTGTCCGGCCCGTGCGAATCGGATTGTAGTGCCCGCCCACACGCGCGTCCAGAACGGTCGTGGGACTCATCGTGTAGATGTAGCTCAGAGTCATTCCCCACTGGCCGTCCAGACGGGTAGAGGGCGATGGGCTTGCCGGACCATACCAGGCGGTCTGCCCAGTGTTGTAGTTTGTTCGCGTAAACCTACCGTTGATGTTCTGTTTCTCGTTCAGGACGTGATCCAGCCGCACGGCGAAGGAATCGTTGTTGGTAGCCGTGTTTCTGGATCCTGTGTAATTCCCGCACCATGAACATGTGGCGTTGGCTTCGCGATTCGGCAGAGGCCAGTACTTCATCAGCGCCTTAGCCATTGGATGGAGGCGATTCGCGGGAATATGGAGACCGTCGCCACCCATGAGGACTGTCCTGTAATAGTTGCCGTTGTCGAAATAGCCTGGGTCAAGCGTCGTCGGCTCGTAGATCGCAGGCTTCACGTTGTTGATGCTGACGGCGGAGAAATCTCCGTTTCTCATCGCTTCAGTCGGGACGTCTCCCTGGACGATTTCGCCGCCCTGGCGGTAGCGCGAGCCGTCATAGGTGAAGTAAAAGAAGGTCTTGCTGTGGCCGTCGTAGATTTTGGGCAGCCAGACCGGACCGCCTACCGCCGCGCCGAAAATGTTCTGGTTGAAGGCCAGCCGCTCTTTGCCAAGCCGATTCTGGTCCCACGGGTTGGCGTTGAAGACGGTGTTTTGATTGTAGTCGAAAACCTGCCCGTGAAAATCGTTCGTGCCGGACCGGGAGATGATTTGAACAACTCCGCCCGAAACGCGACCGTATTCGGCGGCTACAGGGTTGGTGACAACCCTGAACTCCGCAAACCCGTCCATGCTCGGAATAATGCCGCCCACCTGGTGAGCTCGGCCGGTGACCGCCGAAATGCCGTCGACCAGGTAGTCGACGCTCTGGTTGCGGCCGCCGTTCAAACGCGTGTCCTGGTCCTTGGAATCGGCCCGCCCACCGCTTCCCTGCACGTTGCCGGACAGGGCAAGCAGTTGCAGAGGGTCGCGATTCAACTGAGGCAGGTTCTGAAGCATCTTGTTGGTGATGACTTCGCCGGTTTCCGCGTCCGCCTTGCGCAGCAAGGGAGCGTCACCCGTCACGTTCACCACCTCGCTGACTTCTCCGACTTCCAGGGTCAGGTTCAGCGTGATCCGGTCCCCGACTTGGACAGTGAGACCCTCGCGCTGAAGCGTCTTGAACCCGGGCGCTCCAACCGTCAGGCTGTACTTTCCGGGAATGAGGTTGGCTACAAGATAATCGCCCACATCGTTGGTAATCGTTTGGGCCTTGACCGCGGTTCCCACGTTGGTCGCTGTGACCTCCGCGCCCGGCAACACCCCTCCGGTCGAGTCGACCACCTTACCGGTGATCGTACCCAATCCGGTTTGCCCATACCCGGTGGCTGCCATGGTCAGCAGCAGGCCGAGCAGAATCCACGTTTTGCGCATACAGGTACTCCCCTCCTACAGAATGTTCCTCATACAGCAAGGATGGATTAAGCGCGAGCGAGAGCGCGCGCGCGAAGAAGCGGCATGAACACGGGCCTGTAGGCAAGTGGGCTCCTGACACGGGACCGCGCTTTGGGAGTGTCCTAAGAGCTGGCACATCATTTCGGTTTTCTCTTTCTCAGTTCCCGCTAATCACGCCTGAACACCAAACAAGAGCCTGGGATGGCACTTGAGAGGTTAGCCGCCAGATCCAGGCCACGCAAGTTATTAACCGTTAGAAACTGGTCATACGTAATACCAATAGCCGCCCGGTTCGGAGTCCGAGCCCGGTGCTGCTATGAAAAAACGCGACTGGTTCTCCGCTTGTTAGGGCTGTTAATAACGTAGGGTTCCACGACGTCCGCAGTTCAGGCTCGGCAAGCGAGTTACCGTCTTCGACGAAGGAACCGACATCGGCCTGGTGTGGACCGGCTACCGGCCACCAAGACGTAAAAGCGGGGTGAGACGGAAGCCAGCCCTTGACCGGGATGCTTACGAGTAATGTTTCAGGCTGGCTCATCCGATGACGCCTCTCGGTTCTCCGCCCAACCCCACTCTTCACGCTTGAACTCCGAGCAGAGCCTGGGATGCCTGTCGAAAGTAGTGCTCCACGCTTGGTCCAACAAGTTAATAACCGTTAAAAAAAAGCCGTCGGGTAGTATGTAATACCAATTGCGTCGCCTATATTATCAGATGTCATACGTCATACAACTGAATTTTTGCCGGCGAGCGTTCGCTCTTTGTTAAAAGCGTTATCAGCATCCTGGCACAATCCGCCCTTCAGGCAGCTATCCTCACCACCGTATTCTGCCTGGCTGACTCGTAGGCGGAAAACACCAACCTGACGGTCTCGAAATTGTCCGCGCCCGTCGTCTCCGCTTTTGCCCGTCGCAGGAGATCGTCCAAAATGTTTCGGTTGCACGACACGATGCTGGGCGGCTCGACTTTGTAGTCCGGGTGTTGCCAGGCGTAGCGCTCTGGCGTGACAACTTCGCAGGTCGTGCCCTGCTTCGTCGTCACCCGGATTTCCGGCCCGATGTCCAAACGCAAGCTGCCCAGGGAGCCTTCAATCAGCATCAGGCTTTGCGGGAAAGCCTCCCGCTCCATGAGCGAGGCAAACGAGATCTCCTGGGTGCACACGACGCCGCTTCTCATCTGCAGAACGGTCGTGACAACGTCCTCGCCCTTCACGCCCTTGTTCACCGTCTGAGTCCGACAGTAGAGGCTCTCGACTTCTCCGAACAGGAAGCGGCAGACGTCATATTGGTGGGAACCCTGATCGGTTATCGCGAACTGCTCCAGCTCGGCCAGGAACGGTTGATTGTCGAAAACCGGATAGGCCGTGTTGAAAGCCGTCCGCGCTCGGAACGGCGTCCCGATAACGCCCGAGTCAAGAATTTGTTTGACGCGTCGAATTTGCGGCTGCCAGCGGTAGTTTTCATGAACGTAGTAACGGACTCCGGCTTCTTTGCAGACCCGAACCATGCATTCGGCGGTTTCGAAGCTGGGAGCCATCGGCTTCTGACAGATGACGTCTTTGCCGTGCCGGGCGGCCATTTCCACGAACGTGCAGTGGGTGTCCACGTCGGTGATGATGTCGGCCACATCAAACTCGTGGTTGCGGAAAACCGTTTCGGGGTCGTCGTAATAGTTCGCAATACCGAATTGTTTGGCCCTGGCTTCGGCCCGTGACAATGTCCGGTTGTACAGGGCGACGATCTCGACCTCGGGAAGCTCCAGCCACCCGCCAATCTGGAACTGGGACCAGAAACCGCATCCGAAGACCGCGATCTTGACTTTCGACATAGGTTGAATCTCCGCTTTGGTTACCCGGTTGTCCGGTTATCCAGTTATTCGGTTGTTCGGTTGTCCTGCCGCTAAGCCCTAACCCTATAAGCTGTAACCGGATAACCGGATAACCGAGAAACCGGATAGCCGGATAACCCTTGCCCTTTCAGAATCTCGCTGCCGTGATCAGAACCAGCGCCAGCAGGTAGAAGACAAACATCAGCGCCAGGATCTTGTTCGTTCCCTCGGGCGCGTGCTTGAATTCTTTCCAGACAAAAACACCCCAGATCCCCGCAACCACCGGAGCGGCGATGCTGAGACCGTACGAAATAGCCGGTCCGGCGGCCCGGACGGCCATGAAAGTTAGGACGTTGCCGCAGCACCAAATCATCCCGCCGAGCAGCCCCGCAAGGTGCTGCCGGCTCGTCCCGTTCAGGTAATCGCTCCGGCTCACGGGCTCTCCCTGGACGGGCTTCCGCATGAAGTAGGAGTTGTAAACGAAGGTGCTGAGGAAGACCCCCACGGAGAAAAAGACGACGGCCGAGTAGTTAGTGAGTCGCCCGGCGGTCGCGGGCGAGAAGTCGGGGTCAATGGATCTCTGGACAAACAGATAGTAGACGGAAATCATGATCCCGACGAGAACCGAGAGGACGATTCCCTTGGTGGGACTTTTCTGCCGCTGCCTCGCGACTCGCCGAAAAGCGGCCATGCTGAGAAGCACGGCGATCACGATCGTGATCGATCCGGCCGACAGCAACAAGGCGTTGCCTTTAGGCCGGTCGGCGTACTGGACCCATATCCCGAGCACCCACGCGAGACCGCCGCCGAAAGTGAACGCGATCGCCATACCCGCCAATGAGATGGCAGCCACCAGGGAGAGCGTCCCCAAATTCCAGATCACACCGGCCAGAATCGCCATGCCGACGTAAGGGAGTTGGGCCTGTGAGAGATCTTGCAGGAACGGTCGGCCTTCGGAGCCGAGACTGCCAATCGTGAAGGCAGCCAGCAGGGACATCAAGAGAATGCCGGCGGCGTAGTCCCAGTAGAAAAGTTCGAAGCGCCACGATTTTCCAGCCAAGACCTGGGCGTTCTGCCAGGAGCCCCAGCAAACCATGGCACAGAAGCAGAGTAAAACGGCGACTGGATAGCTGTCGACCATGAACATGGCGGACCCTCCCTGAAGGACACCAGAAGATATCCACGAACGAACACAAACCCCGATACCCATTCGTGTTCGTTCGTGGATGAAGTTCTTAACTCGCCAACGCTGCCGCTATACTCGCCCCCTTCTCAAACCGATAGTCTTGGTCGGCGAGGCATTTTTCGAGCGCGGCCAGGAACAACAGCACGTTCGCTCTGGTTGACGCGGCGCCCATGAGCCCGATACGCCAAGCCTTCCCTTTGAACGCCCCCAGCCCGGCGCCAATCTCTATCCCGAATTCCTCCAGCAATTGACGACGCACCCGGCTGTCGTCGACCCCTTGCGGCACTGCGACCGCGTTCAGCATCGGCAACTCGAATCCGGGTTGAGCAACATAGCAGATTCCGATCGCCTCCAGCCCCGCGCGTAGCATTCGGTGATTGGCCCAGTGGCGCGCCCAGCGAGCCTCCAGCCCTTCTTCCCGAACCAATTCCAGCGCGGCGAGCAAGGCGTAGTTCATGTTGATCGGCGCGGTGTGGTGGTACAGGCGCTCCGATCCCCAGTATTGGCGGATCATGCTGAGATCCAGGTACCAGCTTTGGACTTTCGTCTTTCGGGCATCCATCGCCCGCAGGGCTGCCGGGCTGAAGGTGACCGGCGCGAGGCCCGGCGGGCAGGACAGACACTTCTGCGTGCCGGAATAGCAGGCGTCAATTTGCCAGCCGTCCACATCGACTTCGATTCCACCCAGGCTGGTAACAGCATCGACAAGCAATAGTGCGCCGTGATTGTGAGCGACACGGGAAATGTCTTCGAGCGGCTGCCGGGCACCGGTCGATGTTTCGGCGTGGACGATTCCGATGACCTTGGCCGGTCTGCGGCCGAGGGCTTGATCGACGTCTTGGGGCTCGAAAACCCGGCCCCATTGGGTCTCGATCACACTGACATCGGCGCCGGCGCGGGCCGCCACGTCGGCCATGCGCTTTCCGAAGACTCCGTTCACACACACGAGCATCGGGTCACCCGGTTCTATCAGGTTGACCACGCAGGTCTCCATGCCGGCGCTCCCCGTTCCTGACATAGCCAGGGTCATGGGGTTGGCCGTCTTGAAGGTGTATTGCAGAAGCTCTCGAACTCCGTTGAGAACCTCCAGGAAGGCCGGATCCAAGTGCCCTACCGTCGGGCGCGCCAGCGCCTCGAGAACTCTCGGGTCTACGTCAGACGGCCCAGGACCCATCAACACCCTGTTCAAGCTCCCCTTCATGCTCGTCGCTGTCTCCTTTTTCCGTTCTTGGCCGGGCCAGGGTTCTCCCGGCCGATCGTCTGTCTTTGAATTTCGCGGGCGCGGTCCAGATGCTCGGCCATTGCCTGGCGTGCGCCAGCGGCGTCGCCCGCCTTTACTCGCTCCATGATTCGGCGGTGGTCGGGCAAACCGGAAAGACCGACCTCGGGATCGTTTGAGACACGCACCCGGATCTGTTTCATAATCTCGGCGAAAGAGTCAAGCAGGATTACCAGCAGCGGGTTGTGCGCGGTCTGCGCGAGAAAGCGGTGAAACTGACCGTCTGCCTCCACGTAGCGCGCCGGATCCCCCGAGTCTTTTTCCAGCCGGTCTACCAGCCGTGAGAGCTGCTCGATCTCCTCGGGTGTGATTTGCAGCGCCGCGCTGCCCGCTATTTCGACCTCGAGGATCGAACGAACACTGTGCAGGTCGTCCAGGCTCAGTTCATTGACTTGAACCATCAACCTCAGGTGGTCCAGGATCTGCTCGCCCCCGATCGCCCTTACGACAGTCCCGACGCCATGGCGGGTTTCCACCAACCCCTTCGCTATGAGTATTTGCATTGCCTCGCGGATCACGGTCCTGCTGACCCCGATCTGCTCGGCCAGTTTCATTTCGGGTGGGAACTTACTTCCCGCCTCCAACTTGCTTTCGCCGATCAGCTGGATTACCTGGTCGACAACGTTGTCGACCAGGCGCTGCTTGTTGTCGAACGCCTGAAACTGTGCTTTTTCGTTCATGTTTACTCCGAAATAAATCTGCGCATGTAAGCCACACTCTCCGCAGCCCAATCCTGCTCGAGCCGGATTGTCTCTTCAAGCGTCTTCTGTTCGGGGGGCCACAATTCCAGAATCACGTTGCAGTCGTACCGCGACTGCCCGCAAGTCTGGAGAAGCCAGGGAATGTCGAGCTGACCCTGGCCGGTCGGGCGTCCCTCGCAGACAAACCCCATCATGTGCCAGAGCCGCTTGATTGCGACTTCCTTCAGATGCAGGCACATGATGTGCGGCGCAAGGATCTCCGCCACGTATCTCCATCCCTCATGGATAGCCAGGGAATTGGCGGTGTCGAGCACGACTCCCACGAAAGGGCTGCCGGCCTGCTCGACGGTCCTGGCGAGCTTCTGCGCCGGGATCTTCCCGTTTTCCATCGCCAGCCGGATTCCGCGGGCCTCAAGCAAAGGCACAATCTGGGTCAGATACCGGGGGATCTCGGCAATCGGGGGCGTCTGCCCATTTATTTCTGGAATCGTCCTAAGCAATCGCGCGCCGAGGCGCTCGCAACGGGAAACCTGGTTTTTCAAGTGCTCCAGCTCCAAACCACGGGTCCCTAGTTCCAATTCAACTCCGAGGCCGAAGGCCTGCGCTCGGAGCGCTTCGAGGCCTTCCTCGCCGAGGGGATCAAGCGGAAGATTGGGGCCGAGTTGCAGCACTCGCACCCCGAGCTCGCAGGTTTTCTGGAGGAGCTCAAAAGCCCCCATAGGTCTCTCGGGTCGAGCGCCGTCGAAACCAATCGACCACATGTACGTGTAAGTGTTGATGCCGAGCTTCATCGTTCTCCAGACTGACCTGTTGTTCCGCCTTGACACCCGCGTCAACCGATCGTACCATCTTGGCGGTTGTAAGATATAACACATCATACAACTGCTGGGGTAGTTTTTTTTGCCGTTCAGAACGGAAATCCACGAACCACCCGAACGGAGACGGACCTGAGCCGATTCCTTCTTGGGAGTTCGTGAATGGAGTTGGAGGACTCGAGATGGCAGGAGCTCTGCGGCTGGCTCTACTTTTGTTGTTCTCTGCGACCACGGCGACCTTTGCAGCCGAAGGCGGTCGGGTCACGATTGGATTGAATGGCGTCTGGGACTTCCAACAGACCAACACCGCGGCGGTTCCGCGCGTGTTCAATCACAAAATCCCGGTTCCCGGGTTAGTCCACATGGCGGAACCGAAACTTGACCAGTGTGATCTGTTCTTCTCGCCGGCGCGCCAAGACGGCAAGACCCCCTTCCCCACCCGCCCCGCGTACGAACCTCGGTATAACTGGTACCGGCGGCTGGTCCAGGTTCCCAAGGAACTGGAGGGCCAGGAGGCTGTGCTTTCGATCCTCAAGAGCCAATTCGTGACCCAGGTCTTTGTGAACGGGATGGACGCGGGTTCCTCAATGGCCTGTTTTACGCCTCTGGATATGCCTGTAACGTCTTTTCTGCGTTACGGGGAAGCGAATGAAATCCTCATCCGCGTTGGGGATCACCGGTGGTTGCCGAGCGCGGCCCCGGGGGGGTTGGATGGCGAGAAGGTGAA
Organism: uncultured Acidobacteriota bacterium; assembly: GCA_964421755.1. Taxonomy (GTDB): domain Bacteria; phylum Acidobacteriota; class UBA6911; order RPQK01; family RPQK01; genus CAVUUN01. Next base: position 15,536 of record CAYQYP010000514.1, read on the forward strand.
TTACACCCCCGGTATCTGGGATGACGTGCAGCTGACGTTTTCCGGTCGCTTCCGGATCCATCGCGCCCTGGTGCTTCCCTCCCTGAAGAAGAGGATCATCACCGTGAAGCTGTTGGTCCAGTGCCTGTCTCCCGCCCGAACCGGCTACGGGGTTCCGCTCATGGAGCCGTTCTCCACCCAGATCACGATCAGGGAAAGAAGCGCCGGGAAGAGCGTTGCGGCAGCCAGCGGCGCCTTCCAGATGAGGGGAGGCAAGATTGCCCCGGTCGAGCTTGAAGTCCCGATCGAGTCTCCGCATTCCTGGACACCAGAAGATCCTTTCCTCTATACCGCGGAAGTCACCCTCGTGGATTCGAACAAGACCAGTGACCGCGTGGAGAAGCGCTTCGGGATGCGAGATTTCGAGCGCAGCGGGAAGTACTTTTCGCTGAACGGGAAAAGAGTCATGCTGCGAGGCAGCAACATCACCCTGCACCGCTTCCTGAATGATCCAGACTGCGGCGCCCTGCCGTGGAACCGGGAATGGGTCCACAAGCTCCTCGCGGAGATCCCCCGGAAACTGCACTGGAATGCGATGCGGGTGAGCGTTGGAATCCTGCCTCAATTCTGGTACGACATTGCCGACGAAGCGGGCTTGATGCTCCAGAACGAGTGGATGTACTGGGGGGCGCACGGATGGGATGAGCAAGCGCGCGCCGAGTTCACCGATTGGGTTTGGGCGGACGGCAGTCACCCGAGCATCGTCATATGGGATGCGATGAATGAACACGAAGACAACTTCATCGGCAATGTGCTTATCCCGGAACTCAAGCGCCTCGACCCGACCCGAATCTGGGACAACGGATACATGACGACGGACGATTACCTGGTCAACGTTCATATCCCCAACGCCCAAAGGAACGATCCGACGGGAACGTTCATCAGCCCAAACACTCCGCCGATGAACATCACCTGGGACGACGACATGGACGAAACGCACCCTTACCTCCATCAAGTATGGAGAAGAGATTTCGACAAGTGGACAGACGAGGACTCCCTGCGCATCGGTGACCTCAATTACTGGTCGGATTATCCCCGCTCGATGGACTACCACAGCGCCGCGCAGGTCGTTAACGAGTACGGCTGGATTTGGCTCTGGCGCAACGGAATGCCTTCTCCGCACAGCCCGGGTTTTTATCAGTACTATCTGGGGACGATTGATAACGTCCAGGCTAATCGGGAACTGCAGGCCTACGACCTGCAATGGGAGACGGAGCTATTCCGAACGCATGAGTCGGTGGCGGGCGTGATGGCTTTTGCTTACCTGACCAACAACTACGGAGCAACCGGAGACTGGTTTGTCGACAACATCAAGGACCTGAAGCCGAGTCCCACACTCCTCTGGTTCAGGCACTGTTTCGCGCCTTCCGCGGTGTTTATCGACCTCGCCGATCACCGCTATGACAAGCATCCGAAGCCCTATCAGCCAGGCGCGTCGCTGGTGTTCAACCTGATCGGCGTCAATGATCAGGGAGAAGAAGTCAACGGAGCGGTGACGCTGCGATTCCTGAACGAAAAGGGTCAAGAAGCGACAAAACAGAGCATCTCGATAGCCATGCCAGCCTATTCAAGGCAGCCGGTTCCCGTCGTGCTGCAACTGCCGAAGGCCGGAGGCGGTTACCTGCTCGCTGCCGAGTTCCGGGAAGCAGGCGGCAGGCAGACTGATCCCGTCATCAGCCGGCGATACATCAAAGTCGGCGACAGCTCGTCGTGCTCGTTCTATGAACTGAAACCATAAAGAGTATTTTTCGGCCGTGGAGCGCTTGCGAGCGCTTTTCGCGAGCCTTGGAGTGCGCAAGCCAGGCTTGCGCCCTTTTTGCGTAAAGGGAGCCCACCATGGCTTGCGCACTCCAAGGCTCGCAAAAGCTCCACGGCGCAACTCGTTTCGCGCCGGAATCGGGAGACTGTCACTTCTGTTGGAGGTATCATGAAACGTTTCAGAAGCTTGCTTCTCTTGTCGGTTACAGCCTTCGTTCTACACACCCCCACCCTGGCCGGGGTTGCCGGTCCCATAAGAGTCGACCCCACAGGCCGCTATTTCGTCGATCGCAACGGCCAGCCGTTTTTCTGGTTGGGAGATACAGCCTGGCCTCTTCTTGTTCAGTACTCGAACAGCCAGGCCAAGGCCTACCTGACTGCTCGGGCAGACCAAGGCTTCACAGTTATTCAGAGTGTCATAGCCTGGGGCCAGGGGAACGGATTCGAGAAAAAGGTTCCCCTTCCGAACCCGGACGGACAACACCTGTGGATCAACAACGATCCGGCGACGCCGAATGAAGGCTTCTTCAAACACGTCGATTCTCTCGTCGCCTTCGCTGAGGAGCGGGGACTCGTTATGGCCTTGTGGCCGACCTGGGGCTATTACGTGGTCGAGTCCAAGACCATCACTAACGACAATGCGCGCGCCTACGGCCGATGGCTTGGAAGACGCTACGCGAAAAGCCCGAACGTCATTTGGGTCATAGGTGGAGACCGCGTCCCTGTTGGTTTCGAGGACGTCTATCGACAGCTGGCTCTCGGGCTGCGGGAAGGCGACCAGGCAGCGCACCTCATTTCCTATCACGTCTCAGGAGGACGATCGTCGTCCCAGTATTTCCACTCGGAGGACTGGCTCGACTTCAACATGATCCAGACCTGGTGCGACTGGTTCCAGATTTACCCGATGGTTAGCTCGGACGCCATGCTCTCGCCCGCCAAACCTGTCGTTCTGAGCGAGGGCGCGTACGAAAACGGCCCCGAATACCCGACCGGCCCGATCACCCCACTTCTCGTTCGCCGACAGGCCTGGTGGACGGTCATGGCAGGCGGATCTCACACGTACGGTCAGAACCAGATGTGGCGGATGGAGCCCGGCTGGGATTCCACGTTTGAGACCCCAGGCGCGCTCCAAGTCACCCTGATGAAGAGGATCCTTTCCGGGCTGAACTGGTGGGAATTGATCCCCGATCAGAGCCTGTTCGCGTCGGGAGTCGGCAGCGAGCGGGCGCTGAACGCCGCGATGCGCTCGGCCAAGAATGACATGGCTCTCATCTATCTGTCCTCGCAATGCCACGCCTTCATTCAGGTGCACAAGATCGCATCCAAACAGGTTAAAGCAACTTGGATCAATCCGGCGGACGGGACACGGAAGGACGCCGGCGGTTTCCCGACCGGGAACCTGACCGGGAAACCCTTCCCCGACAACCGGGTCGAACTGTTCACGACGCCCGGACACTGGGAAGACGCGCTCCTGCTGTTGGAGGCGGTCGAGAACAAATAGGCAAAAAATCCACGAGTCTCACACGAAAGCGATTCGTGCAAGTTTGTGGACGCGTCTGACTTGACCTCCAGACCACGTAATTGTGTCAAGAAGACCCGCCTGCATGGTAGGATTTGGGTCGGCTGAGCGGTACCGACCATGAGCGACGAGATTTCCATCTCCGAAATCAGACAGGAAGTCGACAGTATCCTGAAGAGCGAACACTTCCGGAACTCGGACAAGCTCTCTCGTTTCCTCGATTACATCTGTGCCAAACAGGTCGAAGGGACCGCCAGCGAGCTAAACGAATATCTGTTGGGTCTGGAAGTTTTTGGCCGGAAGGCCGGGTTCTCACCCTCCGAGGACTCCATTGTTCGAGTCCGCGCGCACGAATTGCGGCGGCGCCTGAGAGAATACTATGCCGGGGAAGGACAGGCGAGCCGCATCCGGATTGCCCTGCCGAAAAGACACTACATTCCGGAATTCACCCGGGTCAAGGAGGCCCCTCCAGAAGGCGTTCCGACAGGCGCCCCTGACAAGAATCCCGCTCCAGCCAGCCAAGCCGCCGGGGCGAACGTGCTTGAGCCCGCCCATCCGAAGCCAGAAGCTCCCCCAATGCGCGGAATCGAAAAGGCCCGAGAGCTTTATGCCTTCTACGCCGATCTCCTCGGTGAGCTGAACGAGCGCGACCCGCAGTTGACTCTGATCAACCTGAGCAACCCAAAGGTCATGTTCAGCTTCGCCTGCAGCACGCCGTCCGCGCCGGCGTACCTGGGACGTCCTTCGGTCTCGATCACTCCGCAGCTGGCCAAGCACCTGCCCGCAAACACAAACGACGTCGCGCTTCCCTTCGCCACGAGCAAACCGCTGTATCATTTCCTGCACTCTACCGATGACGAGTACACCGGAATGGGTGAAGCGGTGTGCGCGTTTCACCTGGGGCGTCTGCTTCAGATTCTCGACCGCCCGGTTCACATCACCCAGGCGCGCTTCCTGACGTGGGACAAGGCGTCAAGGGACAATCTGATTATCCTCGGATTGCCCGTCATGAACGCTTGGACCGAGGCCAACCTGGCGCAGCCGAACTTCCGGTTTGTCTCGGCGTGCTGGCACAATACCCAGCCGAGGTCCGGTGAAGAGGAGACCTACCAGTGCGAGCTCGAGGGCGGTTCCGTTCAGAGAGGGTTCACCGATTACGGAATCATCTTTATGCAGCCCCTGCCCAACGGCAATCGAGTGCTCCTTCTTGCCGCCGCGTCTAGCTACGGGACTCTTGGACTTGGGGAGTTTTTCTGCAACCCGGACAGGATGCAACCGGTTTGCGAAACGCTGAGGATGAAGTCCAAAGACATGAAAGTTCCCTCTGCCTACGAGATCCTCGTCAGGGTACGCATTAAAGACAACCTGCCAATCGAGACCAGTGTGGTCGCCGTGCGGTGAATTCTATCCGCGAACCAACACGAATCTGTACGAAACCGTTGGTGTTGGTTCGTGGATAGAATTCAATACCGGCCATACTTCCGCGCTGTCTCCACCAGTCGAAAGATATTGGCGTCCGGTGTATCGCGGCCGCACTGGTCCCCGGTGGACAGGACGAACCCCCCACCCGGCGCCGCAGAGTCCATGGCTTTCTTGGCCGCCTCCTCGACCTCGGCCGGCGTCCCGTGGAGCATCACGCTGGTCGTGTGAAGGTTGCCTTTCAGCGCGAGTCGGCGCCCCCAGGTCCGCTTGATCTCCGCGAGGTCGCAGTCTCCCATAGGCGGCTCTTCCAGAGGCTCGATTGAGTTCAAGTCGGTCTCGGTCGCACACAGCTCCACCAGCCAGGACTCCTTTCCACATGAGTGGAGGTGCGATGGGATCCCGGCTTCTTTCGCCATGGAGGTGAGCGCCTGGATGGTCGGCAAAGCCAATTCTCGAACCATAGCCGGAGACTGCAATGTCAGGAGTCCCGACGCTCCGATGAGCAAGAAATCCGGTTTTGCGGCCAGAAGCGCTTGCGCATAAGCGATTGTGTGCTCGTGCACCAGGCGCACCAGAGCGGCGAACTCTTCCGGCTGATCGTAGTAGGCGAAGATGGCGCTTTCCAGTCCCCCCTCGAACAGATCGACGAACGAAGTCATCCCCGGCAGTCCGACAGCGCCCCCGACGGCGCCAAGCTCGCCCATGGCTTCCATATGCTGGTGTAGCGGCCGGTCATCGGTCTGGAACTCAGCAGGGTAGAAGTACGCCAGCTTGGGCAAATCTTCTGAAAGGTTCTTCACCATCTTCCCGACTTTGGTCGGGGGATCACCAATCGCAAAAGCAATGACCTCCTCGAGGTCTCCGCCCGGAGTGCGATGTACCCGCTCCACAAGGATCTGATCGTCGGTCCATTGCAGTACGCGGTCCTTGCTGGTGACTGGATCCCTGCAAGGGATGACCGTCAGCGCCCCCTTGTCGGACCAGCCGTCAAAGCCGAAGTGTTTGACGGCCTCGATGTACGCCTGCTCGAGGGGCGGATCGTTGTAGAGATAGATGTCCCAAAACGGCTGGCCGGTCAGCCGCGCCGGAATCATGTTGGACATGTCCGGAGAGACGGGGACCATGTCCGGCTGCCGGTTCATGAAGGCGGTGATCATCCGCTCGCGTGAAGTCATAAGCGCTAAAGCCCACGGGCAACACAAGTCGGGTCTTGCGACCCTGGGCCGCTGACCGGGTTCTCCAGAAGATGCTCGAGGAGCTCCCGCAAAGGAACCGTCGCCAGACCAATGGCCGTGTCGGCGCAACCGTAGTACACGCACAAGACACCATCCTTGACGACATTGCCTGTTGGGAAAATGACGTTCGGAATGACAAGCCCGAACTGTTCATAGTATTCCTCGGGCTCCATGATGAAGTTCGGCGTCCTGGCGAGGACCCGCTCGGGCTCCAGCAGGTCAAGGAGCATAGCCCCCACCCGGTAGACCGAGTCCTGGTCGACCCCGTGGTACAGGAGAAGCCAGCCATATTCGGTGCGTATCGGGGTCGCGGCCGCGCCGATCTTGCCTCCCTCCCATCCATAGGCGGGCCTGGCCACGATTTGCGGCGGAGTCCAAGATTGGAGGTCCTGCGAATAGGATATCCAGATGGATGGGCGGTCCTGCTCGCTCGAAACATTCGGGTGACAGATCGGCCGGCGGAGCAGCGCGAATTTGCCGGCGATCTTCTCAGGAAACAACACTACGTCGCGATCGTCGATCTCCCGGGGAGTTACGAAGCCGAGGTGCCTGAAGTGAATCAGGTCTTCGGAAACCGCGATCCCCGATTGAGTGATCATCGACCATGCGCACTCCTGCCAACCTGGGTACGACTGCGTGTAATAGTCGGGCACTCCCTGCCCGGTCGGCCAGCAGTCCATCGGATGCGGCTGGAGCGCAAAGCACATGTAGTAAAGGCCGTCGATCTTGACCACCCGGGCGTCCTGGACGCTTCCGTCGGGATAGCCGGCCATCGCGGCCGTGAACACCGGCTCATCGACAGCGTGCCCAAAATGCACCCCGTCATCGCTGACCAGCAGTCCGATGCTCGTCACAAACGGGCGCAAGGAGCCAGCAGCCCTTTCGAAGAGATAGAACTTCCCGTCTTCCACGATGGCGCCCGGGTTGAAGACAGAAATGTTGCGCCAAGGGAACAGCCCCGGCCGCACGATTGGATTTTCTTCACACCTCTTGATTTTCATCGTTTTACGGAGCGCGAATGAGTTCTAAGTTGTCATTCACGAACAGGCACGAACATGATTGTTTCGTGTCTGTTCGTGGATCAAACCTGGTTAGCGCGGATGAAGTCGATGACTTCATCAACGCGGGCGAAGGCCAATGCGACCACCGTATCGGCCGCCCCGTAATAGATTGCGATCCTCCCGCTGTCTCCGTCGGCCAGAGCGGCACAGGGAAAGACCACATTGGGCGTATCCCCGACGCATTCATACTGGGTTTGGGGAGACATTAGGTACGGCGCCGCCCGACAGATGACTCTCCACGGCTGTTCCAGGTCCAAGAGAGCCGCGCCCATGCTGTAGACAAACCCGTTGCAGGAGGTCAGCACACCGTGGAAGAACAGAAGCCACCCTTCGCTGGTCTCGATCGGGATCGGCCCGGCGCCGACTTTCGTGTAGCACCAACTGCCCGTGCCCAGGACATAGCGGTGGCAGCCCCAATGAGTCATGTCGGGGCTCTCGCTGTAGTAGATTTCGCCGAAGGGCGTATGGCCGTTGTCACTCGGCCGGCTCAGCATCGTGTACTTACCGCGGATCTTCCTGGGAAATAACACGCCGTTCCGGTTGAACGGCAGGAACGCGTTTTCAAGTTGGTGGAATGTCTTGAAATCGTAGGTGTAACCGACCCCAATTGTCGGCCCGTGATAGCCGTTGCACCAGGTGATGTAGTATCGATCTTCGAGCCAGGTCAGGCGCGGATCGTACCGGAACTCCAGCCGGCCGACTTCGGGATCGTCACATTTGAATTCAATGGGGGTGGGACAGATTCTCCAGTTCAAAGCGTCGTCGCTCTCGCCGTAGAAGATGTTCATGAAACGGCGGGTGTCATCAATGCGGAAGACGCCGACAAACTTCCCGTCATGCGGGATAACGGCGCTGTTCATCGCGCTGTTGGCCCGCGGTATTGGGTTGCGCGGTATGACGGGGTTTCCGGTGTAACGCCAGACAACCTCGCTGCTACCGGACGGCCGGTCTTCCCACGGCAGATTCGGAATTGATTGGGCATTCACAAGTTTCACAGCCATTGCCTTCTCCATTCTTGTCATCCACGAACCGACCCGAAGAAAACGGACTATTCGTGTCAGTTCGTGGATGGCCTTTCTTCCACCTCAAGCCCCGACCGCCGTCTGTACTTCGCCTTGCGCAGCCCGACGAGCCGTCAACTCTGCCTGGATCGATTTCATTCGTTTTTCATCGAGCGAATAGAACAAGATCAGCAGTGTCGCCAGCAGTGCCGGAATGGCCGGAATCAAGCTGAACAGAGTCACGATTCCAGTCTGAGTCGAAACACTCTGCACTTCTCCCGCCACAAACCCGTAATAGGCCAGAAGCCAGCCAGCCACCGCCCCTCCGAACGCCCACCCCATTTTCTGAGCCATGCAGGATGCCGAAAAAACCAGTCCGGTCGCTCGCCGCCTGTGTTTCCATTCCGAGTAGTCAGCGATGTCGCCGTACATTGCCCAGATGACTGCCATGCTCGGTCCATTCAGAAAGAGGCCGATGAACTGCATGACAAAGATCAAGGTCAGTTGTTTGGGCGCATAGAGGAAATAGCTGGCGGTGATGACGGTTATAGCCGCCATTGAGAAAAGGTACGTGTACTTCTTGCCGAGATACTTAACAAAATACCTGGTGCTCATCACTCCCAGGATGCTTCCCGCGTAGCCGAGTACGGTGAACACTGCCATGAACCCCTTAGTGTCGAGCTCATAGCTGTGACCCAGGACCGTGAAGACTTGGGACCCGATGTAGTACTTGAAATAGTAGACGGTCGCCGCCACCCGCAAGGAAGCGTAAACCAGGGTCGCGATTCCTATGACGCAAAGCAGGAGCCAGGGGACATTCGTGAGCAGGTCGGCGAAATCCCGCCGGAAGGTCGTGCGTTGCTGCACGGGCGCCTGAATTCTCTCTCGGGTGAGTGAAAAGGTCCCAAAGAAGAACAGAACCGCAACTGCTCCAAAGGCAGCCATTGTCAACTGCCACCCCAGTTGAGCGTTTCCACCGCCAAAATACTCAACCAGGTAGAGGGCGACCGCCTGAACGATCAGACTGCCGCCGAAGGCAAAGCACATCTTATATGAGGCCAGACTGGTCCGATCAAGTGAATCTGCAGACACTACGCCCAGCAAAGCGCCGTAGGGAATATTGATGGCAGTATAGAGGAGCATTAAAATCGAGTAGGTGACATAAGCGTAGACGATCTTACCGGTCAGCCCGAATCCCGGAGTGGTGAACGTGGCCACTCCCATGATCGCCAGCGGCAGACTGATCCAGATCAGGTAAGGCCGGAAATGCCCCCAACGGGATCGGGTCCGATCGGCGACCATACCCATGAGAGGGTCGATGATTGCGTCACCGATCCGGGTAACGGCCAGCATCGTCCCGACAATCGCGGCCGGCAAGCCATACACGTCGGTGTAAAAGAAAAGCAGATAAGCCGAAAAGGTCTGCCAATAAAAGCACGAGGCCCCATCTCCGAGCCCATAGCCGAGCTTCTCGAGGAACTTGACTTTTCCGGCTGAGTTATTCCTGATCTGCGATTCCTGATCCACTCTAGAACCTCCGACGACCGACACTGTCAACCTGAGCGCCAAGATGACAAGACAAACGGGCTGAGACAAGTTAATAACGGTTAACCAGCCTGGTCATACGTAATACCGCGCAAGGCGGGGGTCAAGGGTTCAAACGTTCAAGGTTCAGAGTTCAGAGTTCAGAGTCCAGAGTTCAGAGTCCAGAGTTAAGAGCCAAGGTTAAGAGTTAAGAGCTCGTGTTCGTTCGTGGAATGCGGACCTTGAACGAACAACGAGATTATGGCTAACCCGCGAGGATCGCGGCCACCTCCCGCATCGCCAGGTCTGGGCTGGAAAGCACCGGGACACGACAGCCGTTCGCCAGGATAGCCCGCCGGCAACGCGCCATAGTCGCCTGCGCCAAAACTATTGTGTCAACTTCCGGCACGGCTTGTGCGACGGCCATCGCCACAGCCTGATCATGTGTTGCCCAATCCCCGGCCCTCAGGGCCTCCAGGGCCCCTTCTACGAAATACGTCATAATCCTGATGGCTTTGCCCTGGTTATCCGCTTCCTTCATGAGCGATTGTCGTGTCGGTTCGACGGTCGTCGGATTGGTTGCAAATACCCCGATCCGCGGGCCGATTTCCACCGCCGTTCTCAACATCGGGCGATCAATTTCCAGCAGCGACACCGTAGTCTGTGCCCGAACCAATTCGACAACCGGGCTGATCGTCGAACATGTTATAAGCGCCAAGCGCACGCCGAGCTCTTCCGCCATCCTCAGATGTTCCAAGACACGCTCGGCGTCCTCTGGCGCCAATCGTCCCCGCCCCCGTACACGTTCCAGCAAGGGCTCATCCAGAACGTGAAGCCAGCGACAGGAGGACAAGGTCTGACGGCATAGCTTGTCAAACACCTCGACAAGTATCGGGATTGTGTGGATCAGCAGGAGATCAGGCGCCATCGGAATTGTCCTGGCCTACACTCCGCAGTGAAGGGAAAATCCACCTCGTGAGGATGTTCTGTTCGTGGTCGTTCGTGGATGAAAACCAGTCCACGAACGAACACGAACAGCACATCCTCACGTCACCCCGTCACCTTGTCACCCCTTGTCCGCTTGCCAGCTTCCTTCCCCGTCAGAACTTCCCTCTGGACGGCTTTAGCATGCTCGAGGTGATCATACATCGCTTCGGCGGCGCCCTCGGGGTCACGAGCGGCAATTCGCTCGACGATGCGCCTGTGGTCGGGGTTGACAATTTCAGCGAGACCGGAGTACCGGCGGACACGGCTGCGAATTTCCTGCATCACATCACGGATGGAATCAAGCAGTACGCCGAGGAGCACGTTGTGACTGGCTTCGGCGATTCGCTTGTGCAGCTCCGCATCCTTTTCGGCAAACTCGGCCGAACGAAGTCCGCCCTTTTCCATCTGTTCGATGATTGCCTTCAGGTCGGCGATATCTCTTTCAGTCGCATTCACCGCCGCCATTCGAACGATTCCTACCTCCAGGATGCTTCGGACTTCGTGCATATGGTCAGGCGTAATCGCCTGGTCGTGGGTTCGGATGAGCATCGCGAGCGGCTCACTGATCTGATCGCTGGTCATCTTCCTGACCGTCGTTCCGCTTCCCGGCCGAATCTCCAAGAGGCCCCGGGAGACCAGCATCCGGACCGCCTCACGCAGCGCCGTCCGGCTGACCCCCATCTGATCACAGAGCTCACGCTCTGGTGGCAGTTTGGCGCCGGGAGACAGTTGGCGAGCGGCGATCACGGACTGAATTTCATTGGCGATACGGTCAACGAGTCGGTCGCTTGCTCCAACGTTTTTGAACATAGCCCAAAGACCTCACAGTTCGGCCACAAAAGCAATTGTCCGGCCAACGGTTACGAACTCTCCCTCGGCCGCTCGGACATCTCGCAGGACTCCAGTAGCGGGAGATTCCAGTTCGGCGAGCGCTTTGTCCGTTTCGACCTCCAGAATAACCTGCCCGGCCTCGACGCGCTGCCCCTCGGAAACGAGCCAGCGGACGATCTTTCCTTCCTCCATATGGTCAGACATCTTCGGCATAAAAATCTCAGTCATAGTGATTGTTCCGCCTGGGTCTGACGGTCGGGCATCCGGCCGGGCACGAACCTTCTCAGCGAGACGACAGAGCACCGCGCGGCCGTATCGGGAGTCGGCCACGGCAGTATTTCCGTACCGACGAAGCCCGAATACCCGATTTCATCAAGGACACTGAAAATGGTTCCGAAGTCCAAATGCGCCGAGCCCGGCCATCGGCGATTGTTGTCACACACGTGCACGTGCCAGCAATATTCGCGCGCCTCGCGAAAACTCTCCGCGATGCTCACATCCTCGATATTCATATGATAGACGTCGAGCATCAGGCCGAAGTTGGACCGTCCAACACGCTTCACCATCTCAATCCCGTCTTGTGTCGTGATGATGAAAGAGACCTGGTTAATCGTGATTGGCTCGAGGAGGAGGCGCACTCCCTTCGGGGAGGCGTAGTCGGCCAGTTCCCGAAAGACCGCGGTCGCCACCTGCAACGTCGCCTCAGGCTGCGCCGGATCGCCCAAACCGCGGACCCTTCCTATGTTGATTGGCGTTCCGGGACCGAACCACGAGGATGCAAAATCGATCAGCTCTCTGAATCGGGACATCGCTGCCTGACTGACCGTAAGATCCGAGTTGACGAGTCCCAGCTTTTCCTCGCCCCAGAGCGCCCCGGTGCAGATCCCTGCCAACTCGAGTTCGTTTTCCTCGAGTAACTGTCGGATCAGGGCGCCCTCTAAGCGGTCAGGCCGCCTGACCATCAGCTCGACGCCGTCGTAGCCCAAGGCGGAAAGTTTCCTGAGCGAGGTTCGCAAATCACCGGAATATACTGCCAAGGCGGGCATCTCCAGATCCGGCCCGCCCACCATCGCTGCGATTTTGATCATGATAGACACCGTTCCAGGTTAGCCGGTTAGCCGGTTAGCCGGTTGGCCGGTTAGCCGGTTCATTCCTTCTGCCACGCTGACATGTCGACGAATATTTTGTGAAGCCACCGATTGCGCCGCGGGTGCGCGCCGCGTCGTCATAAGCGTCCTGACACTCGGGCGTCGAGACATACTCGAGGTCCAACGCCAAGTAAACTCTGCTCCTTTCTCGTCAGAGTGTAGATTTTCCTTGCCAGGATTCTCGACAGTTGCCACGCCTCGATATCCTCGAATCGCTCGATTCTCATCCGCCCCCCTGACCCCTGAACCGTCCAACCGCCTAACCGGATAACCGTCTAACCCTCTAACCCTCTAACCCATCACTTTCCGGACGGCCGCCACCACATCGCTCGTCTCCGGCCAGAGACCTGCCCCCAGGCTCTCGGCAAATGGCACGGGAGTGTCCTTACCGGCAAGGCGGATGATGGGGGCCCGCAGGTACTTGAAGGCCTGCTCGATGACCACCATCGCCCACTCGCCGGTCGGGCCGTAGGAACGGCATGGTTCCGCAACAACAATTACTCGACCGGTCTTTCGCGCGGACTCTCCGATCGTCTCTTCATCCAGCGGGCTGATCGTCATCACATCGACGACCTCGACGCTGATTCCCTCAGCTTCTACGATTCGAGCCGCCATCATCGCCAGCCAAACCATGTAGCCTGACGCGATAATCGTCACATCCGTACCCGGGCGCTTAACGTCACACTTGCCCAACGGCAGGACGAACTCCTCCTCGGGGACCAATCCTTTGAACGAATAGAGGAGTTTGTGCTCGAGAAACACCACGGGATTGTCATCCCGGATGGAGGCTTTCAAAAGCCCCATGGCGTCATAGGGCGTCGAGGGAAGCACGACCTTCAGGCCCGGAATGTGGGCGTACCAGACTTCGAGGCTCTGTGAGTGTTGGGCGGCGATGCTCTTCCCGGCGCCTCCGCCTTGAGCCATGCGAACCACCCAGGGCACCTTGGCCTGTCCTCCGGTCATCAGCCTGAGCTTAGCCGCCTGGTTAGCGATCTGGTCCAGTGCCAGGCCGGAGAAATCGACGAACATAATCTCCGCTACCGGTCTCATCCCGACGAGGGCTGCGCCCGTTGCGGCGCCGATGATGGTGTTCTCGGAAATCGGTGTGTCTCGCACCCGCTCCGGTCCGAATTGATCGTAAAGAGTCCGCGTGACCCCAAAAGCCCCGCCGTGCTTGCCGATGTCCTCACCCATCAGAAAGACCGACTCATCCCGTAACATCTCCTGGCGGAGCGCTTCACGAATGGCTTCCTGGCATGACATGAGACGCGCGGGAATGCCCGGCTGAACCTGGACAATAAGGTCCGCCGGCATGGCGGAGGTGCTGGCGCCTAACGAGACGCTGTCCCGGCTTGCGGTCGTCGTGCGTGGTTGTTCTTCAGGCATAGATGAATTCAAGAGCCGTGGCCGGATCAGGCGGGGGGCTCTCCTTGGCGAAGCGAACCGCCTCCTGAATTTCCTGCGCCACCTCGCTGTCAATGTCGCCGATCAGGTCATTGGACAGCTGGAATTCTTCAACCAACCTGGCCCGAAACTTCGGGATCGGATCATTTCTCCGCTGCTCCGCAACCTCTTCCCTCGTCCGGTAGACTTGCGGCTCGCCGGCGTAATGGCCTTCCAAGCGGTAGCTCTCGGTAACGAGCAGAGTCGGACCTTTTCCCAGGCGCGCGCGTTCGACCGCCTCGCTGGCGGCGCAATAGACGGTCAAGGGGTCGAAGCCGTCGACTCGAACTCCCGGAATCCCGTACGCGCAAGCCCGCTCCGCCAGGTCTTTTACTCGGGTGACGCGTTCGATCCGTGTCGAGATTGCATAGTGGTTGTTCTCGAGGACGAGCAAAAAGGGTAGGTCCCAGACGGCCGCCAGGTTGAGGCCTTCGTGAAAGTTTCCGGTATTGCAGCCGCCGTCTCCTGTAAACGAGGCCGAGACCCGGTCTTCACCGCGCATCTTGAACCCGAGCGCGGCGCCGACCGCGATCGGGATACCCGAGCCGACCACTGCCAAAGCGCCCAGGCTGCCGGTCTCGAAGGCCGCAATGTGCATCGACCCGCCGCGCCCCCGGCAGTACCCTGTGTCCTTGCCGAGAATTTCCGCCATCATCCGGCCGGTGTCCGCGCCTTTGGCGATGTTGTGTCCGTGGCTGCGATGGGTGCCGGCGACGAGGTCGTCCTGGCGCAGGGCCATGCAGACTCCTACTCCCGAGGCTTCCTGCCCGATGTACGGATGGACCGTGCTTTTGACCTGACCTCGTTTGAACAGGTCAATGGCCGCCAGCTCGAATTGGCGGATCCGAACCATGCGGCGATACATCTCCAGAAGCAAGGTTGGTTCGGGCTGGCTCATTCCGGTTCCTCGGTCTGACATAATACCAAATTACGGGAGGACGCGCCAACAACTTTGTCCCTTAGAGATCAGGGCTCTTCGATGCGTATCATCTTGTCGGCGTCAAACTTCACCAGTTGTTGGACTTTTCTCGGTCTGACATCATACCAAAAACCCGAATTAGGGCTTGACACCCGCTTCGGTTTCCCATAGCGTTTTGGTAATACATATGACCAAGCAGGGAGAAACGAGCGCGCTTGAAAAGGCCCGGAAACTGTTGCATGAGTTTAAAGGCGAGCGATACATCCATGGGCAGGGAGTGCTCCATCGGGTCGGCGCCGCCGCCGCATCCTGCGGTTCACGCGCCGTCCTCGTTAGCGATCACTTCCCGGGGGCGCAGCTGTTCCTGGAGGTCATTCGCCGATCACTGTCGGCTGCGGGCGTCGCGGTTGTCGCCGAGACTGATGGCGCCGCGCCGAACGCGCCTCGAGAGGATCTGGAGAGGATCACCCGAGCCCTCCGCGAACATCGACCGGACGTTATCGTAAGCTTCGGAGGGGGAAGCACGATCGACGCAGTAAAGGCGGCCGAGGTTCTGCGCACTTTGGGCGGCAGCATCGAAGACTATTTCGGAGTCGGCGTTGTGACCGAGCGTCTGACGCAGGCGGGCGTGCGCCTGAGTCCTCATGTCGCAATCCAAACGGCGGCGAGCTCGGCGGCCCACCTGACAAAATACTCGAACATCACCGATGTGAAGACAAGCCAGAAGAAACTGATCGTCGACGAGGCGATCGTCCCTGCTCTTCCGGTTTTCGACTATGACGTGACGCTTGGCTGCCCCTGGTCGTTGACCGCTGATGGCGCCATGGACGGCATTTCGCATTGCCTCGAGGTGTTATACAGCGCCGTCGGGAAGTCCCTCTATGAAAGAGCCGAGGACATCGCACAGACAGGTATTGGGCTCGTGCTCCGTCACCTTCCAGTGTTAAAAGCCGCCCCGGCGGCGGCCGAGGCGCGCCAGGCGTTGGGACTCGCCACGGACCTGGGAGGCTACGCGATCATGATCGGCGGAACTAACGGCGCGCATCTCACCAGCTTTTCCCTGGTCGATGTCCTTAGCCACGGGCGGGCTTGCGGTCTTATGAATCCCTATTACACGGTGCTCTTTGCCGGAGTCTTGGAGCGCCCCCTTCGCGCTGTGGGCGAGCTGTACAGGCGCGAGGGCTTTTCGAGCGCTGATTTCGAACGCCTGGGCGGACGCGAGCTCGGCCTGGCGGTGGCGTCGGCCATGCTCGATTTTGCTCGAAGCATGGCGTTCCCGACTTCGCTGGCTGAAGTGCCGGGTTTCACTGATGGGCACATCCAAAGAGCCCTCGCGGCCGCCAAAAATCCCCAACTCCGAATGAAGCTCGAGAACATGCCCATACCGATGCGAACCGACGACGTCGAGGAATTCATGGGATCCGTTCTTTGGGCAGCCAAAGAAGGCGACCCGGCACGAGTCAGAAGCTTCTCCTCCTGATTCAATGGCAGGAGCAAAATCAAATATGCATTTGCACGATGACGCGCTTGTGAGAGATATCGCCCGGACGGCTCAAGAAATCCGCATCGATGTCCTCAACATGGTATACAGAGCCCAGACCGGTCACTTGGGTGGCGCCTTGTCCGTGGCCGAAATCCTGGCCTGCCTATACTTCCACCACCTCAGGGTGCGCCCGGAAGAAGCCGGTTGGCCCGAGCGCGACCGACTGCTTTTCTCAAAGGGTCACGCCTGCGCGGCTCTTTACTCGGCCATGGCCCGCCGCGGCTTCTTCCCCGTCGAAGAGCTGGCCAGCTTTCGCCAGCTGGGCAGCCGTCTACAGGGACACCCGGACCGGATGAAACTGTCGGGGATTGAGATGCCTGCGGGGCCCCTGGGCCACGGCGTTGCGGTGGGCGTCGGAATCGCCCTGGGCGTGCAGCCGCAGGCCAAGCCGTCGGCCCTTACAGCTCCTTCGGCGCAGGCCCCGTTGGCCCGGGTGTACGTGGTTCTCGGTGATGGGGAGATCAATGCCGGGGTGGTCTGGGAGGGCGCTATGGCAGCGGCCAAATACCGGCTGGGTAACCTCACAGCGATCCTGGACTGTAACGGCATCCAGCAAACCGGGGCAACCGCTGATGTCATGCCCACTGAGCCGTTGGTCGCGAAATGGGAGGCGTTCGGATGGCATGTGCAGGAAGTTCATGGACACAACGTGCGGGAGATCCTCGACGCGCTGGACCGCGCCGATGAGGTCAACGCCCGACCGAGCGTGATTATTGCCCGATCCACGAAAGGGAAAGGCGTCAGTTTCATGGAATACGACCACCGATGGCACGGACAGTCACCGGACGAGGGACAGTACCTTCAGGCGTTGGCCGAACTGGAAGAGGAGTTGAAATGGCTGAACTAGAGTCGATGCGCCTCGCCTACGGGCGCGCCCTTGTGCAGCTCGGCCGCGACAATCCGGATGTCGTCGTTCTAAGCGCCGATGTGTCCAATTCCGATCACAGCTCGATGTTCGCCGACGAGTTTCCCGACAGGTTCTACAATGTGGGGATAGCCGAGCAGGCGCTAGTCGATATAGCGGCAGGTCTTGCGTACACCGGCAAGATTCCTTTCGCCAACACCTTTGCGTTTCTCTTTGCGACGCGGGCGCTCGAGATGGTGCGTACGCACCTGTGTTACGGCGGCGCCAACGTCAAGTTGATGGGCGCCTATGCGGGGCTGTCGGATTCCTTCGACGGCCCGACGCACCATTCCATTACCGACATCGCAGCAATGCGCAGCCTTCCCAATATGACGGTGGTTATTCCGAGCGATCCGGTTTGCCTCTCGGCGCTCCTCCCGCAAGCGGCCGCCTGGCCCGGGCCGGTCTTCTTCCGATTAAACCGAAATGGGGTCCCTGTTCTGTTCAAGGACAGCAACTATGTCCCGAAAATCGGCAAAGGAATTGTCCTGCGTGAGGGTCGGGATGTCGCGCTGATCGGCGCAGGCCTGATGGTCAGCCGTTGCCTTGAGGCGGCAGAAATCTTGCAGCACAAACACGGGCTGAACGCAACCGTGGTGGAATTCCACACCGTGAAGCCTCTGGACGAAGAGCTGCTCGTCGCGCTCGCTTCCAAGCATCAAGCGATCGTAACCGCGGAGGAACACAGCGTAATCGGGGGGCTCGGAGGCGCGGTTTCCGAAGTGCTATCCTCTCGACGCCCTGTGGTCGTGGAACGCGTCGGAATCGCCGACTGCTTCACCGAAAGCGGGCCGTATAGTCCCCTCCTGGAGGCCTACGGTCTAGGAACGCAACACATCACGCGCGCCGCGCTTAGGGCCATTTGTGCCAATCAAGAACCCGCCGGCAGTCGCGATCACTCGGGAACGAGTCGGGAAGTTCCTGTCGAGCAAGGCCGAGTCCCAAAAGGGCGAGCACCTGTAGCCGGATAAGCGAATGACAAGCCTACAGTTAGCTTAAGCTGGCGAAGGGAATCGAACCCCCAACCTACTAATGACAAATCAGATCGAACCGCGGCCGCCCACTGCCGTCCGGTAATTCCCTTCCACGTAACGCTCAGGCGTCTCGGCCACTGCGAACGCAGATCTTCAGCCGGAGCTTGTGTTCGTGCACAAAGGCTGAAAGCCAATCGCGGCGGGTCTCGATCCACTGTTTTCGCCGCCACGAGACGGGGTTCACCTGCGAGAAGCCCTCGCCTTTCATACGTCGGGCGATTGACTGGATAGCAGCGTCCTGGACGCGGTCCGAGGCTTGGAGTGAAGCCGACAGGAGTCTTCATGATATCCCTCAAGACTGCACTACCTGCCCCAGACTTCAATCCTCGCCGTGCCTGTCGTCTGGATGGAGACCGCTAGTCTTGCCTCGTCGTAATTCCAGGATTTGTCCTCGCGGCCATTGACCTCGACTTTTCGCGGCTTCTTGTCGCTGTGCAACTTCGTTGTGGCCACACCGACCGGAGCTTCGATCACGCACTTCAAACGCGACCCGGAGGCTAATTCCGCGCTTTCAATGAAGCCATCCGACGAACTGATGTAAAGCGGGCCCAGGCCTGCCTTCGGATCGCTTCCCATATCCAGCTCGATCTTCGTGCCCCCGGCAAGGCGTTTCGACGGGATCATGTACGCAGGGTACGGTTTGCCATCGACCTTAATCGATCGGACGTAGATGTTATCACCGTGGTTGTTCCCGGCCTCTACCGTGATTGCCCTTTTCCCGTTTCGGATGACGGCCTTAGTGATCGAAGGCGATGAGATGAGGTACTGGCCTGCAGGCGCCGATGACGGGTAGAGTCCAAGCATCGAGCACATCAGCCAACCGGAAACACCCGCGTAGTGGGTCTGCCACCCCCCATGGGGCGGTTTGGGTTTCACTCCTTCATACATGATCCCCTGGTTAAACAAAGGAACCCACGTATCTCGAATGATCTTCTGCGCTTCATTCGCCGCGCCTGCGTAATAAAGCAGGTAAGGATACACGTACTGGTAGTCGTTGAACCACGCGTTGTTCAGACAGTATTCGCTGACCCGCTCCACGAAACGATCCTGTCCCGGCAGGTTGAGCAGACCGTACGGGTCATGAGGTACGAAGAAGGCCCAGTCTTTGGTTGTCCCCTCGAAGAGGCCCTGCGGATTGGGGTTCCAGGTCATCTTCGAATTTTCGATGGGGCCCCAGTTCCCCTCCCCGTCCTTCACGCGAAACGCCTTGCTCGAACTGTCCCAGAGTTTCGTGTAGCCGTTGCTCAGGCGCAGGTACTCCGCCACCGCCGAGTCGTCCTGGTTCGCTTTCGCGAGCAACGCCATGGCATGGAATCCGGTGTGGAATTCGAGCGATCGCGAACACGCGAAGCCGCCGGACTCAGGCTGCACCAAATGGCGGTTCGTCCGCAAACTCACAGCCGTGAACTTCTCGTTCGTGTAGTTGTCCTTCAAGGCTGCGTAGATCTTGGAATAGTCCACTGGGAGGCTGCCGTAGTAAGCGTGTGCCATCAGAGCCGGCGTGAAGCGGATGTTGTTGTGACCGGAGGGTCCCGCGAACAGGCAGATGTCGCCGTCCATGCAGCCGTCAAGCTGGTAGCGGGCCAGGTAGGTATTGACCACGTCAGTCATCACCTCCGGGTAGCTGAGGATCAGGAACGGGTAGGTGGCTCGGATGTTGTCCCAGCAGCAACTGTGGTATCCGCCGATGAATTGCCAATAAGCACTCGACGCCACGGATCGGGCTCTCGGATAGGAACCGGCGTAATATCCCTCGCCTCCGTCGACGACGTTAGCGTACATCGTGTAAAGCGCGGTGTACGCCATGCGTTTGGCTGAGTCGGAGCCTTCCACTTCCACACGGTTGAGCACCTCGTTCCAAGCCGCATGGCAACGTTTCTGCATCGAGTCGAAGTCCGAATACTCGGCAGCAAGAGACTCCTCGGCTTTCTCCAAACTCGTGAAGGATTCGGCGATGGCTACCGTGACCGTAGACGCATCGAACTGCGCGTACATCAAGGGCGCATCTCCCGCCACCCGCGTCAGTCTTTCGGCTACTCTGCCAGTCGAATCGAGGGTTCCCGTGGTGATCGAAGGGGAAGTGAAACGGATGACGTAGAAAGCCCCCTTCTTTCCCGGCTCGCTGACTGTTGCGTGGAACGTCCGGTCGTCCACGCGCGTCACTGTCCTCTGGGTCCACTTGTAAAGCTTCGCCCAGTCATCCACCCTGGTTTTCGTAAAATCGAAGACGAGGTACTTCTTCTGCGCCTGGGTCGGAAAGCTCACTTGAAACACCGACACGTGCGGGGAGACCGTAATCGCCATGGCGCTGGCCCCGCTTGGCTTGTCAGCCCGGTATTTGACAATGAGCCTCGACGGATCACCGGTCACCTCGGAGCGCCAGTCATCCTTCTCGCCCCTGGCGACGACCTCCTCCAAGCAAGGGTAGACCCGTGGGACTCGGGTCATGACGTCCGCCGCCTCACCTGCGACATTCGACCAGGCCCCAATCATCCCTAACGGATACCGGATGAAACCGACCTTGTTCTGGACCGCATTGCAGAACGGGGTTTTGTCCGACGCAGCGGCAGCCGGGGCGAAACAGGCGAAGAGCGCCGCCAGGAGGACGGACAACAACCTGAGACTCGACAGGCGGTGGGGCCCTGTGGATGCTTCATCGGATCTGTGGCGGCTTGTATTTCTTTTCATAGGATTACACCGGTGGTGCGTCGGGGTGTCGTTCAATCGTGCGGAATACCGAGCGAGTCCATGATCCCTTTCATGTAGCCGACGGCCAGAACTTTCCCTGTCATCGCATACCCGGGATTGTCGTTGGTTTCGCCCGCCATGGTCGGGGCATGATCGGGACGGATCGGACCGGTGAACCCACACTCGTTATAGGTTCGGAGCATCCCGGGCATGTCCGTCGGGCCATTGTCATGAAAGGATTCGCGGAAGTGCTCGCGGTTCCCCTCGATGTCCCGGAAGTGAACGAAGAAGAGCTTCTTTTGACCGCACCATTCTCTCGCCAGGGCTTCGATATCCTCTCCCATTGCCTTAAAGCTTGCCTGGCAGAATGTGATGCCGCTGGCCGGGCTGGGGACCAGGCTGAGAACGCGCCGGAGATTGGCTGCACTCGTCAGGATGCGTCCAATACCGCGCAACGGCGAGATCGGCGGGTCATCGGGGTGCAATGCCATCCGGACGCCGGCTCTTTCAGCAACAGGGATGATCGCTTCGAGGAAGTACTGGATGTTCGACCAGATTGTCTCTTCGCTGACCTCACCCCACTCGGTCAACCCCTGCTCGTCTGCGGCGCGGCGGTCGAACTCACTTGTCAATGCCCCTCCCCGCTCCGGGATGCTGGTGTTGGTGCGATACCAGCCGAGGCCAGCCATGAAGTTGTAGCATACCAGGCGGATGTCCAACCTGCCCAACGCCTCGACCGCCGCCCGGTAGTTCTCGATCTCCTCGTCCCGTCCCGGCAGGCCGAGCTTGATCTTCTCGGCATTTACGGGATGACTCTCCACGCCCGCCACCGTTAGACCCGCCGACTCGAAGTATTTCTTGATGTCCGCCAGTGTCTCCGCATATCTCTGCCTCGGGACACTCGCCAAGGACGGCCGAACGCAGGCGATCGAGTGAGTTATGCCGATCTGTCGCGCCAGCCGGACCTGCTTGTCCTGTCCCGGCCAGAACATCTCGGCTATCTGCATCGCTCCTCCTCGGGCCCTGTCACTTGCCCGTCTCCAACTTGATCGTCTTGATCACGAAGGGCGCCGCCTTGAGGTGGTCCAGGATGGCTGGGCTCGCCTCTTCCTCGAGCAGATTCAGCTCTCGGAATGTTCGCTTTTGACCCAGGAATTCCACCGCGGTTTGCGCCACGGCCCCTTCCATTTCGTAGAAACGTAACACGAGTGAGCTGTCGTTGTCGGCCTTCTTGACGGCGCTGATGACCAGGTTTTCGGCAGCTACAGATGCAAAAGCGTTCGTGGGCGGCAGGGACTTCGCGGATAAGCGGTCGACGACGCTTACAGGAATCAACGAGTTGTTAAACTCCATCCCGGTTCGATAGGCCTTGGCGGCTTTCCAGTCGCTTGTGGCCGCCGACAGTGAGTACCGGAGGATGTATCTCCCTGCTGGCGGGTACTGCATGGAGGTTACTTCCTGCCCACGCACGACCTTGACCGAAGTGTAACGCGGCCCACGAAGCATTTCCGCTCGGATCAGCCCATTCTCTATCTTCATCAATTGCTGGCTGGCCGCTATCGTGATTCCCCACTCGGCCGTCCCGGCATGGACCCAATCGTGGATGTGGCGAACCTGCCTCCATGAATCCGGCTTGATCTCGTCGCCGGCCCGCGGTCCGCTTTTCGGCATGATGTTGTCAAACGCGTTGGCGCCAAAAGGGACACCGTAATGAATAGCCGCGTTTTGATCTTGAAGAGGAAACAGCTGCTGCAAGCGGACAAGACGGGGGCCGCGCCACTCGATGGTGTTCTCGATGTCGACGCGATTCAGGCCACGGTAAACGGTAACACGCTGTACGATTGGAATATCGGCGATCTGTCCCTCAATCTTCACGACCGTCCGAATCGGGTTGTTTTCTTCCAACTCCACCGAATTCACGCTGTTCGGGATCGTGCGGCCGCTGAGCGGTTCGATGCCGATATAGTTGCCGCCTCGCTCCTCCACGGCGACGATTTCCATGTCGCTGCAAACGTCACGATTCAGCGCTTTGTCAAACATAGAGACCCGGCCGGTCGCTCGGTCAACGGTGACTCGGACGAGCTCGTTTTCAACGACGTCCGATCCGAAAGCCCGGCGAGATTCGGCACGGTCCTTGTCCGAATCCAACTTTAGAGAGGCCGCAGCCGTCAACGCTTCCGGTTGCTCGCTGGCGACCAGGTAGTAGGTCTTGTAGCCGAGGGACGGTACGCCCGTCGCGACGAAGATCAGTTTCAACGCACGCGAGATGTTCTCGCTGTACTCCTGGACGTAGAAGGGAACGGAGATCCCCGATTCGTCGACCAGGCGCAGGCCCTTCTTATAGTCGGCGATGTCCGCGGGCGAAACATCGCCGTAAAGCGTCAGGTGAGCCTGAACGACGTCCGTGCGGGTCCAGCCGAGCGGGTTGAAGACGACGATCGGAAAACTCTTCGCGACCGGGATTTGAACACGTTCGGAGATGTTGCGCAGCATGTCACGGAGAATCTCATCCCCGTGAAGCCTAGCCAGGTCCATGTAGCCGCGCTTGCGGTCGTCCCCGGTCATTCCTCCCTGCCCGTCGTGATTGTGGTCCATCGACTCGATTAGCTTCTTCCATAAGAAGTCCAATTGGGCCTGCGGGTAATCGGCGAATTTGAGGGCATGATTGATCGCGGCGAATTTTTCTGCCGTCAACAGCGTATTCGTCGCCGGTATGATATGCGGCCACAGGTGGGGCAGTGAGGAGACGATGTTGGGCCAGGACGTATTGATCTCGCCGGAAGTCTCCGGGATGGCGCCGCTCCCCTCAACCCGCTTGAAGAACTCCGTGGGAGTAGACAGGATGAACTTTCCGACGCCCGACTGGTTGGCCCTTCCTACGGCTTCCACAAGATCGTCGGGCGGCGACCACAGGTCGGTGCCCCAGTTCATTAGGATCGGACCATTCGTGGTGGCCCGCACATCCACCAAGTCCTTTCGCATGCGTTCCAGCTTGTCCGCATCGGGAGTTCTCTTTGAGGTGAGGAAGGTGCCCCATCCATAGCCCTTGAGCGTGTTCCAAACCAGGGCCTCAGACCCATCCGGCGCTTTCCAGCGGAAAAGCGATTTATCTGTCGGTCCCATTCGGGTCATGACCATGAATGGAACCTTCGTCTGGGCAAGGATCTGCGGGAACTGCGGCGTGTAGTCCGGAAGATCGCCCAGGTGTGCGACCAGTGGATCGACGCCGAAAACTTCCCGTGCGTAACGCTTGCCGAGCGCCATGTTGCGGGCGTGGACTTCGCCGTCGGGCAGGCCTTGAAAGATGCCCACCCATTTGGGCGCGATTTCAATCCGGCCCTCCTTGACAAGGCGCAGCAATTCGTCAAGCTCGGGCGAGCCCCTGTGCGACTCCACGTAGTTGGCCACGAAGACGTTGTCTTCCAGAAGGAAACGGAACTCGGGTGACTTCTTGGCCAGCCGGATTGCCTGGGCAATGATGCCGTTACCCCTCGCGAGACACTCCTCGCGTGTCCCTCCCCAGAAGAAATCGAGGTGGGAGAAAGGCGTGAAATAGACCTCGGGGGTTGCGGGTTGGGCGGCTAGGGTAGTCAAGCAGGCAAACAGGACGGCAATGGAGAATCCTCGGCGGTTTTTCATAAGCGTCCTTGGGCGGGGAATCTTGTCGATCCTGTTAATCCTGTCTGATACTTTGACAGGATTAACAGGATTAACGTGGTTCAGTACCGGCTAGAACACGAGCCGAGCCATGAGTTGAAGGACTCGCGGGCTCCGGACTCCCGAAACGGTTCCGAATCCCGTCTTGTTGACGAGCGCGCCGGACGAATTGTAGGGCAGGTTCACCACGGTGGGATCCGTCAGGCTCTTGAAATTAACGGTCGCGTTATAGCCGCTGAACTGGGTGTGGTTGAAAACGTTGAATGCGTCCACACGGAATTCCAGACGGGCCTTCTCGGTCAAATTGACATCCCTCTGCAGCGACATATCCCAGTTGTTCCACCCGGGGCCCGTCACGAAGTTAACAGGCGACTCCAGGCCGAGACTCGGACGGGTCGGTGGAGCAAAAGCCGCGGCGTTAAGGCGATTGTACGGGTCGTCCGACGTACCCGCGGTCGGGTCGCCAATCAGCTTCACACGAGGCCCTACAGCGCCTGATCCGGTAAGCATGACGCCGCTCACACCCGAGATGCTGAAGCCGGGTGTCATGGGTTGGCCGGTTCGGAAGACAGTGATACCCGATACCTGCCAATCGTTCAGAATGGCCCGCGTGACCACATTGTCGAGGCCGCCGTGCCCTGTGACACCCGGAATCTCGTAAATGTAGTTGAAGGTGAAGTTCTGACGAACGTCGTAACTGCACGGTCCGTAGTTCGCCAGCCGAGTGAGATCGTCGATCCGGCCGCCGTCGCCATCGCTGCTGGCGACAGTCAAGCATTTGCCCCACGTGTAGGCGGTCCCGAGGAACAGGCCTTTCGCAAAGCGGCGGTCCAACTTGATCTGCAACGAGTTGTAATTCGAAGTCGCCCCGAAGTCCTGAAGCGTGATGTTGCTGTGACCACGATACTGACGAACGAAGTCAGAGTCATATCCCTTGGAACCATCGTAGGGGCCGGCCGGCACAGTCCCGCCGTGCTTGGTCGGATCCTGGTTCTCCGCCTTGAAGGCCGTCCCATAAGGCGCTGCGTTGATATTGCGGTTGTACAGCAACTGGCGTCCCAGGGATCCGACGTAGGAGACGTCCAGAACCATGGCCCAGGGCAGCTTGGTCTGCAAGCCCGCGCTGTAGTTGTACATGGTCGGGATCTCTCCGGCGTAACTCATGACCGTGAGATTGCTTGGGCCGATCAGGGCACCGGTCAGGCTGAGGTCCTTGACTAGACCGTTGAGCGATGTCGGCGTGTAGACGGCAGGCGGGTTAGTGATCGTGTTGAAGATCTCGTTGCCCTGGTACCGGTCGTAGAAAGCACCGGCGCCGGCCCGGAAAACCAGGTTCCCGTTTCCGGTCAGGTCGAGCGCGAAGCCGACCCGGGGCGCCCAGAGAAGGCCCGGGGTCTCCATCAGGTACTTGTTGACTCCCTGGCCTGCTGCCCGGATGCCGTTGGCAGTGTCGCCCGAGCCCGGCACGATCTTTCCGATATCGAGAGACGAGCGGACCTCGGTCGGTACTGCGCCGGCCGCGGGCGTCTGGCCCGGCAGGAGACCAGCGTAGTCACACGCCTTCTTCGATCCGCTGACCATGCAGGGCCAGTATAGCCTGGCGGCATTGCTGGGATCATACTCGCTCGGGAAGAACGTCGACGTCTGCAAGGCTTTGTCGTACTGCGGCTGAATCCAATATGCGCGCAGCCCCACGTCGAGTGTCAGCCTCGGCGTCACCTTCCACGTATCCTGCAGATACATCTCGAGGTTGTTGTAACGATACTGTCCCATCAAGTAGTCAGACGCCTGGGTGAACGAGGTGTACACACCGGCTGCGGCATTCGCAAAGCCTAGACCGGTGTCCAACGGATTGCTTGACGAATCGCCGAACTCATACTGGCCGCCGGACTGCACGAAGGCGTTCTGATCCTTGGCATTGCGCTGCAGGTAGACCCCGGCCTTGATGAAGTGTTCGTTCCACAGCTTGCTATAGTTGTCGGCGAATTCAACGGTGGTCTGATAGGAACTGAATGGCGCAAACGAACCCCCGCCAGTCCTCATGTCGGGCGTGTTGCTGAGCCGGGTTCCGCCAAATCCGAACTCCGGGATCCAATCGGCGTACGGCTCATAGAACGTGGGCAGGCTGACTCCTGTCCCGGCCCTGGTCAAATCGCTCTCCTTCATGGGGCCAGTCGCGACGTCATGGTGCGAAACGCCGAACGTGAATTCATTGGTGGACGTCGGGTTGACCGTGGTGAGGAGGTTCAGCGAGAGGGCATACCCGGGGTGGTTGTACTGAACGCCTCCCGACAAGGGGTAGTTGGGCGTCAGCGAGTACCCGGCGCTGCCGTAGGCCGAGGTCTCGATATCCTGCACGAGCTGAGTGTAGCTGCCGAAGACCCGCCAGCTCTGGCTGAGGTTCGAATCCAGGCGGATCAGCCGCTCGTGCCGGGGGTTCCGGCTGGAAACCGACGACATGTAGTTGTATCCCGACTGACCCGTGATCGTGGGCATCGGGAAAATATTGAGGAGCGCAATCCCCGGGGCATAGAGCCGGTTGGCCGGGATCTTGCCGAGAACTCCTCCGTCCGAGAAGCAGCCGGATGTGTCCGATGCCTTGCAATTGCGGGAGGTTGCGAGCGGGTCCCGGATGTACGGAAACGCAGCCTTGTTCTTGTCAATGCTCTGCGAGAAGTCGCCTTTACGCTCGAGCTCGGTGGGCATGGTTATTCGCCTGAGCCCTTCCGGGATGAGTTGGCGCTGGTACTCTTCACTCCAGAAGAAGAACAGCTTGTCCTTATTGGTGTTGAACTTCCCCGGTATGAAAACGGGACCGCCCACGGTGTAACCGAAATAATTGTAGTGGTAAGAACTTTTGCGGACGTTGTCCCGGTTATTGATCCAGGAGTTGGCATTCATGCCCCGGTCGCGGTAGTAAGTGTAGGCGCTGCCGTGGAAGTTGCTGGTTCCGCTCTTGGTCACCATCATGACCGTCCCGCCGGCGGACTTGCCATACTGCGCCTGGTAATTGCTGACGAGAACCTTGAACTCCTGGAGCGAGTCGAGGCTGACGGTGGCCATCAGTTTCGTATTGTCGCCCGTCCCCGTCACGCTGACGCCATTGATCGTGGCATTGTTCGAGTTCATGCGCGCCCCGTTGATCCAGATGTTCTCCAGCCGGTTGTTGGCGCGGGAAGAATCGTAGTTCGTCACGATGCCGGGCAGCACGCGCAGGAGGGCAAGGGGGCTGCGACCGTTGACCTGAATGTTCTCGAGTTGCTCACCCACGATGGTGCCGGATCGTTCCGCGCTTTCCGTTTGCAGTCGCAGGCCCTCCGACCTTACTTCGACGGTCTGTTGGACTTCTCCGACTTCCAGGGTGACACGACCGACCGAAAGCCTGTCGTTAATGTTTAGTATCAGGTCCCGCTGCTCGTATTTCTTGAAACCGGTCAACTCCACCGTCAGTGTGTAACGGGCGGGGAGAACCTGCGGGAAAACAAACACGCCGGTGTCATCGCTCATTGTCGAGACAGACGTGTTCCGGTCTACGTTCGTTAGAGTGGCCGTCGCCCCAGGCACAACCCCACCCTGAGGGTCTTGAACCGTGCCGGTGATCAGGCCACCGGTTGTCTGCGCCGCCAGCGGCACTGCCCCAACGAGCAGAAAAAGAACTATCGACAAAAGCTTTCGACCTTGCATCTTCATCCTCCCGGATGTCTTCGGACATTCTGTCTTTCTGCTTGACCCTCCGGAGAAGAGATCTGTTGGGTTCGGGAGCCTGGGAGCCCGCCGGAATGTTTTCCGGCGATTGACCGAAACAGACCCGTCTCCTAACTGCTGTATAATCCCGGACATTTATCAACGCAATCGAATGTTTTTGAATACCTATTCACTTTTAGTGAAAGCCTACGCCCTCAAGTTCGTGCCCCGACAGACTCACAAACGACGGTAGCGTTTGAAGACTTCGACCGGATCGTCTTTCTTTTCGAAATCGGCGCGGGCCAGGCTCTCCGTCCCCGCGATCTCTTCACACTTCTGGAGAACCTGACATGTGAGGTGTTTCGGGATGATCAGAACTCCGTCCAAGTCGCCGAAGACGAAATCCCCGGGGTTTACAACGACCGTCTCGGTCAACTCGCCGGAAAGAATGACCGGGACCTGGCAAGCCAGGGTCATGGTGCGGCCATACGCTTCGATCGGGGTGCGGTACCGGGCAAACAGCGGAAATCCCATTTCGATGATCATGCCGCTGTCGCGAGTCCCACCATCGACAATCGCGCCGACCGCGCCGTGAGCCTTGGCGGAGGTCGCTGTCAATTCTCCGTAGAGGGCTACTCGAAACGGTGTGCCACGGTCTCGGACCTCGACGCACGGAAAGGTCATGTCTTTGAGCGATTTCAGGCGTCGAAACCGAATGTCCTCGTCCTTCTCCGCGGCAGTGGCGGCTTTGACTGTGAAGGCGGGCCCGGCCACCTTCATGTCGAGCGCCAGCGGCATGATTTCGTGCGAGAGGACCTGATTGGGATAACCGAGCTCTTCCAGGACATCAAAAACCAAACCTGCATAGAGCCTCCCATAGCGAATACAGATCTGTTCCATGTCGACAACCGGAAGTGTGGATACTGATTCCATGTGATACCTCGAGTTTTCGATCCGCCGAATCGAAAGAAGTTCAAGACTACAGGCGGCGGAGGAGCAGCCCTCCGTCAACATAAAAAACGGCGCCCGTGACGTAATCGGATTCGGCGGACGCCAGAAATACCACCATTCCCACAACATCCTGGACCTCGCCGAGACGGTTCCAGGGAATTCTCTCGAGCAGTCTTGCCTTCACCTCGGGAACGGAAAGATGTTGGCGGTTCATGTCCGTCAGGATTGCCCCCGGCGAGACGGCGTTCACGTTGATGTGGTGCTCGGCCAACTCCAACGCCAGCGCCTTGGTCATCATGGCCAGCCCGGCCTTGGCGCAGGCATAGGCCGAACGGCCGCGCAGCGGGACGTTATCGTGCACGCTCGAGAGGTTGATAATCTTCCCTTTGCCTGCAGATCGCATCACTTCGGCGGCCTTCTGGCTGAGGAAGTAGGGGGCCCTCAAATTGACCTCGAGCGTCCTGTCCCAGACCTCGGGCTGAGTGGAAAGAAACGGCTCGCGAAACTCGACCGCCGCGTTATTCACAAGCACGTCCAATCGACCGAATCGCTCCAAGGTGGCTGAGATGAGCCCGGACTGAGCTTCAAGGTCAGCCACGTCGGCCTGAATGGCGAATGCATCTCCGCCGGAAGCAGCGATGCGCTCGACGACCACGGCAGCGGCGTCAGCCGCCTGAACGTAGTTGACGACCACCCGGGCTCCCTCGGCGGCCAGCCCTTCGGCCAGCGCTGCGCCTATCCCGCGGCTGCCGCCTGTCACGATCACGACCTGGTCTTTCAATCTCATGGCGAGTAACCTCACTCTTCCTTCGTCTTCAAGAAAGTCCACAGAATGATCGCCGCAGCCAGGTGCCCGGAGGCGGCAACGATGAACATGGGAGTATAGGTGTCGAAGCGGTCCAATACCGTTCCCGCCACCCAAGTGAGGATCATGCCGCCGATGCAGCCGATCGTCCCCATGTAGCCCTGGACCGTGCCGATCACGTTTTCTGGGAAAACATCCGAGGCCAGGGCGGCGGTATTGATGAACCATGCGTAACAGACGAACGCCATCATTGCGATCAGGGCGATCGAAAGCCCGGCCGAGCCCACAAAACCGATTGCCGCGCCGGCCGGGGCGATCACCGCCGTCGCGTAGAGAACCAGCGCGCGGGCGCGCGGCGCACTGAACCCTCGCCGGATGAGAAAATCGGAAGTAGCTCCCCCAAGCATCCCCCCCGCCCCCCCGAAGAGGAACGGGATCCAGGCATACAGCCCGATATCGGTCAGACTGAAGCCCCTCTCGCTTTTCAGGTACTGCGGCGTCCAGAAAAGAAAGAAGGTCCAGACTGGGTCAGTGATCAGCCGCGCAGCCAGAATCGCGACCACCCGCCGGTCCTTGAGTAGCTGAAGCATGGACGGCAATCGCCCCGAAGTGGCATCCCGGGGAGCGCTGGGAGAGATGCCTTGAATGGCCGCAGCCAGGCTCGGGCTGGGATTCCGGTATACCTTCCACCAGACGGCCACCCAGACCAGCCCGATCAATCCCGGCGCCACAAAAGCCGCGCGCCAGCCCCAGGTTACCGTCAGCCAAACGATCAGTGGCACGGCAATGAGACTGCCGATGGAGCTGCCCGAGGAATAGAGCGCGATCGGGAGGCCTCGTTCCCGCTTGGCAAACCAGGTCGTGACCGTCCTCAGAGCACCCGGGTAATTCCCAGGCTCGCCCACACCCAACAGAAAACGGAAAATCCCCAAGCTCAGCGCGCCCGTGGCCAGACTATGGAGCATCGTGGCTACCGACCACCAGAGCACGAAGAATGTCATCCCGATCTTCTCGCCAATGCGATCGACCAGCCGCCCCCCCACTGTGTACATGACCGTATAGGAGAGCAGGAAGGCATTGATGATGTTCGAGTAATCGCTGTTACTCAGGTGGAATTCTTCACGCAAGACGGGCGCAATCACGGACAGAGTCTGCCGGTCGATCAGGTTCAGCATCGTCGAAAGCGTGATCCAGCCGACGATGAACCATCGCAGTCGGGATTCGCGATCTGTCATCTGTACTGCCAGTGTTTGTGTCGCCATTAGCGTGGTAATCCTGTCAAACCGTGAATCCGGTAAAACAACTGTCTACAGTGCTGCCAGCCAGCCCCCATCCACGTACAACACTTGGCCGGTGATGAAGTCCGAGGCAGGGGAGGCAAAAAAGATCACGGCGCCGGCCAGTTCCTCCACGCAACCCCAGCGACCGGCGGGAGTCCGGGTGCAAACCCAGCGGTCGAAATCGGGGTCCGCGCGCAAGCCGGCGGTCAACGGTGTCACGAAATACCCGGGACCAATTGCATTGACCTGGACGTTGTGCCCTGCCCACTCCACTGCCGTCGCCTTGGTGAACATCTTCACGGCACCCTTGCTGGCTGCATAGGGGGCCGTTGACGGCCGCCCCCCTTCGCTCATCAGTGACAAAACGTTGATGATCTTGCCGGCGTGCCGGCTGATCATTTTCACGCCGACTGCCTTGGTCATCAGGAACACGGCGTCGAGGTTCAGCTCCATCTGTTGGCGCCAGCGTGCCGCCTCGTAATTCTCGAGCGGTCCCCGCAGGTTGACGCCAGCATTATTCACCAGGATGGAAATCGGTCCGATCTCTTCCTCAATCCGCTTAACGGCCTGAGTCACCTGATCCTCGACGGTCACATCGAAGGCACAAGCGTAGACGCTGATATTGGAGTCCAGAAAATTCTGGCGGGCCTGCTCCAGCCTGGCCGGGTCTCGGCCGTTGAGAATGACGGTCGCACCCGCTTCTCCGAGCCCTCTCGCCATGGCGAACCCGAGGCCTTGCGACGAGCCGGTGACCAGCGCGATCCGCTCGGTCAGATCAAACCGTCGCATGATCTCTCCCTCCAGGAGCAAACAGGACACGCATCACCGCGCCTCCCCGGCCGGCTTCGGCAAAGGCCTGCGGACCTTCATTCAAGGAAAACGGACGAGAGAGCAGGCGGCCCAGGTCGACATCGGCCCGGGCCAGGAAGTTGATCGCCCGCTCGAAGTCGTGCGGCTCGTAGACCCGCACTCCCACAAGACTCAGCTCTCTGAAGGTGATCGTGACCAAGTCCATGGGAACCGGGTTCTTCGGGATGGCGATCAGCACGATCTGTCCACGGACCCGGCACGCCTTTGCGGCGAGAAGTGCCGAAGAAGTCGAGCCTGCCGCCTCGAAGACAACGTCCGCCCCGCGTCCGGAGGTAGCGTCCATCACGGCCTGCGCCGGGTCAACTTCGTCCACGTTGAAGATTTCCAGCCCAAAGGCCTTCGCCAGATCGATCCGCACCGGCTCGCGCTCGCAAATCAATACACGCTCGGCGCCGCTTTCACGGGCCACGAGGGCCGTCAACAGCCCCATGGGGCCTGCGCCGACGACGCAGGCGGTATCACCGCTGCGCATCGTCGAGAGGCGGAGGGCGTGAACCGCAACAGCGGTAGGCTCGACCAGCGCCGTCTTCTCGGGAGTCAGGGTGCTCGGTACTTTCAACAGTTTCGCCGAGGGTATCTTCACGTACTCCGCAAACGCTCCGTCCTTGTCGATCCCGTAGAGGCCGAGTTTCTGACAAACGTGAGCATAGCCGCGGACGCATGCGTCGCAGACGCCGCACGAGATCAGGGGCTCGCCTACCACAAACTCACCTTCGCGCAAATCCGTCCGCCCCGCGCCTGCCCGCACTATGTGGCCGCAGAATTCGTGCCCCATGACCAAGGGAGGTTTGGCCCGCGGGTGCTTCCCCTTAAAGATATGCAGATCGGTGCCGCAGATCCCCGCGTATTGCACCCGGACCAAAGCATCGCCGTCAGCCAGTTCCGGCATCCGCAGGTCCCGCGCCTCGAGTTGTTCGGTGCCAAGCCAGACTAAAGCTTCCATGAGTTATCCCGTTAACGACCGACGTTGAGCCGAATCGTCCTTATTTCATAGGGCTGCACACGCAAAGCCTGTTCGTCTGTGGCAGCTGACTCTTCTTCCAACATGTTGACGGTTCGAAAGCGACGGGTCTCATCGAGGAAACGCAGAGGCGTTTGGGCTGCGGAACCGCGGATTTCGAACAATCTCATCACGACCGACCCATCCCGGTCGCCCTTCTTGAGCGCGCTGACGACGAGGTTGTCGGCGTCAATCGAGCAGAACGAACGTTCCGGAGGCAGTGACTTCTTGGACAATTCGTCCACGGCGCTTACCGGGATGAGCGGCGTGTTGAACGCCATCCCCGAACGCCAGGAAAGGGTCGTCGACCAATCGCCGCGCCCGGAGGTCAGGGAGTAGCGATAGACATAGCTGCCGGCTACGGGCTGCTGAATCAGCACAGTCTTGCCATCTCGAACGACATTGACGGGGTTAAACCGCGTCCCCCGCAGCATTCCGCCTCGGACGCCGTTTTCGGAAACCGTGAAGAACTGGTGATCCCCGCTCACGGTCAGGCCCCAGTCACCGACGCTCGCGAATACCCAGTCCTGAACCTGCCGCCAGTTTTGCCAGATCTCGCGCGGAACTTCGTCGCGAAAATGCGGCCCCGAATTCGGCATGATGTCCGCCGCCCCGGCCGAACCGAAGGGAACACCGACGCGGGTGTCGGCGATTCGTTCGGGTGTCGGGAAGATCTGCTCGATTTTCATGAAGCGGCCCGGCTTCCAGTCGATGGTGTTCTCGACGTCGATCCGTTTGAGTCCCTGGTACAGGATGAGGCGCTGAGTCACAGGCACTCCGGCGACGTCTCCTGTGATCCGCATGATCGTCCGAACGGGCCCGTTCTCCTCCAGTTCGGTGGAGCTGACCACGTTGAGGATCGTCCGCCCTGTTTGCGGCTCGATGGCAAGCGTGTTTCCACCCCGCTCCTCGGCCGCGGCCACTTCCATGTCCTTTACAACGACCCGGCCCACTTCCTTGTCGAAGACCTCGACTCGCCCGGTCGGCCGGTCGATCGTCACTGTGTAGAACTCGTTCTCAATCTCGTGGGCTCCCCAGACTCGTCTCGGCTGCTTCACGTCGTTGTCGAAATCGAGCTTCAGCTGGCTGGCGGCCGGGAAAGAGTCGGGCTTCTCGGCGGGTGTCAGGTAATAGGTCTTGTACCCGAGCGAGGGCACATCGCGGGCGATAAACACAACTTCGACCGCCCGGGAGATGTTCTCGCTGTACTGCTCGAGCTCGAACGGAACCTGGTTGCCCTTCGCGTCGACCAGCCGCATGGCCTTCTTGTAGTCGGCGATGTGTCCCGCCGCGATATCGCCGTACAGCGTAATATGCGCTTTGACCACGTCGTCCCGTTTCCAGCTGAGCGGATTGAAGATGACGATCGGCGAGCTTACCGGGAAGGGGTGTTCGACTCGCTCGGCGATGTTCCGGAGCGAATCGCGCAGGATTCGGCCGCCGTCAAGGCTCGCGACCTCGGCCAGCTGAACCTTCCCCTCGTCCCCGATATCGCCGCCCTGACCGTAATTGTTGTGGTCCATTCCCTCGAGGACCGATTTCCAGAGGCGCTCGAGCTCGGCGCCCGGATAATCGGCGTAGTCAAGGGCGTAGTTGATGGCCGCAAATTTTTCCGCGTTTAAGAGCGTGTCGGTGGCCGCCATCATCGGGGGCCAAATGCGGGTCAGCGAGCCGATCAGGTTCGCCCAGGAGGAAGGGATTTCCCCGGTCAGTTCCGGCAGGCCCGGCGTTTTCGAGGCGTTACGGAAGTATTCGACTGGAGTTGCGAGCCGAAAATTCCGCGTCGCCAGGCGCTGGTTCAGAACACCGACGTTCGTGACCAGAAGATCGTTGGCCGACCAAAGGTCCGTGCCCCACCCGATGTAGATGGGGCCGGCGGTCGTCGCCTGAACGTCCGCGGTCTCCTTATCGATCTTGGCGAACTTCGCCTCGTCGAGCTGCTCGTGGAGTCTCAAGCCGATGCCCCAGCCGTAGCCTTTGGTCGTGTGCCAGAGAAGGGTTTTCGAGCCGTCCGGCGATTTCCAATGGAAGAGCGTCTTGTCCGGGGGGCCCATGCGCGTCATGACCATATAAGGAACGCCGGTCTTGGACAGGATCTGCGGGTACTGGCGCGTGAAGCCTGGGATGTCTCCCATATGCGCGACTTGCGGATCGACCCCAAAGACTTCGCGGGCGTGTCGTTTGCCGTAAACCATGTTGCGCACCGTAGCCTCCCCACGGGGCAGGTTCTGGTAGATGCTGGCCCACTTCGGGGCAAGCTCGAAACGGCCTTCTTTCACCAGTTGTTTCAGGCGCTCGACTTCCGGAGATCCCCGCCGGCTCTGAATGAAGTTCTCTGCAAACACCTGGTCTTCGATCAGAAACCGGAACTCCGGGTAACGGTCCGCCAGCTGGATCGCCCGGGTGATGATGCGATTGCCTCGGCTGAGGCATTCTTCCCGGGTGCCTCCCCAGAACAGGTCGAGGTGGGAAAAGGGCACAACGTAGACTTCCGACTTGGCCAGGCTGGCAGACTGGGCCGGGAGACCAGCCGGTAGCAGCGCGAGGAGTACAATCAGAGAACTTAAAAATCGCATATTAAGATGCCTCATAAGGGCTTCAGCAGCTTCCCGAGAGCCCCTTGCCGCTCGTGGCCGGCTCCGGCCCCCAGTCCGCCACCCAGATTCACAGGCGCATCCTATGAGGTCGGCAAAGTCAGCACAAGCGAATTTTCTTCAATGTACGTTCACCGTTGGTTAATATTGGGATCCCGAGGGCACTATGGAAATCAGGGAATTGAGGAGCTTGGTTCTCTTACAGGAATTGGGCAATATCACGAAGATTGCCGACCGCCAGCACCTTAGCCCGGCCGCCGTTCACAAGCATCTGAAGGTGCTCGAAGCCGAACTGGGCGTCACTTTGTACGAGAAGGAAGGCCGTCGGTTGCGAACAACGCAGGCGGCCGAGGTTCTGTTACCTCATCTGAAGAATCTGTTGGCCCAGTACGAGGCCGCCCTTTCGGATCTGAACGAGTGGAAGGGTCTGAAGAGGGGGGTCGTCAGGATTGGCACCGGGGCGACGATGAGCAGCCACATGCTGCCGTCCCTGCTCCAGGAGTTTCACCGTCGTTTCCCGCAGCTGGAGGCGTACGTCGAGACGGGACAGATGACCCACCTGGTGCATGCTTTGGCGGCGGGGACACTGGACGTAATTATTCTGGTGTCAACACCCCTGAACGAGGACCCTAACTTGACGGTGGAATGCACCTGGGACTTTGAGTTGGTTCTCGTGGGCAGTCCCCGGCACCAGCCGCGCCGATGCCGCCTGGAGGACCTGACCGCCACCCCTTTTATCCTCTACAAGGAAGGTGGCCTGTTCGAACGCATCATCGATCAGTATTTTGCCGAGGCCGGTTTTCGTCCAAATGTCGTCATGCGCCTGGACAACGCGGATGCCATCAGGGAGATGGTCACCCTCGACCAGGGGATTTCGGTGCTGCCGATGTGGATCGTAGACCGGGACCTGCGTGGCCATCGACTCCACCTGATCCGGCAGAGTGAGCGCCCGCTGGTGGCTAGAATAGCGATGGTCACCAGGAAAGACAGCTATGCGACAAAGCCGGCCGCCGCGTTCGTGGACCTGGCCCGGCGCTGGGACTGGCAGGGGCTGCGCCTGCGGACACGTTGAACCCGTTCAGTCGCAATACACGCTGACGATGCGGCGTTGTTCAGCGCAGTCAGGATCATTGGACATGACTGCCGAGTGACGGAAGAAACGACCCTCTGCCTGTGGCAGGCATAAGCGCTAACTTGCTCGTAGGAAGCCTTTTATATACGGGTCCCTATCGGTTAGGCCTGTGCCAGCTTGGATCGCACGGCGAAGCCCGAGCGAGGCGCGCGACGTGAAGCTCAAGCGCCAACCGGTTGGCAGAGTGCCAACATGTTCGCTAGGTGTTTGGCACGCAGCGAGTTCTTGAGGACACCCCCCATTTCGTGGAACTCGATGCCGGTTAATAAGTATCCTGGCTCAGCTCTTGATTGTTCTCTTGCGGCACAGGAAATGCCTCCTGGTTAGGTAATTCGTTCCCAGGAGTTACCAACCATGTCATCCGAACACACAAAGGCGTTTGTTGCTCTAGGCCTTCTCCTCTGGTTTGTCAGCGCGCTCGTCGCTGGATGGTTTGATGTCTTCATGGCCCCTGACAGCGGTCTGATGGTTCTCGGAGTGTTCCTCGCCGTCCCGATTCTTTTCTTCATCACGTGGTACATCGCCAGTGCGCGATTCCGCTTCTTTGGGAACAGCATCAGCCTGTCGTTGATCGTCGGAGCGCATGTCTGGCGATTCGTGGGACTGGGGTTTCTAGTCGCCTATTCTCTAGGCAGATTGCCGGCTCAGTTCGCCGTACCCGAGGGTCTTGGCGACATTCTGGCGGCCGCATTTGCACTCCGGCTCGCTATTGCGCTGAGGCGTAACCGGCCCGTGAGAGGCTATTTCGTTTTCTGGAACATTTTCGGACTTCTTGATTTGCTGTCTGCGATTACTGTGGGCATTCTGTACTCGGAAGGTCCCTTCGGGATACTGCGCGAAGGGGTCTCCACCGCTCTCATGGTGACGTTTCCAGTCAATGTCATACCCACATTCTTCGTGCCTCTTTTCATCCTGTTGCATGTGCTCGCGCTCCTTCGGCGCAGCGAAGTAGGTAAGATGGTGAGGACTCCGGCTGCCAGGGAGCGGCAAGACCATGGCGGACGGGCTGTTTCGTAATGCTTCTTGAACAGGTGTCGATCCCGCCGCCTGCCGTTCGACTTACTGGCGGAGGCAAAGGCGACGAATGGTTGACCACCTACACGAGCAGTGGGATCGGCACTCCGACTTTGGCTGATTTTCCACCTTGAGTGTTCGCAGCGTCATGAAAGAAGTCGACGCACCTCCTCAGGTATTTGATCAGCCCGAATCGGGCATTTGTGTGGAATGCCGGGGCCCCGTCGAAGCACAAGGGTTGCCCTGGAACCGGGTGATTCAGACTTGTCTCTCGTGCCTTACGCGGCGCGAGCGGGAGGCGCTCGAGCGTGACCTGGATCTGGCCGCGCGAGTCCAACGCCAACTGCTCCCGCCTCAGAATCTGCGGGTTGGGTCTTGGGAAGTTTGCCACTACTACCGGCCTTCCGGGGTGGCAAGCGGCGACATT
>CAYQYP010000515.1:0-6624 GCA_964421755.1 uncultured Acidobacteriota bacterium
AGGGAAGGTTAACGCCAACGCATCGCCGAATACGCTGGACGCATCGGAAAAGCTCACTCCGTGTTTTCTTTCGTTCGCCTCGGCCTTCTCGGGATCCCATTCGAAATCCATTTGATCGGATTATAAGCCGCGTATGCAAGAACCGGTTTGGATAGATCTGAGGCGCGCGCGCCCTTAGGCTGAGAGTGACCAGGTCCGCTCTTTCGAGTTAGGTGGCACCTGTACACCGGCGGCTGTACTGGCTCGATTCCGCGCCGGGACGTTAGAGCCCGGCGACCTTCAGCCGCGCCAGGCCGCTCCGCTGGAACGACGGGTTAGGCGCCGCCGGGGCGAAATGCAACCGCTGTCTGGTAACCAACGACCAGCGGCAATGGGTCACCCGGCGCTCTTCCTTTCCGTACGGCTATTGTCGGTTCGGCGGCCAAGGATCACAAAACGATTTTAGTCCTTTTCCTATCGGCCTTTCTCTGGCCTCTATCACTGTCTTGAGGATAAGTACCCCAGGACAGACGTTAAGTTGGCTGTAACCCTGCCCCTGACGGGTGCGGAGCCCAGCGGCATTAGGTCGGACCTGAGCAAGTGATGCGGCGGCAGCACGTTGTCGAAATTAGAGGCCATAAAAGAGGGCTTACGGCGCCGAAACGGTTGAAATGGATGAAAGCGTTTAGCTTGGGTTTCTATCCCGACCCCGGGGCGGGCGAAGCTTTGGAGTGCGGCGGCAACGAGAGGCCGATGTCTTATCAGGCCTCGAGGCGACGCCGCTTTGGCCGTGCGAGATTGCGCCTGATCGAGCGGCCGCACGAGCGATATGGTGGAATCACGCAGTCGCGGTCACGCGAAATCTCGCATGGTGAAAGCGGCGTCGTCAAGACTCCTGGTAAAGCACCGGAGTTCTTCTGCCGCCGCACTCCAAAGCTTCGCCTGCCAGGGCGGCCCACTGGCAGCTTAAGCTAAACGCTTTCTCAAGAATCGATCCTAAGTGCCTCTGGAGAGCCTCGTAATCGGATAACCGACTGATCAGATGTGACTTGCTCAGGTCCGACCCCCAGGCGACTACGCCCTCCTTGGAGACCGCACGCGGCGCTCAGACTGCTGCGTCACGCGCGCACTTCTCAAATTGTTCGGAATCGCCCGTCGGAGTTTGTCGCGGTTATGTCTTCGCTTGATCAGTTCTCGCGGTGAACTCCGTTTTCGACCGGGCGCTAACCCCCGACCTCAACCGTGACCTTAACTTTCGACCTGGATTCCGCTTCGTCGATCCACTGGAGGAGAGGGAGAACGCTCCCTCAAATCCTGCCACTATGCGCCTGGATGCCCACCAGCAACAGTAAGGTAAAACCGCTCGCGAAGATCATGATCAGAAGGTCAACCAAGCACACTATCAGATGAACCACGCGCCTTGACGACTTGTACGCACCGTATCGGGAGACAGCACCGGTCAGCAAGAGCGGTATACTAACCGCCAGGAAAAGGACACAGAAGAGATACAGGCTGAGATGAGCGCCCAGGAGCTTCAGCCTGTCGAGATAGGTCGAGACGACTAGCGCGGAGACCAGAACGATGAACCCTGCCAACTCGGCTTTCTTCTCCGGGCTGTTTTTGAGATCGCTCCCGGGTAGGTACGAAGCCGCCACCGTGCTCGAAGGGAAATCGTAGCCACAGTCGCATCGCACGGCGCTCGCTGGATTGATCAAGTGACATTTCGGACATCTCATTGGTCCCCTCGCGCACGACTACCGTTTCGGGCCGAACGACTCTCTTGAACCGCCTCATCTACCGTGCTCAGGCAGAACTGAGCGCAGTGTGCTTCAAAGGCAGCAGGGCTGTCAACGGGGACGCCTTCTCCTGAAGACCCTTATCCAGAAAATCTACGCCGTCGAACCGAGGCAGACATGGGCACGAAGGTCAGCCTCAATCTCGGAGATGAGCGCGTAAAGAGTCAGGCGTATGTCCGCTACTTTTCTCACTGTTTGCCCTCCATTGGTACCTTGGGCTTCTAATCACTTGGTCGTTTCTCGCTGGTGTGAACCTTCAACGGTGTAATTGAACGCGACGTCTCGTTCCTCGCGGCGGCTTCGGTTCTCACGCATCGGCACCCCCAACCGGTCACCGTACCCGGGCGATGGTAGTACTTCCCTTTGGTGCGTACACTGGAAAAACGGGATGAGGCTCTCCGGGACTTTTTGCCCCTGACGGGTATATCCAAACGGTCTACAAATCCTGGAAGAGAAGGAGAAAATGAGTGCCCGATGATTTCAGCGGGATCTTATATCTCCTCCGAAGCCGAAGGTCGCTGGTTCGAGCCCAGCCGGGCGTACTTCTAAACCCCAGCGCTGCAACAATTTGCATCCGTTTCGTTTTCTGCGGATTAGGCCTGTTTTTCGGCGATTGTGCCCGTGGGGTCTTGAAAGCATGCCTGGAACCGTTCTACCGTTCTATTCCAGGCTGCGGCTCTTGCGGTCGAGATGTGGTAGCGGTCGAAACGCTGCATTTGACTTTTGTGGCCGTTCGGTTTCATCCCGATACGCTCCGGGCCCCCGCGAATCAGTTTTCCGACGGCCGTTCGCCGGAAGTCATGACTAGGCCGTATCTGCTGTTTACAGTTTTCGAGAGGCGGCGTAGGGCGCAGTAAGGATGGCGCTCCAGAAGTGCATACTGCAAGAACGCGCCCTTGAGGGCCCGATCAAGATAGCGATGAGTCTCGTTCTTCTCTCCCCGGATTGCACAGAGCCCTGCTATTCCGATGTTGGCACTCGGGGATTCATTTCCTCCGGCGATTAGCCTCCGGTAGTACTCGAGCGTCTGGTCGAATTTTGTCCTGTGCCTCCTTGTCACGGGGGGAGCCACAGCGGCGTCGCCAAGGCTCCTGACAAAGCGGCGGAGCCCTTCTGCCGCCGCACTCCATAGTGGAATTTTGCCTCCGCGCGAGTTATGGGTAAAGGCCAGGCCTAGGCGGCAGAAACGCTACCGAAAGCGGTGGTTCCGCCGACAGCATTTGCTGCGTCCTACTCTTCTCCACAGTCCCGTGCGGCGGTTTTCGGTTCCATCCCCAAAGCAGATGTCCCCGATTGACATGTGCGGCGCATTAAACTATCTTATTCACATGCCGAAGATGGTTCAGATTCGCAATGTGCCGGATGAGCTGCACCGCCGTCTCAAGGCACGGGCGGCCCTGGAGGGATCGTCGTTGTCGGATTACCTGCTGGCGGAAATTCGTCGTAGCGCCGAACGCCCTACTCTTCGGGAGTTGCGGGAGTCTCTCGCTCGGCGTACGCCAGTCAGCCCCAAGCCCAGCCCGGCTGAAGCGATTCGGATGGAGAGAGAGCGGGCTTGATCGTCCTCGATGCTTCCGCCGTTATCGAACTCCTGCTGCGGACGCCGACAGGTGCAAAAGTCGAGGCGCAGACCTTGGTTCCTGACCAGACGCTTCACGTACCGCACGTTCTCGATCTGGAGGTTCTCCAGGTTTTGAGACGTTACGTCCGGTCTGGAGCAATGACCGCCGTTCGCGGAGACGAAGCGATAAAAGACTTGCTCGATCTTCCCCTCATACGCTATCCCCATGATCCGTTTCTACCGAGGATTTGGGAGCTTCGCGACAACTCGACCGCGCACGACGCCGCCTATCTTGCTCTCGCTGAAACCCTGCGTGCCCCCCTCCTGACTTGTGACCCCAAGTTGGAGTCGACTCCAGGACACAAAGCCCGCGTCGTCGTGCTGTGAGAACCGCAAGAGGTTTCAGGACACGACGTCGTGCGTCTCGCGAAACCGGTGGGGATAGTAAATGAGGACGGGGACGTTTCAGGTAGTTTAACGTCCCCGGTTTTGGGCGTTACAATGCCGCCGCCCGTTACGAGGTTAGTCGATGTCCGCTCCTGACTGTGACCCGAGCTTATCTGAAAGGAACCATGATGCCACCTGTCAGTTTTTACGGATAGATCGAGGACCAGGGGTCTACTTCTGGGCCAGTGGCGTATCCGAGCTGTGCCAGGAGAGAAGCTTCCAGTACCCATCGTTCCAGACGTAGACATACGTTCCACGCAGATACCGGGGGAGCTTCTTTTTCTCGCCTTTATGTGGTTCGAGGGTGGCGGTCATGAGCGCGATTCCCACGTTTCCCACTACACGGTACACCGTCTCGGTGGTTGGAAATGCCACGAAGCTGGTGAGCTCGGCCAGCACTGCGGAAAGCGCATCCGTGGTGGTAAAACCGCTTTTAACCTGAGCCGGGAACTGGCTCTCCCTGAAGAAGCCCAGCGCCTGAGGATGCAAAATTAACTGAACTGCAGCCACGTTTCCTTTTGTGACGCTGTTGATTACCGTGTCATGAACCACTTTCAGGGATCCTTCGGTCGGACCGGTCCGCGCATACCCGGATGTCAGCAACGCGGCAGCAACCATGGTCTTGAGGACCCAACCTGGGTATTTCATGTCTTCTCCTTGTTCTGAGTTCTGAACCAACTCGCTGGATTGCTGTCCCGGCACCAAGCGCTTCGGTAGGCAGACTTGGCTGATCCCAGATCCATGCGCTTACTTACCTATGCTGGTGCCGATCACTTCACCGGACACAATGAGCTCGACACGACGATTCTTCTGCCGTCCGGCTGCGGTGTCATTGGGGCCCACAGGTATCGAGAAGCCTTTGCCTGAGGCACTAATAGCCGTTTCCTGGATCCC
The DNA here is from genome assembly GCA_964421755.1 of uncultured Acidobacteriota bacterium. Taxonomy (GTDB): domain Bacteria; phylum Acidobacteriota; class UBA6911; order RPQK01; family RPQK01; genus CAVUUN01. The sequence continues at coordinate 4,678 of CAYQYP010000515.1, forward strand.
TTGGCTGATCAGGTAGGCTCGGACGGAGTCAGCCCTCTGTTGGGACAACTTGAGATTGAGCTCCTCGGTGCCGACGTTATCCGTGTGACCCTCCGCCTCGAGCTTCAGACCCGGGTAATTCAGTACGATCCCCGCAATGCGGGCGAGCTTCTCGCGTGCTTCCTGCCGAAGCGTGTATTTGCCGGTATCGAACAGGACGTCGGACATATTGACGACGAGCCCACGATCCGTGTCCCGGGTGTCGAGCACCAGGCTGAACTGCTCGAGTAATCTGGCGCGCAGCAGTGCTTTCTCCTGTTCGGCTCTTTGCCGGGCCAAGTCCGCATCCTGTGCTGATTTCCTTGCGACTTCCTCCTTGGCGAGCGCCTCCTGCCGTTCGGATTCAGCTTTCATTCTCTCGAGTTCCGCTGTTGCCGTTGCCGCGTCGGCTTCGGCTTTCTGCCGCGCCGCTTCCTCTGCCCTTTGCCTAGCCTGTTGCTCCTTCTCACGGGCGGCACGTTGCGCCTCCTCGGACGCTTTGCGCTCGTTGGCCAGGCGTTCCTCTGCCTGGCGCTCGACAGCCAGGGCGCGTGCATCCTCAGAAAACTGTATGGTTTGAAGCGCTTGCGAGATGACGTCCTTCTTGTCTTTCTTTGCCGCCAGCGCGTTTTCTGCCATCTTCAGGCTCGCTTCTGCTTTTGAAAAGATTTCCGGCGCGTAGTTGGCCGCCTCGCTCAGCGCGGCGATCTCAAAGGCATTACGTGCCTCGTACATTTGCAGCGGAACATTTTTCAGATCCATGGTGAGCGCCAGGGGGTTCTGCTTCTTCTGGTACTGCGCCTTTTTCATCAACTGGTAGTTGTCTACGATGAAGACCTTTCCCTTGGTCCCTTTGCGCACCTCATTCTCGAGCACCACCAATTCTGAGGGCATGCGAACGGCAAAGTACGGTTCGGCGGTGACGATAAGCGAGAACATCTGCAGGGGCGTGCTCGCTTCACGTTTGCCCGTCCCATTCTCGTTGACGACCAACTCGCCCAAGTTGGCGGTGCGTCCATCCGGAGAGACGGCCCAGAGCACGTATGTCAGGAACTCGGTCCCGAACCTGGTGGGCGAAACGAGGTCCTTGCACTCCAGTTTGATAACTGTTGCCCCCTGCTTCGCCTCCACCTCGGCCTGCCCCTTAGCCGCTGACAGAATCTCGGTGCCGATGAGATCGATCTTTGTGGATCCTCTACCAACCTGATAACCGACAGCTTGCGTCGATTTGGTCAACACTCCCTGCGTGTCCTGTGCGGCGGAAGCACTGTTTTGCGCGAATCCGCCGAAGAACATGGTCGAGACTAAAAGAAAGTGGATCACACGCCCTCCTTTGCACACGAAATAGTTCCGCTTTGCGGTGCCACCCGACAATACTGGTCAATTTGCGACGACGTAACTGTCAGTTTTTACAGGAAATGCGGAAGACGGGACCGGACCTGAACCTTATTCACCGGCCGAAAGTTCGTGTAAGGATCAGGTCTTCTGCGCCGCACTCCAAACAGAAACTCGGTTGCAGCCACTTGTGCAGTGCAGGATAAGTCGAGAGCATCACTGCCGTCACCGGGCGTCGACTGTAACAAGTGACAGTTTTTGACGGCTACGCTGGGAAGTAATCTCCACAGGATGGTGTTCGATGGCAAGGCAAATTTCGACTGAGCTCGCGACACGATGTTTCGGCCTCCTGATGGCAGTAACGTTGGCTTGCGCCGTCAGTGGTCAGACGCGGGCTCAATCAGCTGCGACACGCACGCTGGTTCAAGCTGGCGCTACGGGACAACCAGGCCCGCCGGCTTCACCCGCCGGCTCGCCGGACGTCTCGATCATCCCCACGCCACAGATTGCGGATGAGGCGATGCAACTTGACCAGCGACTCCGGGCGCTGGTGGACCGTCTGGCGCCTGAATCGGTGCTGTCCGAGATAGAACA
>CAYQYP010000516.1:0-21844 GCA_964421755.1 uncultured Acidobacteriota bacterium
CGCCCTTTCAGGGCTTGTCTCCGCCTCTACCTTAGACCCAGGGCTGCGCACAAAGCGCTTCGCCCTGGGCTAATATGTGCCGGCCTTTCAGGCCTTAAGAACTTTCTCGACAGCCTCTTTCGTGCGCGGCTCCATTCGATCCCGCCTTCCGCACCACATCAGCCCATAAGTCCGCAGTTGTCCGTGGGCCGAATGCACTTCTCCGAACTTATGCGACACCCTCGCGGCGCCTGGGTGCACGGTTCGGGCTGTGCTATCTCCGGTCCGGCCCATTGTGTTTGAGCCGATAGATGTGATGGCTCGCACGATCCAGCGAATTGTCGAGGATGTGTCCCTCCCCGAACAGAGAGGCGGAGAGTTCGTGCAATCCTGTCAAGCGGGAGTAAAGAAGTGTAGAGTGCGGGGTGATGGAAGCTGCAATCAAGAAACTGAAGATGTCGGTCGTGTTGATGCTCTGTTGCCTCGTCTTCCCCGTCGGCCTGCTCGCTCAGCAGACGGATCACATCGGCCAGGCCCCTTTGCCGGGCCATCCGCGGATCCTCCTGCTCGCGGGTGAGGAGGACGCGCTTAAGCAGGCTATCGGGTCCGATCCGGCATGGGGCACTGTTCACCAGGCAATTCTGGACGAATGCTCCACTCTGCTCGGAGTTCCCCCCGTCGAAAGGGTTTTGACCGGGCGACGCCTGCTGGGTAAATCGCGGGAGTGCCTGCGGAGGGTCTTTTTGCTGTCCTACGCGTGGCGAATGACCGGAGACAATCGATACGCCAAGCGAGCCGAGCAGGAATTGCTCGCCGTTTCGCGTTTTACTGACTGGAACCCGTCGCATTTCCTCGATGTGGCGGAGATGACGATGGCCGCCGCAATTGGACTCGACTGGTTGTACGGCACGTTGTCCGAGGATTCTCGCCGCCTGATCAGTGAGGCGATCGTTCGCAAGGGTCTCGAGCCGTCACTACAGGCTCGGCATTCGGGATGGCTGAAGGCGTCTCACAACTGGAACCAGGTCTGTAATGCCGGCATGGCCTACGGTGCGCTGGCCACCTTCGAGGATCAGCCTCAGCTCGCGAAGCAGATCATCAACCGGTCCATCGACTCGATCCCTCTTGCCATGGCCGACTACGCGCCGGACGGCGGCTATCCGGAGGGTTACGGGTATTGGGGCTACGGAACCAATTTCAATGTCATGTTCCTGAGCGCGATTGAAAAGGCGTTCGGGTCGGACTTCGGGTTATCTCGTGCGCCGGGCTTTATGAAAACGCCCGTCTACCTGCTGAACATGACCGGGCCGTCCGGCGATGCTTTCAACTACTCGGATTCGGGGCGCCAGGGTGGCCTGAACCCGGCGATGTTCTGGTTCGCCTCCCGGTTGAAGGATGAATCGCTCCTCTGGGTTGAAAAAACTCAACTGGCAGGCAGTGAGGTGAAAGGCGATCGGCTGGCGCCGGCCGCGGTCGTTTGGGGAGCCGGCCTGACAAGCATCGAAAAGATTAGACCTCCCAAATCGACTTTCTGGGTGGGTGCAGGGAAAAACCCCGTGGCCCTTATGCGCACCTCATGGACCGATCCCCGGGCGATTTTCGTCGGTGTCAAAGCCGGTTCTCCGTCCGTGAACCACGCTCATATGGACATCGGGTCGTTTGTCATGGAGGCAGACGGAGTCCGCTGGGCCATGGATTTTGGACCACAGGACTACAACTCGCTTGAAACCAAAGGCGTGGACCTGTGGGCAAAAGGACAGGATTCGCAGCGCTGGCGGATCTTCCGGTACAACAACCTGGTTCACAATACCCTCACCATCGATGGACAACTTCAGCGTGTCGACGGGTTTGCCCCGATTGTGAAGCACTCGGGGAGCCGGTCGTTCATGCACGCACAGGTGGACACGAGCGCGGTCTACGCGGGTCAGCTGGCAACCGCTCGACGTGGGATTGCGATCGTCGACGAGCGCTTCGTCGTTGTGCGCGACGAGCTCCGAACCGGCGACCGTGAAGCGAATGTTCGATGGACACTTCTGACCCCTGCCCAGGTGCGAATCACGGGGCCTGGTTCGGCCGAACTAAGCCTGAATGGCAAAACGCTGCGGCTGGAAGTCCGGGAGCCCGCCAAAGTCACGATGAAGACATGGAGCACCGCGCCAACGAATGACTACGATGCTCCCAACCCAGGGACCTCCTTGGTCGGCTTTGAAGTCGCAATTCCTGCGAATACGACTGCCGCCGCGACCGTTCTCCTGCTTCCGCAAAAGGTCGGAAGCGAAAGCGTCAGGACGATCGCGCGTCTGGCTGATTGGCCGTAAAAGAATCGCTCTGGTGAAAGGAAATGGTAGTAGCATTCGTATCGTCTTCTGAAGGGAGGGACTATGCGAAAGTTGGTAGCCTCGGTTTTCGCGTTTTGTCTCACCGCGTGGTTGTTCCTTGCCGCCTGCTCACAGCCGCTGAGGCAGCGGACGCCGGTCCAAGTCGAGATCGATCCGGCAGAGCTTGAAATGTTCGCGCCGCTCCCCAAGGTCATGGAATCGGAGGTTAACCCGATCACCGAGGAGAAGGTCGCCCTGGGCCGAATGCTCTACTATGAACCGCGGTTGTCGCGAACGGGCGAGGTGTCGTGCAACTCTTGCCACGACCTCGCCAATTACGGCGTCGATTCAGAGAAGGTTTCCGATGGCGTGAACAAACAGGCAGGCGATCGCAACTCGCCGACGGTCTACAATGCCGCCGGCCACTTTGTCCAGTTCTGGGACGGGCGGGCGGAGCATGTCGAGGCGCAGGCCAAGGGTCCGGTTATGAACCCGGTCGAGATGGCGATGCCGAGCGAGGAGGTAGTCGTCCAAGTCCTTAGATCAACGCCCGCGTACGTGGAAGCATTCAAAAAAGCCTTTCCCGGTGAGAAACAGCCGGTAACCTTCGACAACATGGCAAGCGCGATCGGTGCCTTCGAGCGCAAGCTCGTCACCCCCGCGGCGTGGGATCGGTTCCTCAAAGGCTACAAGCCCGCGTTGACAAACGAGGAGAAGGCGGGTTTCAAGCAGTTTATGACCGCCGGATGCCAGGCCTGCCACATGGGGGCTTATGTCGGCGGCAGCATGTATCAGAAAATGGGGCTGACCAAGCCGTGGATACAAACCAAAGATCTTGGCCGTTTTAAGGTCACCGGGCGCGAAGACGACAAGATGCTCTTCAAGGTCCCCTCTCTGCGCAACGTGGAGAAGACGGGCCCGTATTACCACAACGGCGGCATCGCCACGCTGGAAGAGGCAGTCAAGGCCATGGGTGAGTACCAGCTGGGACGCAAGCTGACCGATGCGCAGGTGCAGTCGATCATGGTCTGGTTGAAGACGCTGACCGGGCAGATCCCGACCGAGTACATTAAGCCGCCTGAGCTGCCGGCAGCGATGTAGGTGCCTGGGGAGTTTCGGGGACACGAAACTCAATTCTTCCGCTGACGGGTGACTGGCAGTTGCGTGATGGGAATTGAGTATCATGTCCCCGAAATTCCTAGCAACAGCCGCAGGTCGCTTCCTTTTGCCCTCGCACGGCGGCGTGGATCATCGCCGCCGCGCAACCCACACCGCTTTCGACCGTGATCGCGCCGGCCACACAGTTGCGCTGGCACGCGCCGCACTCCATGCAGGCACGCGGCCGAGCTAAGACTGCTTTCCGGTGATTCATCTCAAAGACGCCGTGCGGGCAGACGGCGACACACATCGCGCAACCGGTGCAGACCTGCGGATCAAAGGCGAGCGAATTGTTCTCGTAAGCATTGAACATCAGGCGACTCCAATCCAACCGACAAGTGCCAGGCCGACTGCCAGGAGCAGCCCCGAACCGAACGTCCAGGCCATGGCCGGAATATATCTGAATATTTCGCGTCGCACTCCTCCCGGAGAAGTGAATGTCGTGGCTCCCGTAAAGTTCAGTGCCAGATAAGCCGTAGCCGCCGGCATCGCCAGCAGGAACGCGAGCGCCTGGCCGCTTACGCGCCATAGCGGCCAGTCCTGGTAAAGCTGCACCACTGCCAGCGCGAAAGGCAGCGCTGCCGCCAGTCCGAGGAGGAGTCCTTTCGTGCTGAAATTCGGCGTCGGCAGCCAGGGGAGCAGCGCGGGGAAGAGCACGCAACCGGCGATAACGGCTGTCACGGCGGCTAGCGCAGAGAGCCAGCCGCCGATGAGGTAACAGAGGATCGCGGCAACGAGCATCGGCACGAAACGGTGCTTCAGCTCCACCGGAACCAGTATCAGCCGATCCGCCAGTCCGAACCGCACCTGCCTCATTGCCGGTGTGGCCAGGCGGTTTTCGAGGTAGGCCGGGAGGTCTTTGGCCCGCACAGGTCCGTATTCGACCCGAAACCCGGTGCGCCTTTTCACCTCGTGAGCCGCAACCCCAGAGGCCCCGAGTTGCGGCAGAATCAGGGTCCGGTGGGTCACCACTGTCTTCAGCCCCGTTTCCCAGACGCGGCGCACGACCTCCTCCGTCCCGAAAGTGCCTTTGCCTGCGGCGCACCAGACGTTGATGCCCTTCGTATCGAGGACGAGGATGTACGCGTCCAGCCTGCCGAGGGCCGAACGCAGGGCATCGAAGCTCAGCGTGTAGTTCGAGGTGACGAAGACCGGCGCATCCGGCGTGGGATTGCCAAGGGCGTAAAGACCGGGATCAACGCGATGCTGATCGCGACGGTAGCCGATACGGACGAGCAGATGATCGAGCCTATCAGCCGCGGTGAGCCGGGAGGTGGTCCGCAGGAGCTTCGGTTTTGGCGTGGTCAGGGAAACGAGCGGGCTACTAGTCATATTCATGCCTATCGATGTGTAGAATACATTGATGATTGTCGATGGGTCAAGACAAAAATAAACACCGACTGACACGGACCCGAGACGGACGAACACGGACCTGGCGGAGACAGCTCCGTGCCATTCCGTTTTTATCCGTGTCAGTCCGTGCTACGGTCGTTCCAGTCGATTTGAAGTCCAAGGTTATTCAGGAAGACCTTCTCGCACTCCCGCCTGGCGTCGATTTCCTGCGCAATGAGGCAGATTTCGTTTAGCTCGTCAGACAAAACTTTCCGGTCGGCCTTGGCCACCTTGATCATTCTCTTAAGGAGCATGGTTTTCCAACGAGGCGTCAGCTTGCTGACCGCAGTCTTCATCGCTTTGAGGTCGTTCTTGTGTCCTTTGAACTCCTGAAGGTAACGCCACATCTCATCCCGAGCCACGCCGGGCAGTTTCGGCATCATGCGCTGGAGAGTCTCGATCTCCTTGGCGGTGATTTTCCCGTCCGCGGTAGCTATCAAGCCGGGCAGCACGAACTCGGCGAGAGCCAGGCGTCTGGCGGCTTCGGCATCGGGACGGGTCGAGAGGACGTCGGGAACGATCGAATCGTAGGCGGCTGCCGATTCGGTTGCAGACTTCCCATTTGTGGCCCTGGCGCGGGAGTTGCCGACGAGCGCCCGGTAGCCGGCTGAGGTTGAAAACCATTGGAGGGCTTTGGCGCGTTTCGGGAAGTCCGGATGACCGTCCTGAAAATCTTCGAATGTGCCCGGCTCGAACTCTTCGAGAAACCTTTCGAAGTCGATCACGCCGGAAGGCGAGAAGCCGAGCATCAGTTTGACAAAGGCGCGCAAACAGGTGCTCAGATCACCGGAGAACACGAGCGCGCAGCGATCGGCGTTCAGCTCGCGGTACCACGAGAGCGCACCAAGCTGGAGCGAGAGCCAGGCGATATCGGAATCGTTGAGCAGCAGTTGGATTCCGTCGCTGGGATCCTTCTGTGGCCTCAAGAAGGATAGCAGGGTGGACAGGTCACTATGAGTGGCATGGCCAAGCAGAGCGTGGCCGACCTCATGGCCGACGACGCTCCGCAGTTCCGCTTCGTCCAGCAACGGGACGAGGTGATTGACAAAAGCAAACACGAAAGTGCCGTCATCGACCCGGCAATAGGCGTTTTCATCTCCGAGCTCCGGGTCTCTTCCGACGAAGATCTCATACCGGGCTTCGGGGCGACCGAAAACGGAAAAGGCGTCTGCGACGGCACTTTGAAGCTCCGGAAACATCTTGGAGCCCGTGACCCTGACGGAGGCCTTACGCAGGGCAGCGAGGAGAGCCTGGCCTGCAACTTCCTCGCCCCAAATGTCCGGACAAAGCAGCTTGACTTTCGCAAAGCCGGGGCCGCGCAGGATGCTATCCTCGATTTTGCGTTCCTTCGGCAGCGCAATCCGATCGACGGTTACGGTTCGTCTCGGCGCTTGGGTCATCCGCTATCCTCCGCTGCGGCGGTTCTAGACCTCGCAGAGGCGCATCATCTTGTCCAAAGTCTCGAGTGGTTCCTTGGTCGGCGTGTACTCGTGCGACAGGTACCCTTGGTAACCGAGATCGGCGATGGCTCGACAGATCGGCGGGTAGTTGAGTTCCTGGGTCTCGTCGAACTCGTGGCGTCCAGGGTTGCCGGCCGTGTGGAAATGCCCGATGTACTGGATGTTCTGCTTGATCGTGCGAATGATATCGCCGTCCATGATCTGCATGTGGTAGATGTCGTAGAGCAGCTTGACGCGGGGAGAATTGACTCTCTTGCAGACCTCGACACCCCAGGCGGTGTGATCGCACATGTAGCCGGGATGATCCACCTTGCTGTTGAGCAGTTCCATGCACAGTGTGATTTTGTGTTCTTCGGCCACACCCTTGACGTTATTGAGGAAGGTGACGCAGTTTTCGAGGCCCTGCTGATCCGAGATCCCGGCGCGATCGCCGGCCATAACGATCACGTTGGGGGCGCCGGCTTCTGCCGACTGCTTGATCAACTCCTTCACCTTCGTTTCCAGCTCCGCGTGGTTTTTCGGGTCGTTGATACCGCTCTTGATCGAGCCTCCCCCTGGCACCATGGTGGGGACCAGGCCATGTTTCTTGAGAGTGGGAAAATCCGCCGGGCCGACGAGATCAATCCCATGGGCGCCCAAGCGGGCAGCCTCTCGACACTGCGCATCCAAGTCCAGTTGGAGCCCCCGAAAAACGCCCCGGCAGACGGCCTGCTTGATTCGTCCCGGGCGTGTGCCTGCCGTAGCGGCAAAGGTTGGTGTTCCAGCTGCGGTTATTGCGGCAGCCGTGGTGACGGTAGCAAGGAAATCTCTGCGCCGGAGTTCAAATGTCTTCATAGTCGGCATGATAGACAGGAGTCCGGCAGGCTGCAAGACCAGAGATGAATGAACGGCGGTCGCCCCAGACTAGCGTTAAGTGCGTGCGCGGCTCTGAAAGTCCGCGTTGGGCGGCTTACTTCCCAGTCTGTGTCGACAAGTAAATGGCTACTCCCATCTGGGAGATCTGGTCGAGTTGCTCTTCGAGCTCGTCGACGTGCGCATCCTCGTCTTTGACGATCGACTCGAGAAGGGTGCGGGTCACCGCATCTCCGACATCGTCGGCCAGCCGGATCGCTTCGTTGTAAATGCGCACAGCCTTCAGCTCGTCCTCAAGATCGGATTGCAATTGCTTGGGAACATCCACGCCGATGTTGATCTGGTTCAGACGGCTGACAGTGGGCAGCCCTTCCAGGAAGAGCATCCGGCTGATGAGCTTCTCGGCATGCTTCATTTCATCGACGGCTCGCTTCTCGATCTTTTCGTGGAGGCGATCGTAGCCCCAGTTGGCGCACATCTCCGAGTGAACCATATACTGGTTGATTGCGGTCAGTTCCTCGGCAAGCAGTTCATCCAGTTTCTCCAGCAGCTTCAGATCACCTTTCACGGCGGGCTCCTTTGTAATTCTTACTTTCGGCTACGCTTAGGTTTACAGGCGTCCAAGATAATCGCTCGCTTCAGTCGGGGTCAAGCGTTGGTTTCAGGGGACGATTTCCTTCACACGGCCGACGATGCCGCCATTCAGCCGGACCTTGATTCCGTGCGGGTGACTTGAGGAGTTCGTCAGGATCTCCTGGACAATGCCTTCAGTGAGCCTTCCTGACTGTTGATCCTGCTTCTGCACGACCCGGACTCTTAAACCCGGGCGAATATTTGCTCGAACTTTGCCGTCCATCGCCCCAGCTTATCCGATCACGCGGGATGGGGCCACCGGCGGAAGAGGGGGAGAGGGGGAGACAAGGAGAGGGGGAGACAGAGACAAGAACCGATTACGATTACGATCACGAGCGCGAGAGCGGAGGAGCCGACAGCAGGCGCGTCACGGTCAAAGCGGCCCAGGCCCGGCCAGGTATACCGGCACCCACAGCATTTGAGGACGCTCTGTTTTTCGCGCTCGTGATCGCGCTCGTGATCGTGATCGTAATCGTAATCGGCCTTTCCAGATGACCCGTCTCCCCGTCTCCCCGTCTCCTTGTCTTCCTGTCTCCTTGTCTCCTTGTCTCCTTGTCTCCTTGTCTGTCGCTCTCTCCGGTGGTATCGTCCCCTGCGTCTCGCGAGGTGCTCATGAAATGCCGCATTCTTCTTGTCTTCGTCTGGTTGTCGACCGCCGGGCTGGGTTTCGCGCAGGGGTGGGAAAAGTATGTCGCTCCCGACGGGTCGTTCTCGTTCGTGTATCCCGAAGGTTGGACGGTCAGCCAGAATGAGTCGATCATCCAGGTCAGCGACGAAGCGACCGATCAGGAACTGCTCGTGGTCGGCATTCCCTACGACGCTGCCAAGACCCCCAGACAGTTGGCCGATGGAATGATCGCAATTTTCCGATCAGGGATGCCGGATCTGACTCCGTCGGAATGGAGAACGACGCCGGAAACCAGGGATGTCGCCATCCGGTTCCGGGCGAAATACACGGAGGAAGGAAAGAAGTTCGATGCCAACGTCATTGTCGTAAAGGACAAGGACTCGAAGCAGGTCCTCTGGTTCTCCTATTCGGCGCCGCTGGCCGGCTACGACAGTGCCCGCGCGAACGACGTGTTGCAGAAGGTCCTTGGCTCGGTGTCAACCGGATCGCAGGTCGCCGAGCGGCAACCCGAGCAGGCGAAGACGGCCCCGGGCACCGGACCGCGGGAGAGCGGACTGGATCGCAACGCGAAGGCCTTCCTCTTCGTGGTGGAATTCTCGCTCGGAGCTCCTTTGACGGCCAGCCAGGAGAAAGTCATCCTCGCAGAGCTCCTTTCCGGCTGGCGTTCGACCCCCGCCGACGAATTGCGCAAGTTCGACCAGTATCCGGTCATCGTCCAGGCGATTATGAAAGCGGGTCAATCGGACCTGGAAAGCCTGCGCGGGGAACTGGAGAGTTCGGTACGGGAGTGGATTACAGCTTATCGAGGAAAAAGCGAATCGGTTCGGATCATCGAAAACGAGCTACAGCGCCGCGGACGGGTCGTTGCCCAAGGTCAGCCGCCGCTCACCGAGATGGCTGCAGCCGCCTACGCGGAAATTATGGCGTTTTCCGAGCTCCTGCAGCGCGACCCGACAGCCGGCGTCGATGACATTCCCGAAGCCACGGTCCTCGAGATCAGGCAGCAGCTCAGGAATGCCTGGGCGAAGCTGGCGCAGGCCGATCGTGAATCGATCGCGACGTCCCCAGGGCTCTGGCTTTGCCTGCGAACGCTCATGACGCAGGGCACTTCGAGCGAAAGGGACAAGACGCGTGCGCAGATCCGGCGCCTCACCGCTAGTCAGGCCAGCAGCACCGCCGGCGGCCAGCTGAGCGCGCAGGACAGGGAGATGAGCCGCACCCTGACCGAGAACTTCGTCAAGCACAACATATTGATGGACATGCAGCGGACGACATTCAATCAATACATGTGGAGTCGGGGGTTCAACTATCACCCGACGTACGGGAAGATGTGGTAGAAGTCTTACGGTTCATTGCTCTTGGCAACCGGGCCGTAAAGCGGCGGATTCTGAACCGCGAATCCGCCCTACGACTGACTGCTTTCGCACGCCGAGTGGTCGTAGGGCGGATTCGCGGTTCAGAATCCGCCGCTTTACGGCCCGGTTGCCGACATTCGTCTTTTCGGTTTGGAGGACTCCCAACGTGATTACTCGCAATTATTTGTGTTCTGGACTTCTAGTAATAGTCCTTTGCGCCTCGCTCCAGGCGGGCAGGTATCGGAATTTCCGAGTCGCTGTTTACGCCCGGGCTTACGAGGTCCGCGAAATGGGCGATCCGAACTGGCTGGAGCCGAAATGGAACGAGATCTCCAAACAGGTGAAAATCGACAAGATTTACCTGGAAACTCACCGGGATTTGATCGTCGTCGACGAAAAGACGATCGCGGCGGCACGCAAATTCTTTGAAAGCCGGGGCGTGGAAACGGCGGGCGGCATTACCCTGACCGTGAATGAACGGAACCGCTTCGAAACCTTCTGCTATTCGAACCCTGAACATCGCAAGAAAGTAAAGGAAGTCGTCGAGCACACGGCGCGACTGTTCGATGAACTGATTCTTGACGACTTCTTCTTTACGAGCTGCAAGTGCGACCTTTGCATCGATGCCAAGGGGGACCGGTCCTGGACCGATTTTCGGCTTCAATTGTTGGACCAGGCTGCTCGGGAATTGGTGCTCAAGCCGGCAAAGGCGGTGAAGCCGAATGTAAAAGTAGTCATCAAGTACCCGAACTGGTACGAGCACTTCCAGGGCCTCGGATTCAACCTCGAAACCGAACCTTCGATCTTCGACGGCGTATATACAGGGACCGAGACCCGTGACGCGGTGCGCAGCAATCAGCATCTGCAGCAGTACCACGGTTATTCGATATTCCGGTACTTCGAAAACCTCAAGCCGGGTGGCAACGGGGGCGGCTGGGTGGATACCGGCGGCATGACCTCGACCGACCGCTACGCGGAGCAACTCGCGCTGACTATGTTCGCCAAGGCCCCCGAGATCACGCTTTTTGACTTCCGCCAGTTGCAGCGGGCCGTTCGCGATTCGGATCGGGCGGCTTGGCAAGGCCAGGGAACCAGTTTCGATTTCGACGCGATGATGGCGCCGTTCACCGCGACCGACGGCACCACGGTGAAACCCACCACAGTTGCCCGCGCGGCCGGCCACACGCTTGAGCAACTGGACGGCTTCCTCGGTCAGCTTGGGAAGCCGATCGGCGTCAAGTGCTATCGCCCCTTCCACTCGACGGGAGAGGATTTCCTTCACAGTTACCTCGGCATGATCGGCATTCCGATCGATCTGGTGCCCGAATTTCCCGAGTCCGAGAAGACGATCCTGCTGACCGAGACGGCCAAGCGCGATCCGTCGATCGTCAAGAAGATCGAGGCCCACCTGCGGAAGGGGAACACGGTCGTCATCACCTCCGGACTTCTGAAGGCCCTTGAGGGTAAGGGAATCGAAGGCATTGCCGAGCTCAAAGTGACTGACCGAAGGGCGATCGTTAAGGACTTCATGCAGGGATTCGGTGGGCTGGCCAGTACCGATACGCCGATTATTATTCCTCAAATCGCGTACTTAACGAATGACTCCTGGGAAGAAGTCTCAGGACTGGCAGGGCCCATCGGATACCCGATCGTGCACTTCGCAGGTTACTCGAAAGGCGCTCTGTATGTGATCACCATTCCTGACAATTTTGCAGACCTCTACAGGCTGCCCGCACCGACGTTGGCCCGGATCCGGCAGGTTCTTACGCGGGATCTCCCGGTTCGCCTGGAGGGACCATCACAGGTGTCCCTGTTCGCCTACGATAACGATACCTTCATTGTCGAATCGTTTCTGCCTGATCAGGTGCAGCTGACGGCGGTGGTCGATCCGAGATATGCGGGTGCCGAGGATCTGCTCTCGGGCGAGCGCCTGACCGTGCAGAAGGTCAGTCCGCCGGCGGGGTTCGGTGCGCGGCAGGGCGAGAGAGCGACCCTGGGGCTGAGCGTGAAACCCCACTCGTACCGGGTGTTTCGGCTGAATCGGGCACAGTAAGCCGGACCCCAAGGACACCAAGGACCACAAGGACACCAACGACAGAGTTTCGGGGACATAATACTTAATTCTCAGCCCGTTGCCGCGTGGGTGGAACTGGCAGAAGAATTGAGTCTTGTGTCCCCGAAACTCTCCACTCGTATGCCTCGGCAACAGTTCCCGGAATTTCGGGGACACAAAGCTTAATTCTTTGCTCACGGCGCGAGTACGCTCCCGGAGTGGGAATTAAGTATTATGTCCCCGAAATTGCGCCAAACCTCGGCAGCACCCGTGCCGCAAGGCGGCTGAAGGCCCAGGTCAGGATGTTCTTCGGGGGCGTGTTCTGATCCGCCTGCGGCCGTCGGACCAAGTGGATCGCTTCATTCGGACAGGTGACCGTGCAGACTCCGCAGCCAATGCAGCGCTCTTCGCGCACCCAGTACGGAGCACCGCCGGGCGGGAGCTCGAGCGCGTCCATCGGGCACCGCTGCTCCGCGCAGATTCCGCACCCGTCGCACCGCACCTCGTCGATGCTCGCGACGAAATTACTGCGAGTAAGCACGTAGGGAGCATGAAACTCCTTCACGCTCCGCAGGAAACCACAGCAGCAGGAGCAGCAGTTGCAGACGAACATCTGCTGGTCACGCACGTTATACGTGGCGTGCACGAGGCCCTCCCGCTCGGCTTCATCAAGGACTCGAAGCGCTTCTTCCTTGCTGATGATGCGTCCCCCGTAGGTCGCTTCCTGCGGCTCGGTGCTGAACGCCAGGCAGGTTTCGGTTGGGTGGCTGCACGGGTGGCCTTGCAGGGCGCGCTCCTTGCGGCAGATGCAATGGTTGATGATGAAGCAGTTTGCCTGCTCGATCGCCGTACGCAGATTTTCGTAGGGCAAGATCTCGAGCCGCGGGTCGATTGACTTGTTGACTGGTATGACTCGGGCCACGGCCGGCTTGTTGCCTCCCACCGTCTTGATGAGCGTCGGGAAATACTCCTCGACAAGATCAGCCAGTTCCTTATCCATGCGGTTGAGCTGAAACTCGTAGATCCCAACGACGAAAGGAACCACTGCGTACTTTCGTTTGCCCTTCTGGAGCATCCTGACGATTTGGCCTTTCATGACCATCTCGTCCAGGGCCTTGCGTGTCTGGTCGACGGGGAGTTTCAGCCGTTTTGCTATTGCTTCCGGGGTTTGGGGCCACGCACGCAGCCGGAGTGCAAAGGCCGCGTCCGCGGGTGAGAAGATTTTCTGGAGAATCTTGATCTCGACACCCGATTGGGTGGTGGGGAATCCGTGAGGGAGACGATTGAGCTTCCGTGCCAGCCGTCGGTAAACGTCCATCGGACACCTCCGGAAACACATCATAGACCGAAGTCCCTTTGGAACCAACAGGGAGAGAGAGGGGGAGACAAGGAGAGGGGGAGACGGGGAGACAAGGAGAAAGACAAAAGCCGATTACGATTACGATTACGATCGCGAGCGCGAGCCACGACAAGACGGCTGGCAGAAGCCGAGGGCGGGGTCGCCTGTTCGGCTCGTGATCGCGCTCGTGCTCGTGATCGTAATCGTAATCGGCTTTTGTCTTTCTCCCTGTCTCCTTGTCTCCTTGTCTCCCTGTCTCCTTGTCTCCCCGTCTCCTTGTCAGCTTCCGCTAGTGCGCTTCGGCGAGGCTTTCGTAAGCGTCGTGCGTCAGGCGGAGCGATTCCAGGATAGCAAGGTCGTCTTTGGCCGCGGCAGCCTCCTCCATGGTCGTGACTGATTCCAGGAGTTTCTTCGCGGCGGGAAGTCTGGCTTTATCCCCGCCCTCTGCGGTTGCGACAATGAGCCTGGCTCTGACCTTCAGCTTCGGGATCGCTTCCTTGATTGCTGCGGTGTCCTTCTTCGGATAGGCGTCGTGCCACAGAGGATGCAGCACCGTGTGGAACGCGTCCAGAAGATCATCGAGCGTGGTCAGCGAATTGTTCAGGTTGCGATAGGTCGCGTGAACCGCATCGAGAGCGGTTTTCATGGCTTTGTCGTCCGCCTTGGCCTGGCTCTTGGCTGCCAGATCATCCACCGCTTTAGAGAGCTCCTTGGCTTTGGCGGAGATGTCGGCGCACCGACCCGAGAGCTTTGGCGGCAGATTGGCCGACATGATTGCGGTCTTCAGCCGAACGAGATCACCGGCTTTGGCGCCCACCTGGCTGAAATCTCCTTTTTCGGCCGGCCCGTGGATCAGCGCAGCCATCGACTCGTGAAAACCCTTCAAAGACTGCCGAAGGGTGTCATCCTCGCTTGTCTTGAAAATGCAGTCCTGAGCAAGCAGGGCAGGAGACATGAATGACAAAAGAACAGTAGTCAAACAGAAGTGCAAGATTCTCCGCATGCAACAGATCCTCCGTCTAATAGTCCGGACACGCATTTGAGCGGGTCGGCGAAATAACCATCATATTCGTCGTGATTTCTAAGTCAACTTGAGGACCGAAAGGCGCGGGTCAATTCGGCCGCGACCCGGACGGCGTGCTCGGGGTCGGATCCAATAGCCGTCTCATCAGACAACACGATGCCACTGTATCCTCTGGCTACCAGGTCGTGCAGGTGACAGACCTCGGACCGGGTAGGCGTGGCGTGGTCCGTCAGATGCTCCAGGACCTGGCCGGCCATCAGAACTGGACACCCGTAGTCGCGCGGGTCGAAGCCCGCGACCCACGACGCCATGCCGACAAGACCGAGCTGCGCTCCCAGGTCACCGCGACAGATCCAGATCTCGTCTGCCGATCGCACGAGCGTCTGAACACTCAAGGCCGCTTCCCGGCGTTCGATTTTCGCGATGACGCGGCGCCCTGGCGCTCTTCGGCGCACCCATTCCAGCTCTTCGCCGCCGGCGACGAAGGAAACTGCAAATGCAACCTCGGGCGCGCTTGCTCCGAGGCGACAGACATCCTGATCAAACGGCGACAGATCGGAGAGTGCAACCGGATGCTCGACGAGGTTGATTCCCTTCCGCGGTTTGAGCAGGCCTCCAGACACGGCTTTTGCCTCGATCCGCTGAGCCGCGGCGGAGACGGAGAGCACGGTGAACCTCAGCCGGTCATCATCGAGACTGAGAGTCTCTCCGGGGCGAACCTGCGCGTAGATTTCCGGGTGGGCAAGCGGCACTGCGTCTTTCTGGGCTTGCGCAAAAACGATCGCTTCCGAGGGCTCGACCGGCCGGGCGGGGAACTGCCCGAGCCGCATCTTAGCTCCCTGCAGGTCGAGGATGACCGGAAGACTGGATGCGCTTCGGACGGATGTCAGGCCCGCCTGCACATCCTGCAGATTCATGTGCGAGGTGTTCAGCCGGAAGGACGTCGCGCCGGCTGCGGCAAGGCTCGAAACGAGGGAAAAGGACGCAGGACCAAGGGTCGCGACACACTGAAAGGAGCTGTCGGAAGCGGCCATCACCCCTCAGGATACAACCATTCTGCCGCCGCCGGGCAGTCCCGGTTTATCGCGCCCGGGTGCCGAGGCCTTGGCCGCTTTGCTATATCCCAGCTGTGGGGCCCTGAGTCCAGGCGGGTGGATCGCTGGCCGGGAACGACTCCTCGGATGCGTGCATTACGACGTCGTACGGACTGGCGGGGCGTCGCCGAACTCGAGCATCCAGGGTTGCCCCATACAACCCGAGCCAGTTTGCGGCCGCTGCCAGGCCGATGGTCAGCCTGTTCGGCTTGATCAGGGCAAGTAGGGTCAAGCCGACCCCGGGAATCAGGTAGCGAAAATCGGTTTTCGAGTGGATATCGGATGACATAGAAGATGTTGACTCAATTCTAGCACCAAGGGCGGCCCACTGCGCACTGCCCACTGCGCACTGCCAACCGAGCTTTCCGTTGGTCCGACTTCCAAGTCGGACATTGCCTTTTCGGCTCGGTTGGCGAGCTTGTCAGTCGGCCCAGTCGGCCAGTGGGCAGTGCACAGTCGGCGGTGGCTTTACAGTCACTGAAAGAACAGATAGGCTCCTCCTTTTGAGGAGAAGAGAAACCATGGTCCCTCCGACCGAACGACCCGAATGGAAAGCGCTTGAGACCCATTATCAGACCATCAGACAGGCGCATTTGCGTGACTTCTTTTCGGAGGACCCCGACCGCGGGACGCGTTTCCGGATCGAGGCCGAGGGCCTGCTGCTGGATTACTCCAAGAATCGTATTACCTCCGAAACCGTCGCCCTGCTGGTGCGCCTTGCTGAATCTGGGGGTGTGAAGGCTGCCATTGAGCGGATGTTCAAAGGCGAGAAGATCAACCTGACGGAAGAGCGAGCAGTTCTTCACGTTGCGCTCCGCAACCAGTCGTCCGACCCGGTATACGTCGACGGCCGGGACGTCATGCCGGATGTCCGGCGCGTCTTGGGCCAGATGGCCCGCTTTTCAAACGCCGTGCGGCAGCAATGGTGGAAGGGGTTCACCGGCAAATCGATCCGGAACGTGATCAATATCGGGATCGGCGGGTCGGATCTCGGGCCGGCCATGGCGTATGAAGCGTTAAAACCCTTCGCCGACCGCCGTCTCGTCATGCGCTTCGTCTCGAACGTCGATGCGACTCAGCTTGCGGAGACGGTCCGTGATCTCGACGCGGCGGAGACGCTGTTCATTATCGCGAGCAAGACTTTTACGACGCAGGAGACCATGGCCAACGCCATATCTGCGCGCGAGTGGCTCTTGTCCTCCCTGCGCGATCCGGCGGCCGTTGCGAAGCATTTCGTGGCTCTGTCTACAAATGGGGCGGAAGTGGCCAAATTCGGCATCGACGCCGAATCGAACATGTTCGAGTTCTGGGATTGGGTCGGAGGGCGTTACAGCCTGCCGTCGGCGATCGGGCTTTCTCTGATGATAGCCATAGGACCCGACTGGTTCAGACGTATGCTCGAAGGCTATTCCGCAATGGACAGCCACTTCCGCAAGGCTCCACTGGAGCAAAACATGCCGGTCGTTATGGCGCTGCTCGGCATCTGGTACAACAATTTCTTCGGAGCAGCCTCTCATGCGGTGCTGCCTTACGACCAGTACCTGGCGAGATTCCCGGCCTACCTTCAACAGGCGGACATGGAATCGAACGGGAAATCGGTGACCTTAGAGGGAACTCGGGTGGAGTGGCAAACGGGGCCGATCCTCTGGGGGGAGCCAGGGACGAACGGCCAGCACGCTTTTTACCAGCTGCTTCACCAGGGGACGAAGCTGGTCCCGGCCGACTTCATCGGTTTCGCGCGCAGCCACAATCCGGTCGGGGATCACCACCCGAAGCTGATGGCAAACCTGTTTGCTCAGACCGAAGCCCTGGCGTTCGGAAAGACCAGCGAACAGGTCAGATCTGAAAATGTGGCCGAACTGTTGGTGGCGCACCGGTCGTTCGAAGGCAACCGTCCGACCAATACGATCCTGGCCGGCGAGCTCGACCCTCCAACGCTGGGAAAACTGATCGCGCTTTATGAGCACAAGATCTTCACACAGGGGGTGATCTGGCAAGTCAACAGCTTCGATCAGTGGGGAGTGGAGCTTGGCAAAGTCCTCGCCAACCGGATACTGCCGGAGCTGAAGGCTGATCACGAGCCCGACCTGAAGCACGACAGTTCGACGAACGAGCTGATCCGCTGGTTCCGCAGCCGGCTGACCGGGTGATACTCCTGGAGCGCGGACGGGACGAGGGTGTCGAAAAGTCTGCATTGACCCCAACGGGGTCACGTTGTAGCAAAGCCCAGGGTTGGCCGCGTCGTTTGCGGCCTACCCTGGGTTGCCCGGGGAAATGGTTCCCAACCCTGAAGGGGTTGCGTATCAGCCCACATACGTAACCCCTTCAAGGTTGGGAACTTACGGTTCCAATACCCAGGGTAGGCCGCAAACAACGCGGCCAACCTTGGGCTTTGCTACGTAACCCCTTCGGGGTAAGAGACACCACATGTCAATGGGTACAGGTTATGCCCTCTCGATTTTTTTTGAAGCCCTTGAGAGACGTCCGCGCTCCGTGGGCGGTCAGGCTCGCGACCCCACCGCTTCCTGCGCTTTTGCCGCCAGCGCTCGCTGATATCGCGCCTCGACGTCCTTCCAGTTGATCACGTTGAAGAAGGCTTTCACGTAATCCGCTCGTCGATTCTGGTACTTGAGGTAATAGGCATGCTCCCAGACATCCAGAACGAGAAGCGGGATGCATCCGAATTGAGTGAGATCCTGATGTTTTTCGACCCCCAGGACGACTGTCTGGTCGGTCATGGTCTGGTAGGCGAGGATCGCCCACCCGCCGCCTTCGACGGCCACGGCGGCGGCCGAAAAGTGGTTCCGAAAGGCCTCGTAGCTACCGAAGTCCCGCTTGATCGCCTTAGTGAGATCGCCGCCGGGTTCTCCGCCACCCTGGGGTTTCATGTTCGGCCAAAAGATGCTGTGCAGCATATGACCGGATCCGTGGAAGGCCAGTTCGCGTTCCCAATGCTTAACCAGCGCGAAGTCGTTGGTTGTCCGCGCTTCGGCCAGTTTCTGTTCGGCTTTGTTCAGGCCGTCGACGTAAGACTGGTGGTGCTTGTCGTGGTGCAGTTTCATGGTCTGTTCGTCGATATGCGGCTCCAGCGCGTCATACCCGTACGGCAATGGTGGCAATTGATGGGTCATGTTTCGTCTCCTCAGTTTCGTTCTCGCGCGACTGTCGTGCGCGCCAACTCTTGAAACGAGCAGGCAGAATCCGGGCGCGAGAGACGGTTAGCTCTGGTAAGATTCATTCTTTACACGGCAAGACGAGAAGTACTGACGAGCGGATTCAGGGAATCCGGACGTCGGGTTGGGGCTGATTCCTATCCGGGACCGGGTGGCTTTATCCGACGGTTCCATTTCCCTTTCTCCATGAGTTGAAAGGGGTTTGAGAGAGTGCATGAAGGGTTTTATCTGCGTCCACGGGCATTTCTACCAGCCGCCGAGGGAGAACCCCTGGCTGGAGGCGATCGAGGTTCAGGATTCGGCATATCCGTTCCACGACTGGAATGAACGAGTCACCACGGAATGCTATGCACCGAATGCTTTGGCGAGGATCTTGGATGCCGAGCTGAGGATTGTCCGCATCCTCAATAACTATTCCAGGATGAGCTTCGACATCGGTCCGACGCTCCTGAGCTGGCTGGAGTCCAAAGCCCCCGAAGTCTATTCGGCGATACTCGACGCCGATCGACTGAGCCGCGAACAGTTTTCAGGTCATGGGTCCGCCATCGCGCAGGTCTACAACCACATGATCATGCCGCTTGCGAACCGCGCTGACAAGGCGACGCAGGCATACTGGGCGGTTCGGGATTTTGAGTACCGGTTCGGACGCGCTCCAGAAGGGATGTGGCTCCCGGAGACGGCCGTCGATGTCGAAACTCTCGAGATCCTCGCAGACCTGGGTATCAAGTTCACGATCCTCGGCCCGCACCAGGCCCGGCGGTCGAGGCGCAAGGGGGAGACGGGATGGACTGCGGTGCGAGACGGCCGGATTGACACCTCGATGGCATACAGTGCGTCGCTGCCCTCCGGCCGCGCTATTGCCTTGTTCTTCTTCAACGCTGATATTTCCCGCGCCGTGGCTTTCGAAAGACTCCTGGACAATGGGGAGAATCTCGGCAGACGCCTGGTTTCTGCCTTGCCGGATCACGGCCCTGCTCACCTGACCAACATCGCCACCGATGGGGAGAGTTACGGCCATCATCACCGGTACGGCGAAATGGCGCTGGCTTTCGCCCTCCGCTACATCGAAGGCACGTCGAACGTACGGCTGACCAACTACGGCGAGTTTCTCGAACGTTTCCCGCCCACGCACGAGGTGGAGATCCACGAGAAGACGGCCTGGAGTTGCGCCCACGGTGTGGAGCGGTGGCGCAGTGATTGTGGTTGCAGCATCAGCCACCATCCGGGTTGGAACCAGGCGTGGCGGACTCCGCTGCGGGCCGCACTCGATTGGTTGAAATGCGAAGTGTCACAACGATACGAGCAGGTCGCGCCCGAGTATCTAAAGGAAACGTTCGAGGCGCAGAAGGAATACATTCAAGTAATTCTCGACCGCTCACCCGCTTCGCTCGACGCCTTCTTAGAAAGAAACGCGATTCGCACACTGGCGCCGGAAGACAAAGTGATGGTGTTGAAGCTTCTCGAGCTTCAACGGCACTCCATGCTGATGTTCACGAGCTGCGGATGGTTTTTCGACGATATCTCGGGCATCGAGACCATCCAGATCCTCAGATACGCGGCGCGGGCGATCCAGCTGGCGGGGGAGCTGTTCGCTGTCGAACTTGAGGACCGCTTCCTCGAGCAACTCGAACAGGCTCGCAGCAACGTCAAGGAGCAGGTCAACGGCCGCCAGATTTACGAGAGCCAGGTGAAACCGGGCATAGCGGACCTGGACCACGTGGCCGCTCATTATGCCCTCAGTTCCCTGTACGAACGATACCCTGAACGCAGCCGGCTTTACTGCTACTCCGCACATCTGTCGGAGAGTTACAAGAAGAGGGCAGGGAAAGCCCGGCTGGTTGCCGGTCGCGTGGAAGTCACGTCAAACATTACCCTCGAAGCTGCCGCCTTCACTTTCGCGGCCATCCACTTCGGAGATCACAATCTGACCGGGGGTGTTCGCCCGTTTCGTTCCAGTGAGGCGTGGCGGGGGATGACCGAAGAAATCGGGGCGGCGTTCGATAGCGCGGACCTGCTCCGGGTGGTTCGGCTGCTCGACCGCCACTTCCCGAACCGCATCTTTTCATTGAAGCAGCTGTTTCGGGACGAGCAGCGGCGGATCGTGCAGCGAATCCTGGCGCCCACGCTGACTGAGCTGGAAGAAAGCTACGACGAGATATACGAGCCGAATGTCCCGCTGATGCGTTTCCTCGAGGACATGAAGTCGCCGCTTCCGAGAGCCTTCGAGCTGGCCGGCCAATTCATTCTCAACACGCGGCTGGAGAGGGCTTTCCAGAAGGAGAATATCGACCCGAATGAGATAATGAGCCTGTTGGACCAGGCGAAGACGCGGCGCATCTCGCTGGATGAAGCGCAACTCGGGTTCAGGTTCAGACAGCTTCTGAAACGACAGGGCGAACGACTACGACGACGGGCCGGCGACCCGACGGTGGTTTGTGCCGTCACCGGCATGGTGAAGCTTGCGGACGCCATGCCTTTCCCGGTCGTGAAATGGGAGCTCGAGAATGCCTTCCATGAAGTGCTACAGACTCGTTTGCCGAGCTATCGCAAGCGGGCCGATCGGGGAGATGAGACGGCGGTTGCCTGGCTGGCCAGCATCAGCGAGTTGGCCGACCGTTTACGATTTCGAATCTAGCGATCCGAATCACTTGCTTTCGCCGTCGAAAAGTCATAGCCTTCCGGCCGACTCGTTGGATAATCGCGCCTCCGGAGATGGACTATGAGCTCGAGAAGGAGAATCCGGCTGGCAATTTTGCCGCTGCCTAACGCCGTCCTTTTCCCCCGCACCTTGCTGCCACTGGATATTTCCGATCAACGCGGGCGCCAACTGGTTGCCGACGCGCTTGACGACGATTCGACCATGGGGGTCCTCCTCTTGCAGCCTGGGTGGGAACGCAACTATCACCAAAGCGTGGATGTGTATGGGACCGGTGGAATCGGCCTCATCACCGAGCATCGGACCGTCGAGGAGGGCAACTACCAGATTCTCCTGCATGGCAAGGGCCGCTTCGCGATCCGCGATTTTCAGCAGATCACACCGTATCACGTCGCTGAAGTGGAAATGCTGGAAGACCGTCTGCCGGAGGAACGGCAAGTGCGGAAGATGAGGCGGGACCTGATCCGTTACTTCCTCGAAATTGCGGAGAATGTGTCGCCGGATGCGGTCGACCGGGCGGTCCTGTCGGAGTTGGATTTCCACACGCTGGTCAACTCGGTGTGCGCCTCGTTGAACTTCTCGATCTATGAGAAGCAACGGTTGCTCGAGCTCGAAGACCTGGGAGAGCGGGGTGACGCGGTCCTCCGAGTCCTCCGAGACCAGGTTCACCAACTTCGATTGATTTCGCGGTTCCGCCACCTTGAACCCGACGACGCGCGAGTCAACTGAA
>CAYQYP010000517.1:0-4024 GCA_964421755.1 uncultured Acidobacteriota bacterium
GCGCCTGGAGGAGTGGTCTCAAGATCGAATCGGCGGCTTCGAATTCCTGCCGGCGTATGTAAAGCTGGGCAAGGGTGAGGACATAAGATTTCTGATCGGGCGCAAGTGCGACAGCACGCTTGGCCAACGCGACCGATTCCTCGAGCTGCTCGCCGTAAAAAAGGTTCACGTAGGCAAGCAGGTGGCAAGAATCCGCATGCCCGGGGAATCCTTCAAGCACCTTTCGCAAATGCCGGATGACAAACTCCTTCTTCGCTGTATCCCCTTCGGAGATTAGAACACCGCCCCCCACGGTGGTCATCATTGTCCTCACGTGGTAGTAGTGTGCAACTGGCCGCACGTTCGGAATAGAAACGGCTTGATCCAGATGCCGGCTGGCTTCATCCAGACGCTTCTGGCGGAAGTAAAGGATCCCCAAACTGGTTCGTGCATCCCCATTGGCAGGCTCCGAGGCGATCGCCCGCAAAAGATACGGCTCGGCCTCCGGATCGCGGTCCGAGTATAAGAGAAGAGTGCCAAGATGCGCGGCAACGGCGGCATCGGTGAGCGGCCGTATTGTCAGCGGACTCTCGGACCCAGGTTTCCCACTCAGATCCCTGATCTCAGTGGAGAAAGACGCCTGGCGAGCGTACCTCAGGAGATCCTTCTCGATCGCGCGGTAATCGGAGCCGAATTCCGCCTGAAACCGCTTGTCCGGATCGAGCGACTCCTGCTGCCCAGCCTTGAGAAAGCGAATCAGCTTTTCCCGATAGGCTCCATTGTTTCCATGCATCAGGTAGTGAACCAAGAGCCAGGCCTGGGCATAGTGCAGGTTCCGTTCTCTCCCAGACTGGGTCATGAAAGCGGCCGGCTCCGCCCGCAGAAACTCTCCAAGCGGCATGAGAGAGGCGCGTCTGAGGAACCTCAGGTGCTCGGCGATTGCTTTTCCGATGACTGCTTTTTGCTCACCGTCAACCGCGTCAAACGTGCAGTAGTATTCGGCCAGGCCTTCATTGGCCCAGGCAGGAATACTCCAGAACATGCCATGCAACAGCTCGTGGACATATTCGTGAAAGACAATCGAGTCGAGCCGGCGGTGCGCCCCAGGGTTCAAACAGATGTAGCTGATATCCTCGGCGCCTAGAAAGTAACCGGCGATATCCGAAGCGCGAGTTCCGGCCGGGCGAAAGGGTGTAAATGAAGCATCATCTTTGAACGCGATGACAACCACCGGTTTCGTGGCGTTGTTACTGGTCTCCGGCCACAACGCACGTACCGCAGCCCGAAACTGTTCGAGCTCCGTCCCAACCTTGCGGATCGTGCCCTCCGACGCATTGCCGACGATGACGAAGCTCGGAGAGCGAACCTCCAGCCAGGTGTCTTTGGCGAGACATATGGATGCAAGGCCGAGGATGAGGAGGTACAGGCACAATGGACGACGATGTCGCTCAGACATTTCTTGGTTCCCCCGGTTTTAGATTGTAGCGGACTTCCGGGGATTTGCGGAGAACGTAACCACACGCCCCACGGGGGGATCCTGTGGCCGCGTGAACAAGCCCGGGCAACCGTTGGTCCGACTTCCAAGTCGGACATCCGGCATGCGGCCAGCTGGCTCGGTGTTGCGGGCGGCGTGTAGTGTCCGACTTGGAAGTCGGACCTTTTAAGTAAACAAGATGATTGCGAGGACCTTAACGGCAACCCGAGGTTCGCTGCCCAGCCACGATACAATTGTGCGAGATGAAGGTCCTTTTAACCGGGGCGACCGGCTACATCGGCAGAAGACTCCTGTACGCTTTGGTGGAGGCCAAGCACGAAATCGTCTGCCTGGTCCGAAACCCGCAACGGCTCGACCTTCCGGCTCCCGTTGCCAATCAGGTGCAGGTCATCGCTGGGGATCTGCTGGCCGACCGCCTGCCTGAAGATCTTCCTCGCGATATCGACGCAGCCTATTACCTCGTACACTCAATGAGCCAGGCGGGCACGGATTTCGTTAGCCTCGAGCAGCGGAGCGCTCGAAATTTTACGGCCTACCTGAAATCGACGTCGGCTCGTCAGGTCATCTACCTCGGTGGCCTTTCGCATGGCCGGGACTTATCGCGACACTTCCAATCCCGGCAGGCTGTTGCCGAAACACTCGCGGCATCAGCCATCCCAACCACCGTATTCCGTGCCGGTATCATCATCGGGAGCGGAAGCGCGAGTTTCGAGATCATCCGCGACCTGGTGGAGAAGCTCCCTGTCATGATCGCCCCGAGGTGGGTCGAAACGCGTTGCCAGCCGATCGCCATCCGGGACGTGCTTTACTACCTGACCGCCGCCCTCGGTAATCAGGATACCTTCGGACGCAGTTTCGACATCGGCGGGCCCGACATCCTGACCTACCGCCAGATGCTCCTGCAATTTGCCGAGATCCGCCAGCTCCGCAGATTGATCATCCCGGTTCCTGTTCTGACCCCGCGGCTCTCGTCTTATTGGCTCTACTTTGTCACCGGGGTCAATTTCCCGCTGGCCAGGACTCTGGTCGACAGCATGAAAAACGAGGCAATCTGCCGGGAACGCGAGATTGAAGCAATTGTGCCGCATCAGTGCCTGACTTACCGGAAAGCCGTTCAGCTGGCCTTTCAACGAATCGACCAGCGAACCGTTCTGTCGAGTTGGAAGGATGCCTGGATCAGCGGCCGTCTGGAAGCTGTGTTTCCGCAATACACGCGTGTGCCGGAACACGGTTGCCTGGTCGACGAGCAGGCTGTCTCGTTCGCGGGCCCGTGCGAACAAATCCTGGACAGACTCTGGACAATCGGAGGGGCCAAGGGCTGGTACTACGCAAACGTGCTATGGTGGCTCCGCGGGTTGGCGGACAAGGCAATCGGAGGAGTTGGGCTGCGGCGCGGCCGCACAAGTCCCGAGGCATTGCACCCCGGCGATGCCCTGGATTTCTGGCGGGTCTTGCTTGCTGACAGGAAGGCCATGCGCCTCCTGCTTTACGCCGAGATGAGACTGCCGGGCGAGGCCTGGCTGGAGTTCCGCGTTGTCCCGGGAGACCGGGGATCGATTCTGAAGCAACGAGCCGTCTTCCGGCCCCGCGGATTATGGGGAAGACTTTACTGGTACGCCCTGCTGCCCGCGCATTTTTTCGTCTTTCGGGGAATGGCCCGGCGAATCGCCCAACCCGAATAGCAGGGGAATCAGGGCGGACTCGAGTGACCGCCCTGATTGGCTTCGGCGCCAGCTACATTGAGGGAATGAGCACGGTGTCGATTACGTGGATCACGCCGTTGCTCGTTTCCACATCTGCCTTCACGACCGAGGCATCGTTGATCTTCACGCCACTCGAACTGTCGATCTTCAACTGCGCGCCATTTACGGTCTTGGCCGAGGAAATCGCGGCGACGTCCTTGGCCATGACCTTGCCCGGGACGACATGGTAGGTCAGAATCTGGGTGAGCTTCTTCTTGTCCTTCAGAAGCCCGTCAATCGTTCCAGCCGGCAGTTTCGCGAATGCCTCGTCGGTCGGTGCGAAAACTGTAAAAGGGCCCTCGCCCTTCAGCGTCTCTACGAGACCCGCCGCCTTGACCGCCTCAACCAGGGTCGTGAAGGACCCCGCACTAATCGCTGTATCGACGATATCCGCCTTCTCGTGGGTCGTTTTGTTCTCCGCTGCCAAATGCGTACTTCCTCCGATCAAAATCAAGCAAACCGCCGCCAGCGTTGCACGTCGAATGTTCCGCGTCATTTTCGTTTTCTCCTTTGGATAATTCGTTTTTCTTAACGGGCGTATTCCGCGTTCCACCTTCTCTGTATCGACCTCCATTGGACCGCCTGGTAGACGGCAGCCAAGCCCACCAGTGCATAAACGATGGTGCTCAAGGCGGCGAGACTACCGAACAGTGTGGCCACCAAGTCCAAGCGGAACAGGCCATAGAGGCCCCAGTTCAACCCACCGACGACTAACAGAATCGCCGCCAGTACATCTAAGCTTTTCATCGATTCGTTCTCCTCTCGTTGTCAAGTTGTCCTCGTGTTGTACAAGTAATACGCCAATATG
>CAYQYP010000518.1:0-4215 GCA_964421755.1 uncultured Acidobacteriota bacterium
ACCGTGACAGCGGAATCCCCCCGTCTCGCGGCGGACCTGGCCAATCACCTGATTGACCGCCTGTCGAAATTTGACGTGCAGCTTCGCTCTTCGAACGCCAAGCAACGGACTGGTTTTATTCAGACTCAGCTCACCGCAACCGAAGCCAAACTGAAGACGGCCGAAGCTCGCCTCCAACAGTTTCTGGAGAGAAACCGCCAGGTCCCGCCACACCTTCAGGTGGAAAAGGGCCGGCTGGAGCGCGAAATCGAGCTTAACAAAGACCTGTTCCTTACGCTTCGAAAAGAGCTCGAGCTGGCTCAACTGAGCGAGAGGAAGGAGTCATCGGCCATCTCGATCATTGACAAGGCATCTCCCCCACTCGGTCGCTCCAAGCCGAAGACCCTGATGAACATGGCCCTGGCCGGCGTTGTCGGCCTGATGCTGGCCGTATTCGCCGCATTCGTGCTGGAGTTCCTCGCCAACGCAGCGACTGATCGGCGCAGGAACCGCGAGCTGGCCGAGGCGATCGAAGCGCTTCGGGGCGATTTGCGGAAAGCCGCCTTCTGGCGAAGGCAGCTGCCAGCGAAAAATCCTTAGACACGGAAGCCACGGGAAATACACGGAAAGCACGGAAAAATAGCGATATGAGAGTCAAGAAAGCATTGGGAATCGTGCTACTCATGGGCAGCGTGTTTGGGTACGCCCAAGTGGCGCAACGCGAGTTCCAGGCGCCCAAAGAAAAGGCCACGGAGGTCTTGGGGACTAAAGAGGCGAAGGCGCAGCAGTTCGTCGAGGAACTCCTTAAGGAAGAGAAGAACCTTGCGATCTTCGGCACAGATACTTTCAATATAGATGTCTCCCAGATCGCCCCCGGACCAATCGATCGCGATTCCTACCTGATCTCACCCGGCGACAAGTTTCAGCTGAGTGTGTGGGGTGATCTCAACCTCAAGTTCGAACTCGAGGTGAGCCCCGAATACTACGTCTATATTAAGGCGGCGCCATCAACCGACCAGTCACTCGAAGGCGGCGAGGCGAGCGCCACCCCGGATGTTGGCCGCGTCTACCTGGGAGGCTTGACGCTGAGAGAAGCCGAAGCGGCCATCTCCCGTGAAATGGGACGATTGTACGCTTCCTACATAAACCCGACGGATCCCGGAGGCAGCACGGCCCGCGTGGACCTGACGCCAACGCAGATTTCGCCGGTTCGGTTCATGATCCAAGGCGAAGTCGTCAAACCGGGCAGCTACACCCTGCACCCGTCACTCGCCAACCTTGTCTACGCCATAGCGCAGGCGGGAGGCATCAAAGAGACGGCCTCCCTTCGGAGAGTCGCCATTCGACGCGGTGCCTCCAATCAGCAGATCGATTTCTACGATTTTCTGCTGAAAGGCACCACGACACAGAAGCAGTTTCAGATCCAACCGAATGACGTCATCCTTGTGCCCCTGAAGACAAAGGAAGTCACCGTTCAGGGCGAGGTGCGGCGCCCCGCTAAGTATGAGTTGCGCGAGAACGAGACACTGCTGGACCTGCTGGAGATGGCGGGCGGCTATAAACCGTCGGCGAGTCTCGAGAAGGCCCTGATCCTCAGAACACTACTCAACGAAGGACTTAAGACAATTGACGTGAATCTGCGGGAGGCCCAAAGTTCCAATTCCAGGATCCCCCTTCAGGATCAGGATGTCGTCAACATCTTCCCGACCTATCTGAAGCGTATCGACTTTGTGAGCGTGGTCGGACAAGGGATTGCGCTGCCTGGCGAATACCAGCTTCAGGCCGACATGAGCGTCAGGGACCTGGTGCAAGAGGCCGGCGGCTTGACCGGTGAGGCATATCTGCAGAGAGCCGACCTTGTCAGGACTCATAAGGACTTCACCCGGTACTACCAGAGCCTTGACCTGAAGAAAGCCATCGAAGGCGACCCGGCTCACAACCTGCCACTGGAGACAATGGATCAGCTGGTCGTCTACACGGTTCGCGAAATTGAGGGAGCGGAAGGGACCGTGAGACTCTACGGTCACGTCAAGAAGCCCGGCAACTTCACACTTTACCGCGGCATGCGACTGTTCGACCTGCTCTTTGCCAAGGGTGGGTTTCAGGACACGGACTTCCTCAAAAAGACATACGTCCAGCGGGGGGATATCCGGCGCATCGCGGACGACGGCGCGACCCGCAAGTTGCTCAAGTTCGACGTCTCAAAGCTGCTGGCCGGAGATCAGGCCGAGAACGTCGAGCTGGTGAAAGACGATGAGATCATCATTTACTCGGCCGACCAGGTGATCGGCAGCCGAACGCCGGTCAAATTGACCGGGCATGTCAAGCGGCCCGGCGATTTCCCGTACATGGATGGACAGAAACTGCTCGATGTATTGGACGTTGCCGGCGGGTTCCAGGACCGGGACTTCCGCAAGCAAACCTTCCTTGAACGTGCGGACGTGATTCGCTGGGTTCGAAAAGGCGAACAGCTCGAACGAAATATCATACGCTTCAACCTGGGAAGCCTGCTTCTGGGTGATGACTCGCAAAACCACGTCCTCGAGCCAGGCGACGAGATTGTCGTCTACTCGGCCCAGGAGTTTCTCTCCCCGCGCAAGGTGACTATCGATGGCTTTGTAAAGAAGCCGGGCAGCTACGAATACGCCGCGAATATGACCCTGGCTGACTTGCTGGTCCAGGCGGGCGGCTTGCTGGAGGGAGCATACGCCCAAGCCGAAATTTCTCGTATCGATGCTCAGACGAATCCCGGGGTGAAGAAGGAAATCATTCAGGTGGCAGTCGACGAGGAATTCGTCAAGCCGGAAAGCAAGGCGAATCTCCCGCTCAGGAGCAACGATCACGTCTTTGTTCGCAAGCACCCGGATTTCGAGCGACAGCAGATCGTGGATGTCACCGGCGAAGTACAGTTCCCCGGCCGGTATGTTGTAGACAAGGACCGGCGCATCGGCGAGCTGGTCCAGCGGGCCGGGGGCCTGAAGCCCCAGGCGTGCGCCAAAGCGGCCGTGCTCACAAGGCTAGCGGCCGCGGATCGAATGTCTCCGGACCAAGGCGACTCCAATCCGGTCGCTAAAGTGAAGGAGATGGACGGGTTGTTCGATGCCCAGGAGCAGGTAGCGAGGCAGGAGCAGGAAGAAGAACAGGACCGCCGTGCCAGGCAACTCGAGGAGAGTCGTGAACAAAACCGTTTTCGAGTTGTATTTGACTTGGAAAAGGCGCTGGCAAACCCGGGTAAAGAACAGGATCTTTTCGTGATCGATGGCGACCGCATCCATGTACCCCGGTTCGAAAACGTGGTCACCGTCAAGGGTGCGGTAGTACACGAGACAACCATCGCCCATCAGCCGGGTAAGGACGCCGATTATTACATTCGGCTGGCCGGCGGACTGGCGAAAGAGGCTGACAAGGAAGCGATCACAATCACTTGTCCTGACGGCCGGGAACTGAAAAGATCGGGCGGAATCCTGTGGTTTGGCAAGGCCGAGGTGGAGCCGATGTCGGTCATCAATGTCCCGGCGAAAGGCGAATCCGCAAACAGACCAGCCGCCGGCCGCGAAGCAAAGTCCCTGTAAAGCACTGCGCACTGCGCACTGCCAACTGCCTGCTGCCCGCTGCCCGCTGCGCACAGGGCCCTCGTTCGAAACCCGCCCCGCAAACCCGGGCAGTGAACTCACATCCTTTGCCTGCTCCTTGTCTTAGTACTATCATCGAGATAGCGCGCCTCGAGGGCCGAGGCGCTTCAAACTCCCGCAATCCAAAGGAGGTCCTATGTCGGTCGCAAAAGTCGAGGAGCTCAGTGCCACTTCCACAGTCGGTTTTGAGGATGCCGTCAAGCAGGGGCTTGCTCGGGCGAACAAGACGCTGCGCAACGTCCGGAGCGCCTGGGTTAAGGAGCAGCAGGTACGCGTCGACGGCGGGAAGATCGTCGAATTCCAGGTTAATCTTCAGGTCACGTTCGTGCTTGATGACTAGGAAGCCGGGGGCAAGCGGAAATCCACGCTGACAAGGACCCGCGCACTCCGCTGAAAAGCGCCGCGAGGATGTTGCATAAGGTCGGAGAAGTGCGTTCGGCCCACAGGTATTGACGGACTTGCTATGGGCTGATGTCGTGCGGAGGGCGAGATCGAATGGAGCCGCGCACGAAAGCGAACGGCAGTGAGCGAGAGTAAGCGGACCACCAATCATTCGCTAAGTCGATACATTTAAACACGAAGCAGTGGAGCGAGTCAGGTGGTC
>CAYQYP010000519.1:0-4465 GCA_964421755.1 uncultured Acidobacteriota bacterium
ATCTCGTGTTCTTTGATCTCTCCCTCGGGTTTGCTTAACACGATCGTGCCACTTTGGCTCAGGCCCACGGTCCCATCTGATTCGACCTCAAAAGCCTGCCAGCTGTCGCCTTCCTCGCCTTTCACAGCTCCCCAGTATTCCCAAGCCAGTTCCAATGGACTGATTCCAGAAGCTGTGCCCGCCATGTGGGCGAACACGAGCGAAATCTGAGAGGCGCTCTTGATGTTGAAAACGTCGGAATGACCCAGGTAGAAGGCGTGCTCCTGCATGTTCCAGCCTTCAAAGATGTGATACCTGGTCAGTTTTTCGACTTCAGTGCCTGCCGGGTAATCTCGCTTTAATTTGTCCTCAAGGGTGACGACCTGTCCTTCAATCTTAGCGACGACCAGGTACTCGGCTGCGGACGTCGTGTCCTCCACTTCGGCGCCGTGCCGGCACTCCCCTTCCTCGCGAGGGTCTTGCTTAATCTCGATTTTCAGAAAGTCGCCCTCTTCAAGCTCTTGGATCCGGTCAAGTTGAAAGGTCGTCGACCCAGCCGCCGAGAACGAGACAGTCCGGTAGGCGGGCTTGGGCTCGGCCGCTGATTCAAGCTCCAGGAACTTCGGGGGAGGTTTATAGATCGCGTCCTTTTCCGGGTCGACGGAATACACTTCCTTCAAAGCACTTGGGATGGCCCAGAGACTCTCTTCAGTCTCGAAAGGCAGATCCTCCGGCCGCTCGTCAGTAGCGGGCGCTTTCGCCTGGGTCTGCGCCGGGACAAGGAACTCTCTTGCGGTTCCCGGTGCGATTTTGAAATGGATCGGTACCCGGGAGGGCTGAGCCGGCAGGAGGCGGATGCCGAGCATGTCGAGAAAGGCGACGAAGTTCTTGCGCGGAACCTGGTTGAGCCGTTTAAGGACCCCTTCCACGAGGAACGAGAAAATCTTCAAAAGCGCTGCGCCGGGGTCCTGCGGATCTGAGGCAGGCCACTCCGGCGTGTAATGGGGAACCATCGCCTTTAACTGAGCCCACACCTGGTTGAGTTTTCGCTCGTCGATCGCAGGTGCTTTCGGGATCTCTTCCATTAAGCTCCTTCGGTCAGATAAAAGGGGTAAACCAGATTGAATTCGTTATTGGTCTCGCGCACGCGGTACTGGATGTTGATTTTCAGCTTCCCGCTCTCGGCTTGATCGGGCGAGACATTGACATCGATCACCTCCACTCGCGCCTCCCAGATTCGCAGCGCCTCTCGAACGCTGCTCTCAAACAGCCCAAGGGTCGAAGTATTCATAGGAGCGAAGACGAGATCGTGAATCCCGCAGCCAAAGTCCGGGCGCATGACTCGCTCGCCTTTGGCGGTGGAGAGAATGATCCAAATCGATTCTCGAATGTCCTGGTCGCTTTCAGGCATGGCGATCTTTCCTGATGTCAGGTCAACGGCGACGGGAAATTTCCAACCACGGCCCCTGAAGTCCTTTTGCATTGCACGCACCTCAGCCGATCAAGACCGTCATCTCACCCAGGAGGATCGCATTGGGCGCACTCGCCTCCACCACCTGGTCCCCCTGGCGAGCAGCAGGTAGGCTGTTTATGAGGACCGTCACGCTGCCCAAGGCGACAACGCCGCCCACGTGAGGCTTTACTCCGTCCACGAGCGGACAGGCGTGAGTGTCCGAGGTTGCCCGCCAGGCCGGCCTTCCTCCAATCAACACGTTGGTGCTGCCGGGACCCGGCGATAACGGCGTCCCGTGACTGGTCTGATCTCCTACTCGAGCAGCCGGAGTTCCCATCAGTTAATCCTCACCAGTGCGCCTTGAATGGTCAGCGTCCCGCTCGCCTTGATCGACATCGAAGCCGTCGCTTCGATGTCGATCTTCGTGGACTTAATGCTCAGGCTCATGGCGCTTTCGATCGTGATGCTCTGTTTCACCGAGTCGATAACAATCGTGTTTGAACCCTTATGGTCCTTGATTTCGATTTTTTCCTGTCCCGCTGAGTCATCCAGCAGGATGGTGTGGCCGCCGTTGGTGTGAATCTCGAGCTTTTCTTTCTTCTTTTCCTTGTCATCGTTGAAGATGATTTCGTGCCCGCTTCGAGACCTTATCTTGCGGACGTTGTTCTTGCCGTCGGCATTCTTTTCCGGCGGGTTGTCTTTGCCGTTCCAGAGGGCGCCCAAAATATAGGGATGACGGATGTCGTCCTTATCGAAAGCGACAAGGACCTCATCTCCCACTTCAGGGATAAAGACGGTGCCTCGATTGCCCCCGGCCATGAGGACCGAAAGCCGAGCCCAATAGCTTTCCTGATCGTTCTCGCGCCAGGGGAAGCGGACCTTGACCCGGCCCATGCCTCGGTCGTCTTTGTTCTTGGTGACGATGCCGAGGGCGACGCCCTTCACCTGTCCGCTGTCTTCCTCGTCCTGCTTCTGCAGGAGATCGAACATGCTCATATCGTCGTCTCCTTGACGCGGAAACTGGTCGTATACCCGGACGTGCTGACCGTGTGCGTGGTCTGTTCGACGTAGTAAGTCTTGCTGAACAGCTTTCCCAGCCCGAGCAACTTGATGTTTCTATCCGCCCTGATTTCCGGCAGTCCGATGGACTCGCCGCTTCCCTTAACGAGATCCTCGGAGCGGGTTTTTAGGATAGCCTTCGCAATGCGGTCGGCTTCCTGCTGGGAATAAACCGGGTTGCGGACTCGCAGAACCGCGCTCTTGCACAAGGTTTCGAGGAGTTCACTACCGCTTTTGCGTCCTGGGTCGCGGCCAAGCTCGTCGCCCTTTTTCGCGGTTCCCACAATCGCTTTCTTCTCGTTGACGTTCCAGCCTCTCACTTCGACTTGACTGACCTGTTCCGCGATGTTCAGCTCGGGGGAAAAACTCACCAACCCCTTCCCCCACTCCAGAGTCACAACCTCACTCTCTTTGCTGGCCGGCTCGCGGAAATAGAGCTCATCCGAGAACGAATACAGTTCGAACTTATTCCGTTTGGCGAGCTTTTCCAGGAACGCTCGGTCAGTTTCCTGGTTCTGCTCGATTTTTGGGTGAACGACCTGCGAATCCTGGACGGTGACCTTCAGGTTGTGTTCGCCGGCGACAAGGGCGGCAACGTCGCTGTCCTTCTTATCCTCCCAGTTGCGAGATTTCTTCCCCTTCGTCATGCAATAGGAGCTGTCGTAGCCGCTCACGACCAGGTTAGGGAGCCCGCCTGAGGGAAAACTGGTTTTTACCGACGTGATGAAACCTCTCAGCATCAACTGGAGCTTTTTCGCGTCTCCGTAGCCCATGCGGATCTCCACGGGCGCGCCTATCTTGAACAGTTCGAGATGGCTGAACTCGCGCAGGGCAAAATCGAACCCGCCGTTGATCGTGAAGGAGAACTGATCGGCCCCCTGTAATGTGTTATCGATCTGGACCGTGGCGATTTCGAGCTTTTCAGACGACAGCAGGTCCTTCCCGTTCACCTTGATCTGGAACGAAGGCGCGTAGAAACTGCCGTGTTTCTCTTCCAGGGCCGTTATTTCCATGTCACTCTTCGAGCGGCGGGATGAGGAGCCTCTGGCCCGTCGCTAGAATCCGCGGGTTTTCGATCTTGTTGGCCTTGGCGATGACCCGCCAAAGACCTGCATCGCGATATTCGCGAGCGGCGTAAAGCCAAAGACTGTCCCCCTCCTTCACCGTCTCCCGTTTCGTCCGGTCCGCTGACTCGCGACCGATCTCCTCCAGCTGCTCCTTGACCGTCTTGTACTCTTTGAAGGTCACATTGAGAGTGGCGCGGACAGGCGTACCATCGTTCAGAAACATCGTGAACTTCTGCGTGAGCCTTTCGATGGTCGCCGTGAACTGCAGCTTGCCTTCGCTGCCCGAGGGGGGCCCCCAAACGAACTGACACACAGGCGGGGCATGCAGCGACGGGTCGATATTTAGAAGCTCGGCCACTTCCTTGGTGTACTTTCGGACGTCCTCACCCTGCTTGACGTTCGACTGCGAATGCCGGCTCGACACCGTGTAGGTGTCAAAGAAAAGCTCCATGGTCAGGGTGTCGGCATTGCCCGTTACGAAATGCGTCACGGGGTTCGCAAGGCCCGGCAAAGAGGTGTTTTGAAAGGTATTCCCTTTCTCGATTGTATATTCGGCCGGGTTGAATAAAACCTGTATCGGCTTGCCGGCCTTCTTTCCATTCACCGGCTGGATGTACGCGATGTTGAGATCTTTGAGTGACATCTGTAGCCGTCCTGCGGTTGTCGTTACAGTCCCCGACGTTCCCGTTCAATCCGAATCCTGCGCTCAATTCGATCGCAGACCTGAGAAGTAAGTTTCTCCACGTCAATAGCCTGCTGCGGCGGCGCCGTGGCTCGCTGCTTCACCTCGCGTTCGCCAGTTCGATTGATCGTTTCAGCCAATCCCTTCACGAGCTCCTTCGAAAATCCGCCGGGTGGTCTTGCCAGTCTCAAGTCGAGTGGGGCGCCGTAGACGTAGGAGAACGGG
>CAYQYP010000520.1:0-5739 GCA_964421755.1 uncultured Acidobacteriota bacterium
AGTGAGGATGACGCTCGAGACTTCCGGTGTTTGCGTGCTCAGTTGGACGATCTGGCTGACTTGATTACCTGCAACGTCGTCAACTCGGATGGTAATTTGGGTTACCGGCAGTTCCGGCAGGCTGAAGGAGCCGTCAGGCAACGAATAGCAAAAGCCCACATAGACCGGCTGGTCGATTCCCGACAGAACCGCCGAAGCCACCACGAGCATGTTCGCAGCGCCATGTCCCTCCGGATCCAGGACACGCCCGGAGATCGAGCCCCTGACGTTCTGCAGGGACACGTCTGCCCTCGCAACCTGACCCGGTCGGTCGATCCACGAAGCGGCTAATCCGGTCGACGTAGAAAGGCTGCCCGAGCCGACGGCGAAAACCGATACTCGACCAACAGGAACGTCCGGGGCGAAGTACCGTCCCAGCGAGTCGGACCTGACGAGCTTGCCTCCCGCAGGGTCTGATTCAGGCATCACACGGACGTAGGCCGCATTGACCGGCGTCCCGCCCAGCTTCACCGTACCCTCGACTGCCCCGCGTCCCAGAAAGACCAGATCAATCACGAGGTGCTGGCCGTGATAGGAGACCGGTGTCGAAAGCTCCTTCCTCGAGCCGGTCACCGGGTGGACAGCGGAAACAATCACCGGAGAGCACTCACCGTTTATGACGTAGTCGAACGAATACCTCCCGAGGCTGTCGGTATAGGCCCTGCTGAGCAGCAAAGGTGCGCGCCAGAGGTCGCACGGCATCACCGAGAGCGTTACCGGCGTGTCTGCGACCGGTGTGCCGTCCCCGTTCAGCACTCGTCCTGTGAGGAAACCAGCCGGAGGCAGCCCCTCTGGAGAAACAGTCGTTTCGACAGGACGATCCACGATGGGCGGATTGAGCGCCACGCCACGCGTGTCGGTCACCGACGAGACAGATAGAGTGCGACTGAAGAACGGACCTATCGGTCCGGATAAACCCAGGACAGCGAAGCGACTGCCCAGGGTGAGGTTTGCGTCGCTGACTTCGATTGGCCCGAGTGGCACTGATGGAACAGTCCCGACGGGCGCGCCGCCGCCAATCCGGTAACTCGTCGATTTCTCGACAGTCGACGACGACATCGGTTTCGAGAACAGGACGGCTCCCAGGCGGCCGTACTGATCTCCCGAGTCCAGCACTGCCGGAGAAAGCTGGACAACGCCGACGACTGCGGGCGGTTTCTCGTCGAAGTATTGAATGAGTGCTTGAGGACCCCAGAGGGTGCAGGCGCCCAGGTTGCACTGCTCAAGTCGAACCGAGGACGCAGAATAAGGATCGAAGCGGATTCTGTAGATTCCGCCGGCCACCAGTGGGACGTTCGTGAACCTGAAAACGCGGTATGAATCGTCGTCGATTGGAACCAGCAGCGAAACGTTGACCGAGCCCGATTGCCAGGCGTACAGCTCGAGGAGCCACTGCCCGGGGTCGGGCTTGGAGACGAGCAGCATTCCGCCTCGCGATCGTGTCTGACCGGAGGCATCCGGATTCAAACGCAGCATCGCGCCGGTCGGGAGTGCTCCAAAGCGATCTGCTGGAGTGGTTAGGCCCACGGCGCGACCGTCAGGGCCGACGAACCGGATGCCAACCAGAGCGACACCCTCGGGATGCGTCACGAAAGCGGAGACAAACCGCGACCGCGCCATCTCAATTTCGGAGACGGAGCGGTGAACCACCTCCACCGCGACTCCTGAAGCAATCACTTCTGAAAGACGGCCACCGAGGCTATCGAACCAGGCGTAACCGGCCGGCGTTGCCCGGATCGTGTCACTGAAGCCTTCGTCCGCCGTCTGCTGCTCTTCGCCCAGCCAGTCCCGAAGGAGTGTCACTAGCGAGACGTGCAGCGCCTCTCCAAAGCGCACACGAAGTCCAGCAACCCCAA
Source organism: uncultured Acidobacteriota bacterium (assembly GCA_964421755.1). Lineage (GTDB taxonomy): Bacteria > Acidobacteriota > UBA6911 > RPQK01 > RPQK01 > CAVUUN01. Next base: position 1,896 of record CAYQYP010000520.1, read on the forward strand.
GCTCGACTGCCCTGTCCAGGACTGTCTGTTTGGAAACCGGGAGAACCTCGCCAGGTAGCGATCCTGAAGGAGCGGTCGCGATGCTCCAAGCCTGGCCCAGCAAGTTGCGGGAGGCATCGACGACCTCGGCCGGCAGGTATTTGACCGGGTCGGGCAGGATCAGGGATTCCGGCGACAGCGGAACATTGCGGTCGCCGATGCCCGTGACCAGGTTGAGACCGACCGAGGCCCCCTCGACCTTGACGTAAGAGGCCGTTACCGCCCCGGTCACACGTGCCCGGAGCCCCCAGGCCACGGTTGCTGACTCGCCGGGTCTAATCGTCGTCTGGAAATCACGCCGGGAGGTCGGGTTCTCAGAATCGGGAAGCAGATCCGCACCGGATATGCTTCCGGGCAGGAGCTCCGAATACACGCCCAGAAGGTCGCGGTCACCCGAGTTGAACAGGGTCATTGAAAGCTGATATTCCTGGCCGGCCCGGACCACCGAGGGGTGAGTGAAGGTGACCGCGAAGCGTCCATCGCGGACAAGAACGGCGCCGCTGACCTCTCCTTTCACCGCCACCGGCCCGACGGGCAGGCCCTCGACTGTCCCGTCGAGTTCAAACCAGAGCGTGTGCAGGCCTTCCTTCAGGCCTTCGATCATGAAGGATGCCTGGCCGGAGTCCCCCGGCGCGAACCGGCTGATATCGTCCGCTGTGCCATATGACTCATCGGGTCCCAGGCCATGCAGATCAAGCTCCTCTACGCGTCCTCCCACCTGGAGCTCGGCAATCCGAAGCGGGTTGTCAACAGGGTTGGACCGCTCGGGGAGCCTGATGTGAGCGCGAAGACTGCTGACGACTAGGGCAGTCCCCTGCGGCGCGCCATTGGTCACGATAACCACGGCCTCGAAGAACTGGTGCAGGAGACCGATTCGCCCTGGGAATACGATCAGACCCGGGATTCTAATCTCAGCGAGTTCGAAATCCGGCGCCTCGGAGTGAGCTCCCAGATCCGGTTTGAGGAGCACGGGAAGGACGTCGGGGATCGGGACCCCTTTCCCGACCGGCGGATTGGGCGTCCCGACGACCGGCAGTTCCGCCACCCCGAGACGGGGCAAGGCCACCGGGATTGTGATTTTCTGGCCCGAGGAGGTCGTCCCAAGCCCCAGCGTGAAAGCGTAATACGAATACGAATCACGATCGATATTGAGACCGGACCGGACGATCTCGTCGTACGTGAGCTCGTGCACTTGCACTTCCGAGACGAGCAGCTGATCGACAACCGTGAGGGTGCATGAATCGGGTACGACCTGAGCGACAACCGGGGCTCCCGGCGCCCCAGTATCAACCAGGCGGAGACTCTGGACGATGTGATCGCCTGCCCGGGACAGCGGCGGTATAGACAACGGCCTGCCGACCGCCGCCTCCAGCGTCAGCGGCGCGGTGAGCGAAGGTCCGGTCAACTCGCCCCGGACACGGTAATTCGGGTTCAGTTCGAGCTGCGCATCGGGCGGAACACTAGTGCCCGGAAGCCCCAGCCTGGTGGCGATTGCCGTCGCTGTATGCTTGGGTATGGCCTGATGAGCCGGTTCTGCGGTCACCGCCAGGCCGATCAGATCGAAATCAGCGGTGGCAAGGACCCGCCTTCCTGTCTCGGTCGGCTGATCGGCGGCGAACAACGAGAACCACGTAAACAAAACAGTCAGAAGCAGCAAGCACGGAAAAGAGCGGGGGATTTTGCAGCGAGCAACCGGAAGGAAACGTGCTATACCAAGGAGGCGCGGTTGAGCATTTGCGGATGTAAGTGGTTGTTTCCTCAGCATTTCCTTCCTCCGTGGCACATCCCAGCTGAAGAAAGAAACACTGAGCCTGATAAGGTGGGGAGAAAAACCGGTGGGGAAACCGGACTTCCTAAAGGCGGGGCAACTCTAACGGCGACAGTGAGTAGAAGTCAATGCAAAAATGAATGCCGTAGTCGTTCAGAAGCCCGCTGCTGTGGATGGTGATGGAGACCCGAGCTCGGCTCCGAATTCGGCTCTCACTCCGGCGGGGCTCGTCTGGAACGCCGCAACAGACTGGGTGAGGTATGATGACGACCGGGGTAAGCTTATCCGTGGTCAGCAGAAAGAACTGAGACAACATATACAGACTACGGTGTTATTACGTTCCACTATATAGTGCAGGTCACGCTTGCAGAAAGGAGACCAGGAAACATATGAAGACTCATACTGGATTGACTCCTCTGTCGCGGTCCTGCTTCTCGGCACTTTCGGTTTTGGCCAGAAGGACAAGGACGTATCTCCAGAGCGGTACGAAGAACTCAAGACCTCTGCAGCGGGTTTATCCAGATGACGTGCTTCAAGTCCCGAGTCGGCTGACGCCGGCCTCGGGGCGCGGTTGTCGGTCCAAAAGGAGGGCCCATGTGGGATCGTTGGCGAATGCCCGTCTCGTTCCTGATCCTTGTTGTTGCCTTGAGTGTTACCCCCGCCCTTTCAGATCCGTTTGGCAGCCAAATCCAGTATTTCTCCCAAGTCGCAGCCGGTGGGGGAAGTGTGACAAGTTTTTCCATCCATAACCCTGGGGCCGTAGCCGCCACAGTTCGACTGGAGCTGCGATCCTCTGACACCGAGGTTTTTCACGACTCCTCGGTGACTATCCCGCCGCTCGGGTCTCGGACGGTGTCGGTTGGCAGCGGCCAAAGCACGCTGAAAGTTGGATGGGCCCGGCTGACCGCAACGTCCGGGAAGTTCGCAGCCACGGAGTTCTTCCAGCTTCGAGTCGGGAGCCAGGACCTGCCCCGAGTTGGAGTACTTCCGAGCAGTCCCGCGGGCAGTTTGAGACTATTCGGATTTGTGAACAGTCAGACAAACAGCGGAATTGCCGTGGCCAATCCATCAGAGACTGAGACTGCGACTCTAAATGTTCGGCTCCTGACGGCAGAAGGCACAGCGCTCCTGACATCCAGCGCCACCCTTGCCCCCCGGTCCCATCTCGCTGCCTTTCTCAATGAATCGCCGTGGTTTCCCGGACTCCAAAATTTCGAAGGGGTTGTCGAACTGGAATCGAATCACCCGGTCATCTCGACCATGCTCCGATCAGACGGAGCACAGCTGGCCGCCGCCTCGGTGATCGTTCCTTCCGTTTCCGAGGTTACCGCAGGTGGAATTACGACGGACTTCATAGCGGATGGTGCGGTCACGACACCGAAAATCGCAGACGGTGCAGTGACGGGGAGCAAGATAGCGGATGGCTCGGTGACCCTCGCCAAACTCCATCCCAACCTCGGAGGCGCTCTCACCGTGATGGCCGACGCGGTCGCGGATCTTTGGGAGCCTTCTCAGGCGACGACGATTCTGCTCTTTCCGTATGTCACAAACTCGTCGGGATTTGATACCGCAATTTCGATCGGCAACACCGGCCTCGGACCATCAGGAGTCATTGGGACCTCGGGCCGGGTCAGGCTCTATTATTACGGGACGCTGCCGAACGGAAGTCAGCCGACCAGGACCCAGGAAGTGACAAACACCTCGGTCCCCGCCGGCAGCATGGTGAAACTGCTTCTATCCACGGGTGGCAGTTACGGCCTCCAAGGCAATCCGAATTTCGAAGGCTACATCATCGTCGTTTGTGATTTTCCCCTTGCCCACGGCATTTACTTCATCACCGACGGTCCAATCGGCATGGCTCGCATATCTTTTGGAGGGCAAGCGCTGGTGCTGCCGTCGCCGCGCGATCCCGCTCGGGTGGAGTCAAGGGGGAACTGACCGATCGCCCGATGCGACCGTCGCGACCGCCTGACTTGCTATACGGACGGGATCGTGGCAGCTTAGCGCGTTCATGGCCGGAAAATTCTCGGCGCAAAC
>CAYQYP010000521.1:0-3193 GCA_964421755.1 uncultured Acidobacteriota bacterium
CTACAGCCCGGATGGCAATGCCTGGGATTACTTTTCGCACGATCAGGCCCGTTCCCGCGCCTACCAATGGGGGGAAGACGGCCTCGCCGGCATCTCTGACAACAAGCAGCGGTTGTGCTTCGCTGTCGCCCTCTGGAACGGTGCGGATCCGATCCTGAAGGAGCGGCTGTTCGGGCTGACCAACCGAGAACGAAACCAATAGCGAACGGCTTTTCAGCCGCCCGAATTCCACACCGTATGTCAAAGACGGCATCGACGACTGCCTCGTACACAACCAGCGAGACCGTGTGAATCCTAAGAAAATCGGAACCAAGTGCGCCGCCTGGTTTGCCACCGAAGTTCCGGCAGGTCAGGAATACACGGTCAGACTCAGACTGACTCGCGGGGCGCCTGAAAGGTTTCGAAAAGAGGATCCGATGGCCGCTTTCGATCAGGTCTTCAGCTCCCGGAAGCGCGAGGCGGACGATTTCTACGAGTCCATCACCCCGGACGGACTTACAGCCGACCGGGCCAACGTGATGCGGCAGGCGCTCGCAGGCATGTTGTGGAGCAAGCAGTATTACTGCATGCACGTCGACCGCTGGCTCGAACAGCACGGGATCGACCCGATGGTGCGCGTGCCTCGCGATACCAGGAACGCCGACTGGTTCCACATGGTCAACGAAGATGTCATTTCGATGCCCGACAAGTGGGAATATCCGTGGTATGCGGCCTGGGATCTGGCGTTTCATACCACCGCTCTCGCCATGGTCGATTTCGATTTCGCTAAATCCCAGTTGGAGCTCATGCTCAGGGAGCTGTACCTGCACCCGAACGGCCAGATCCCCGCCTACGAATGGAATTTCAGCGATGTCAACCCGCCGGTTCATGCCTGGGCAACCCTGTTCTTGTTCAGTATCGACGAAGACCGCGGAGGAGATGTCGACGTCGAGTTTTTGAAGCGCACCTTCCACAAGCTGCTGCTGAATTTCACCCAGCAGAGTCCCGAAGGGACAGGCCTTCGTCCCTTCGGGACTCTGCTGGTTGCCTGCTCCTACAATTAGGTTAACGCTTATAGGACTTCGCCTAAACTGAATCGGGCCCTTGGCCTGAAAGCAGGCCTTACCCACTTACGCCCTGCGGGGTTCGGTAACAGTATCAAGTACAACTGGTATCGCCATATGTCCTCCTTACCGGCGATGCTCGCCAAAGCCCCGACCTACACCACAGCGTTCTGCACGGCGGCCTCGCGGAACCACGCGGCGCTCGCCTTAGGCGTGCGCTTCGTCAGATATCGAGATAGCCCTTGTGGATGTCCTCCTTGGTCCGTCGGTAACCGCTGCCCCACTTCTGCGCGTAGTGAATCGGCACCTGCCCCACGTGTCGCGGGAGCGTGAACGGCAGCTTCCCGCCGGGGTTCGTGACGCCGAAGATGGCGTCGGCGAGCGCGCTCGCCTGGTGTGGTCCACCGTAGTAATCGGTGAGAACAGCCGGCAGCTTGTCGATCACGGAAGCCAGCGCGTACGGACCACCCATCGAGACGACCGCGATGGTCGGCTTGCCGAGCCCGGTCACGGCGTTGATCAGCTCCACCTGCTGCGGCGGAAGGTCCTTGTTCGCGGTGTCTGAACTCTCTCCTGTACTCCTGTTGAACACAACGTCGTCGGACAACCGGACGGGCTGTTTATTGTGGCCGGACTCTCCAGAGTCCGGCGCCCGGCCGGTTTTTGGCCGGGCTCTTGCGAGCCCGGCACCGGACTCTGGAGAGTCCGGCCACAATAAAGCCCGCCCACTGCCGATCGTCTTTTCTGTTGAGCTAAAGGCCAAACTGCCGCTCCGCCAAATGCGCCTTGCCGGTCAAAATCAGATCCGTGGCGGATTTTCCGACCGCCACATGATGCACTCCATCGGCGATGCTCCACTTGCCGGTCTTCCCATTAAACCGCGCGAGCAAACGCGGGTCGGCGGTGATCGAGAGATGGGCAGACTCACCCGGCTTCAGTGCGAGGCGCTCGAAGCCGAGCAGTCGCATGCGTTTGTCGCCCGCCGCCTCGGTGAGATAAAGCTGGGGCACATCGGCGCCCTCGCGCTTGCCGGTGTTGGTCACAGTGAAACTCGCGATGATGGTTTCACCGCCGCTGACCTTGAGGTCCTTATAGTCGAAGCTGGTATAGCTGAGTCCGTGGCCGAAGGCGTAGAGCGGCTTCTTGCCCTTCTTTGCGAACCACCGGTAGCCGATTTCCGCGCCTTCGTTGTAGCGGATGGTGACCGCCGTGCCCCACGGCGTGCCCAAGCCGGGCAGCTCCGGCCGCGGCGTTTGGGCGAGATCGGCCGGGAATGTGATCGGCAACCATCCCGACGGGTTCACCTTGCCGGTGAGCACCTCGGCGATTGCCTGGCCGCCGGCCTGACCGGGATACCACGCCTGGACGATCGCTTTTACCTTGTTGCGCCACGGCATCAGCACCGGGTTGCCGGTTTCCAGCATCACGATCGTGTTCGGGTTTGCGGTGGCCACGGCGTCAATCACCGCGTCCTGACCCCACGGCAGCGAGAGATCGGGGACGCCAATCGAGGGAACTGTCCCTGTGAGACTGGCGATCAGGGATTGGAGCGGGTGTTCCGGAGCGACGTGAATTTTCACAAACGCCGTCCCAAGGCCATGATTGTGGTTTTCTTCCGCATGTAATTCTCCTTTTTTTGTCTAAAGAGAATCAGTGGGAAGGATCAGGCGTTGGAGTGGTTATTTCGCAACAGCGTCAATTCGCACGGCCGAACAGGAGCGCGGGGGGAACTCGTGTATCTGTTCAGAATCATTATCCGCGTTTCGAGCTCGAACTCAATAGCTAGCCGACCATCCAACGTCCCGCCACCCCCGGTGAATCCATCCTCCCCGTGGATGGGACCTAGAAGACATAGAAGATTGTGGGTTCAACGCGGACGACTCTTCCATCAGGTAAGCCAACCCAGTTCGTCCGCCACCGACTGACTTCCAGGCCAAAAACGAGCCGCGGGGAGATGCTGTAGAAGAAATTTCCCTGGATAACGTCGTTTTTGGATCGGAAACCGAGCGACAGGTGGTGTGAGATGCGTGACGGCGATCAGGTTCGGAGGCGCAGTCGCCCCGGCGGGCCTCTCTTTCACCGCGGATATTGCAGCGACCCGCACTTCCAGGTGGTTGCAAGTTGTTCGACGCGTGTGACGCGGAAGAGAT
>CAYQYP010000522.1:0-3526 GCA_964421755.1 uncultured Acidobacteriota bacterium
AGACACTGAAGGAGAAATTCGGATCAAGCGCCGGCACAGTCTACAAAGGCAGTTCCGGGAGGGTGATCATCAAATATCGCTTCGCGGCCAAGTGAGTCGTTATTGGGCCGAAACGAGCTTTGTTCTCCGTACCCCGACAACACAAGCCGACTCTCGTCGGCGACTCAGCGGAGGAGACCTCTGGCCGGCAAAGGTGTTCGTGTGGGTCAGTACTTCTGTAGTGGTCACTGCGGCTGCCGTGATCATGGTGATCATGAGGTAACTGATCTGAAAAATTGGAGTCCAACTGATCAGTAGCCGGCCGGCGAAAAGACGACAGTACCATTTGTCTGTGGGAGCCGGCGATCCGGCGGGAAGACAGCCGGTTTACGGGCACCGAGACTCGGGAGAGGTGTAACGTTCGGTTCCGACGGCCAGTGGTTAGATAGACAGCGTGAGGAGCCGGGAGGAACTCAGTTGAGGACACAACCTTTTCAGGCATCCTATTACGAGGCCTCCTGTAAACCCGGGCCAATCCGGAGCACTCCAAGCAAACTCTACAGGGATTCTTCCGGGCGGATTAGAATCGATCATTGCGTAGAGATCGGCTCCGAAACCCTTTGTTTTCTTCGCAAGATATACGACCCCGCCCAAAATGCCATGTTCGTGCTGAATGACTCAAAGAAGACGATCGTGGTCTTGCGTCATCCTGCCGGACTACCCGCAACCGTGATAGGCTTTTTTCCTCTTCGGAATCAAGAGGCGAACCCGAAACAGGAGGCACTGGGCAGTGGGGAGATTGAGGGTCTTCTCTGCCAAGGATATCGCTTGGGCGTAGCTGAATACTGGATATCAGAGGAACTTGGCGGCATTCCGATCCTTGCCATGGAGGCTGGTGAAGTGCGGATGAGGATCTGCGATATCGTGCTGACTGAACCAGATCCCAAACTGTTCGCGATTCCAGCCGATTACGAGATTCAGGAAGAGCGCGAGATTAAGTAGAGTAAGTAAAGAGCGTTCGTGACGGCTGGAACAGTGGCGCGGCTATCGTCCCTGTGCAAGGATGTTGACTCTGGCGGGCCGAGCCGACATTTACACCGGCCCCGGGGGTTGGCGGGAGTGCCGACCGTCATCCTGTCGCCCACAGTGAAGCCGGTCAGGCCGCCACGGGCGCGCAAAGTGATACTGGTCGCGCCGAGGCCGGCGTCAGCCGACAGCATCGCGCGGCTCGCCTGCGTTCCGACGCTCGTCACGGTTACGGTCTCGATTCCGTGGCCCACGCTGTCGATGTCCAACCTGATCTTGTCACCGACCGAAATGTTGGCGACCGACGTTACCTTGATGTTGGTCGCGCCCGCGGGAGCGTCCACCCCCAGGAAGGCTTGCGTGCCTGGCCTGCCGACCTCGGTGACTGTGACCACCTCGTAGCCCTCCTCGGCGTTTGCGACGGTGGGGTAGGTGGCGCCATGGCCGATGCCGATCTTGTGGCCGACCTCGAAGCCGGCCGCGCCCGTGACAGGCACGTTGGTTGAGCCGGCGGGGATCGTGATAACCGGGCCGTCGTTAAGCGTGCAGGTGTTGCCTCTTCCTCCCCGAGAGTAGACTCATGTCCGCTTCGTGGATGAAAGTCTTCTCTCGTCGATCACACCCGAATTCAGCATCACCCGAACCGGGCTCAGTCTTTGAAAAGCAACGGGGCGAACTCATGCAGGCTGCGTCGCCACGTCTGCCACTCATGGGCAGTATTCGGGGAGACATAGAAAACGTTCTTGATGCCAGCTTGTGTCATCGCTTCGGAATTCGCCTTGGGGTCGCCGCCAAAGCGGGGGCGGGCGCCGTCCCCGAGCTCGCGGCTGCCGTAGCTGACGAACACCAGCTTGGCCTTCTCTTTGAAACCGGGCGGCGCAGCGTTCACGTCCTCCATCGAGATGGAACCGCCGCTGAAGATTCCGATATAGGAAAAGGTGTCCGGGTTAGCCAAAGTGATCACCCTGGTCTGCATGCCTCCCATTGACAGCCCGGCCATGGCTCGATGCGCTTGATCGGCAAGGGTGCGATACTTGGCATCGATCATCGGGATGATGTCCTCGAGAAGGGTCTGCTTGAACTTGTCAGCCCAGCCCTTCGGCGGCCACTCCCCCCGAGGCGCCCCTGCGGGAGGGCGCGGGGGGCGCTGCTGGCCCGGCATACTCCACGTGCCGTTGTCCATGACGATGATAAACGGCTTGGCTTTGCCCTCTGCGATCAGGTTGTCCATAATCAGATTGGTCTTTCCCTGATTGGGCCAACCGGTCTCATCTTCACCACCGCCGTGCTGGAGGTACAGCACGGGATAGCGGGCCGTCGTGTTCCTGTCATAGTCCGGCGGCGTGTAGACGAAACAGCGCCGCATCGTGTTGTTGACCTTGGAGTAATAGAGATTCTCACGTATCTGGCCGTGAGGAACATTCTTGAGCGCGTAAAAATCCTGGTCCTTGGCGGGGACTTCGACGCCGCTGCCCCAACGGCTAGCGCCGTAGAAATACAGGCTGCCGGGATCCGGAACCTGGGCGCTGTCGATAACGAGCTGGTAGTAGTGGAAACCTTCGTCCTGGGGCTGCGAGTCGCCGACCCAGGCTCCGTCCTCGCCCTTGGTCATTGGATATTTAACCGCGCCAATATCAAGCAGAACGCTTTGAGCCTCGGGCGCGAGGATGCGGGCACGCACCCGCCCTTCGGAGTTCACTTGGGGATACTCTTTGCCCGGCTGATTGGAAGACGCCGGCTTGAAATCGTTCACCGCCGCAGGCGCAGCGCTTTGAGCGGCCGCAGGCTGGCTGGTTTGCACCAGACTTAGCGTACCTGAAAGAATGAACGGCAGTGCTAAAAAATACAGGTTACCTCTCATTGATTCTCCTTGATGCTCGAGTAGTTGTAGGCAATTGACGGAAGCATCCGTCTTCACCCGATTTTCTGACCGAGCCGAGACGCACCATAGCATAGGAATCTGGCAGGGACTAGGTTTCGTACGGTATCGGTGTTAAATACCTGCGGAGTTTTGCGGTCGGCCTGAACGGGACAATCCTGGCGAGTTGTAGCGTTTAACGGTTAGCTGGAGAGGTTAAGAGCTGGCTTAGTGTCTCGTTTCAGAAATACGGTGACGTTTGCCGAGGCCCTGGCGAGGCGAGGTCGAGAAGAGAGGAAGAGTCGATGCCAGAGCATCGGCGACGACGAACGACAAAGAGATCGCCCGCCAAGGCCTCGGCCCTCCGGGTGGCGGCGGGACGGCCTCGCTTGCTTTGTCGCTCCTCCTCGACGATGCCCGGCATCGGGGGAGCCCGGCATTCCTGATCCGGCGGTCGTCACTCGGCCGACCTTGCCTCGTCCGGGAGTTGTTCAACGATGATTTCAACCCTGCGGTTCAGCTCCGACCGCGCTCGGTGTCGTTGGATGCGATCGGGTCAGCCTCACCCACTCCTCGGGTACCCCCTATGGTTTCCGATGAGATTCCCTGGCTGACCAGGAACTCCCGGACAGCCAAAGCCCGCTCGCGAGACAACTCTCGGTT
>CAYQYP010000523.1:0-4620 GCA_964421755.1 uncultured Acidobacteriota bacterium
GCAGGTCAACTGACCGGCTGCTCGAGCGACATGGGTGCCGTCAGGTGAATGCGGGTGCCGCGCCCTGGCGCGCTGTCGATGACGATGTCGCCGCCGATGGTATCCAGGCGCTGCCGGATGCTGAAAAGCCCGAAGCTTTCCTTTGAGCTTCGGACCATGGAATTCGGGTCAAAGCCTTTGCCACGGTCCTCGACCGTCACGTGCAGGGCCCCGTCCCGTTGCCTCATGACCACCCTTGCCCAGTTCTCGCCGGAATGTTTGACAACGTTAAAAAGAAGCTCCCAGATCACCTGAAAAACCAGGGTCCTGACGCTTTCGCTGTCTGGGTTGGCGTCTTTATCCGCATCCACTTCGACGGCAAGATGGTGCTTCTCCCTTTTCCACTGGGCGAGCCATTCGAGTGCGGCCGGCAGGCCTTCGCTGTGGAGGATCGGCGGGCAGAGTTCCGCGGTCAGCGTTCGGGAGGCCTCGATCGACTGTGACAAAAGATCGTCGACGCGCGCGAGCGCGTCCGAAGCGCCTGCCTGGCCGATTTGAGAGCGCATTGCGCCCAGGTGCATCCGGGCGGCGACCAGCAGCTGTTGCAGATGATCATGAAGGACCTGTGCCAGCCTGCGTCGTTCACGCTGCTCCGCCTCGGTCAGCTCAGCGGCGAGGATCTGGAGCTGGCGGGTGCGGTTCTCGGCAACCGCCGTTCTTTCGGCCACTCGTTCCTCAAGTTCGGCGTTCATGTTCTGCAGGGCCTCTTCGCTTCGCTTCAGATCACGGAACAGCAGGGCGTAAGGTCTTTTCAGACCGGTGTCGATCACCGCCTTGTAGATCAGGTAATACGAAATGAACTTCAGGTAGTGGCCGATGACGTTCAGAAGACCAAAAGGGTCGTTATACAGGGTGAAACAGAGCTCGGCGGTAATCATGCCGGCAAGAGACAGCAGCAGGAAGTTCAGGACAGACCTATCAAAACGATCCCGGCTTCTCCACAGGAGCAGTCCTGAAACCGCAAACGCGCCGCAGATGGCGTACTCGCTGTAGATTTTGAACGGTGTGAGAGCCTGGCGGTCATCCAGGAAGGCGACCGGAAAACTCTCGAAGTAGAAGATCCAGGCGAGGAGAGCAGCTGTCGCCATTGAAAAAAGAACCAGGATGTACTCCGGCCGGAATTTGCGGTGGAACAGGAAACTGGCAGGCAGCCAGGCGGCCGCCTGGAGGAAGCGCCCGGCGAGCCAAAGTTGCGTTGCGAGATTCGCCCCGTCATGGGGAAACACCCCCATGTGCTTGTAGGCCAGCGTATGGGCCAGGTCGATGCCCGCTACAAAAAGGTGCGCGGATCCGATCCACACCAGGAAGCGGTTTTCGAAGAACTGGCGGGTGTGCCAGGCCAGGATGAAGGTGGCGCAGGCGATCACGATGCTGAAGACTTCCGCCACGCTGTGGAAGAGCAGAAAGCTGTAAAGCTTGGAGACAGCCAGTGCAAGAAGTATCGAGCCCAGCAGGATCACTGATGTGATTGGTTTGGAGGGGGCTTCATCCATGTGTGACTAGAATCGGTTCTTCAATTCGAGCAGGGATTGTACACGGACGCTTCTACAATATCACCGTCCTCTTGATGATCTTGACGACCTCTTCGGGATCATCCGTCAGAGACACCAGGTCCAGATCGTCGGGCGATATCATTTTGCGGTCGAGGAGCACGGTTCGGATCCATTCGATCAGTCCTGCCCAATAGTCCTTCCCGAAGAGAATCACCGGGAATGGCCGCATCCGGTGGGTTTGAATAAGCGTCAGCGCTTCAAAAATCTCGTCGAGAGTGCCGAAGCCGCCCGGCATCCCCACGTAGGCCTGAGCGTACTTGAGGAACATGACCTTGCGGACGAAGAAGTATTTGAACTCCACACGGAGATCGGCATACTGGTTGGCTACTTGTTCCATCGGCAGGTGGATATTGAGACCGATCGAGCGGCCGCCTCCTTCTCTTGCACCCCGGTTGCCGGCCTCCATGATTCCCGGTCCCCCGCCGGTGATGATGTTGAACCCGTTTTCCGCCAGTCTTCGCGCGATAACGACCGCCTTTTCGTACGGGTCGTCCCCCGGCTGGACGCGCGCCGACCCGAAGATGGACACCGCCGGGTGGATTTCCATTAGCGCCTCAAAGCCATCGACGAACTCAGCCAGGATCTTGAACAGCCGCCAGGAATCCCTGACGGTCATGGCGTCAACTAAGTATTGCTTTTCCACGATTCCCTCGTCGGTCAATCGAAAATGACGGTCTTGTTGCCGTAAACCAGGATCCGGTGCTCGATATGCCAGGCAACGGCCCGGGAAAGTACCACCTTTTCCAGATCGCGACCCTTCTGCACCAGGTTTTCCAATTGGTCGCGGTGGGAGATCCGGACCACGTCCTGCTCGATGATAGGCCCGTCGTCAAGCACCGCGGTGACATAGTGGCTGCTGGCCCCGATCAGCTTGACTCCACGAGCGAAAGCGCGGTGATACGGGCGGGCGCCGCTGAACGCGGGCAAGAAGGAATGGTGCACGTTGATGATCCGGAGCGGGTAGCCGCTGACGAACTCGGGCGAGAGGATCTGCATGTAGCGAGCCAGCACGACCAGGTCGACCTGGTTCTGTTCCAGGAGCTCGAGCTGCCGCGTTTCAGCCCCGGCTTTATCGGCAACCGGGACGTGGCAGAACGGGACACCGTAGAAGCGGGCGAGCGGTTCGGCCTTCTGGTGGTTGCTGACAACGAGAACCACGTCGCACGCGAGTTCTCCGCTCTGGTGTCGATACAGGAGATCGGCCAGGCAGTGGTCGTGGAGGGAGACAAATATTGCGACCCGGGGACGATTTGCCGATAAGCGAAGATCCCAACGCATGTGAAACTTGTCGGCAATCGGGGTGAACTGGCGCCGGAATTCCTCCATGCCGAGAGCGAAACCTTCCAGATCCCATTCGACTCTCATCAGGAACAAGCCGGACTCGCTGTCCTGGTGTTGATCGGCGTGAAGGATGTTGGCCTCATTGCGGTACAGGAAATCGGCAATGCCGGCGACCAGCCCTTTGCGGTCGGGGCAGTCAATGAGCAGTATTGCGCTGTTCTTCATGGTCCAACGTATGATACCCGCACCGGTGCAAGGTTGAACAGCATCGCGTCGGGCGAGATGCAGTTCTCTGGTGGGAGCTAAATCAGCCTGACGGAGCCGCGCCTGCAGCGAGGGTGCTGAAAACGCTCGAGGCACTGGAGGTAGGGCGAAATGCTTGCTCAGGTGTCGGTCCTGACCGCTGCCCGGGCCATTCACCACTTGAGTGGCATTCGTAGTAACATGGCCCTTAAGGGCACTTTGTTGCCCGAAGAGGAGTCCGACGATGTTTTTACGACATGCTTCTCTCTTGATTTTGAGCTTGTTCCTGGCCGTGCCGGCGCTCGGCCAACAGAAGCCGGGCGGTGGTCAGCCGCCGAAGCAGCCGACGCCGACACCAGCACCCCGAGAACAGCCGCAGACGCCGCAAAGGGAGCGCCAGACCGATTTCCAGCGGCCGATCTATGTGACAGGGAAAGTCGTGCTCGAGGACGGGACACCGTTGCCCAATGGTGTTCGCGTCGAGATGATCTTTAACGGTCAAGTCCGAAGACAGGACTACACCCGGCTGGATGGGTCCTTCACATTTGAGCTGGGTTCCGGGGTGAATTCCGGCCAGATGGCGGATGCCAGCATGAGCTCCGGGGACGATCCATTCAACGACCGCACTCAACAGCGGATGGGGATGGGCTCAATGGCGGGCCGCGTGGACCTGTCGGGTTGGGAAGTCCGCGCCGTGCTGCCTGGGTATCAATCCGATGTGGTCGTTCTTCAAAACCGAAGCGCGCTTGACAACCCGGACATCGGCCTCGTCGTGCTCAGGCCTCTCGGTCACGTCAAAGCAACGACGGTCAGCCTGACCAGTATGAAGGCTCCGAAGAAAGCCAAGGAGGCCTACGAAAAGGCTTTCAAGGCGGTCAGCCAGAAAAAACCGGACGCGGACAAGGCCGCCAAGGAGCTCGAGAAAGCGATCGAAATCTACCCTGATTTCGCCGCGGCCTGGGATATGCTCGGCCAGGTCAAAATGCAACGTAAGGACCTCCCGGGCGCCAAGGAGGCTTTCCAAAAAGCGATGGCTGCCGACGCCGATTTCGTGTCGCCCTACCTGGCGCTGGCGGATATCGAGATCCAGGAAAAGAAGTACGCGGAAGCCGCCGTCCTGACCGGCCGGCTGCTCGAGATGAACCCGTACGTCCCGCGTGGACAGTTCCTGAACGCGGTCGCTAACTACCAGCTGGGCAAACTGGACGTCGCCGAGGATTCCATCCGGAAGTTGCAGTCGAGCAACGAGGCGCGCAATTACACGATTTCGCATTACGTTCTCGGGGCAATTCTGGCGAGCAAGGGAAACTTGCCGGCGGCTGCGGGTGAGTTTCAGCTGTTTCTGCAGAAATCGCCCGAGCACCAGTATGCTGTCCAGGTTCGCGAGAGGCTGGCAGAGTGGCAGAAGCAAGGGGTAGTGGCGCAGAACCCGACGCCCGCGACACCGCCGGCGGCGGCCCCCGCTGCTGCGCCGACGGCGAAGCCGTAGGCACTGAAGACACGG
>CAYQYP010000524.1:0-3922 GCA_964421755.1 uncultured Acidobacteriota bacterium
CCAGTAGACGACCGGGAACCGAGCCGATGCGTCCGCCTCATAACCGGGCGGGAGGAAGATGTTGTATCCGACATCCATTCCAAGCGCCTGGCTGCGGAAAACCCCTCGGTTGACAATCGGCTTTCCATCGACAACCGGAAAAGGGCGAACCTCCAGCCAGGAGGGCGGTTTACCATTCGGATCGACCGTGTCCTCTGCAGGAAAGGGCACGACGGGCGCATACCCGGTGCGTTTTGCGACCTCCCCCACATCGGGATCAGGCTGAATCCGCTGCGTCTGGCCAGCCGCGAGCAGCGAAAAACCGGTAAGCAGCAGACAGCAGAAACGCCAAACGCCGTACTTCACGCATTTTGATTGAATTGCCATAAGTAAAACTGGGAAACAGGCGGAACGAGAGAAAGTGCTCACGTTCATTCGCCAATCCGACCGCGAGGGAGGATGCTACAGCACCGGCCGTTAAACGCCCAACAAAAAAACTTCCGTCCAGATGTTGAACCCCGGCCCCTCAAGTCTCCTGTTGACATCATGATAAGGGCCGGACCAAACTCTAACCGTTCCTGATCCCGTAGTTTGGAGAAGATTCCGGCCTCAGCAGACCAGCTTGGTGGAGGCTTGCTATGAGAAGAACCGCACTTATTGTCGTCCTCGCGATCATCGCCTGTCCGTTTTTACACGCGCAATACGCGCAACTTGCCCTCGGAGGAGGTTACGAGTGTGTCGTCATTCTCACCAATAAGCTCCCTACGGAGTTCAGCGGCGGCGTGGACCTGCGCAAGGGTAACGGCGAGTCTTGGGGGACTCCCTTCCGAGTGAACGGTGAGCTTAGTTCGAGTGCGAACGTTCACGTTACGATACCTGCGTTCGGCAGTGTCAAGTTGCTCCTCCAGGGCGAACCGGCCGCCAGTATCGGTTATCTCGTGGTTTATGGCAGTGGGGCAAACACTGGCAGCGACGTGGCCACGACGTTTTTCTATAATTTTTACAGCGGGGGGCAGCTCGTAGATTCCATCGGGGTTCCACCCGTTTTCCAGGCCCAGAATTATATGTTTGCTGTCGAGAGATCCGCCACGGTAAACACCGGCTTCGCCTGGGCCCCGCCATGGACGCCCCTCCCTCAGTTCGACATCACGGTTACCTTGTATGACGCCGCCGGGAACCAGGTACAGCAGAAGTCAGTCCCCTTCACCGGCCACAGCGCTAAGTATTTCAGCGAGGTTTTCGACGGAGTTCCCCAGAATTTCGTCGGCCACGTGCGGGTCGTCAGTCCGCAAAGCATCAGAATGGCTGTGCTTCGATTCGAGACGGTGGGAGCCGCCTTCCAACTGACCAGCACACCCGGTACGATTTTCACCCCGTAGTACGGTCGGAATGCCCGGCCGGTGGCTGTTCAACGAAATTCTCGTGGACTGTTTTGACGCGCTGGCTAAGCAATCGAGCCGAGACGATTCTGGGCCGCAAGGGTGCGGCCCGGAGTCCCCAATCAATCACCGCGTCATGAAAGTCCAGGTGACTGTCCCGAGGTTGTCCGGCTTTCCGGGTGGGGCGGATGAAACGGCGCCGACCAGCCGCCCGTCCGGGCTGCGGCTCACTCTCAGCTCCCGCCAGGAGTAGGCTCCCCTCTCGTAGTCAAAGGTCTCGCCGTCATCGTCGTAGAGTCTGTAGACGGACTCTCTAACTCCGTAGTGCCGGATCTCCAGGTCGAATTTCTGCCCCGCTCCCGGCGCTCGAAGGCCGGGGGGCATCAGGGGAATGATGGCGCCGTCCTTCAGAAACAGCGGGATCTTATCCAATCCGGGTGTGACAGTGACGACCTCGCCGCCTCCGGCGTAAGCGCCCGTGTAGAAGTCGTACCACTTCCCCCTGGGCAACACCACCTTCCGGGAAAGCTGTCCTTTGAACATGGGTGCGACGAGCACATATTCGCCGGCCATGTACTGGTCCTTCACCTCCTTGAGCACCGCTTCCTCATAGGGGTTCTGTTCGAGGCTGGCGCTCCTGGATTCGGTGCCGATAGGGGCCAGAAACCCTTCCTCGAGAGCCATGGCGCGAAACGGCGGTATACCGTCAAAGCGATAGCGGGCAAACTCGGTGTAAAAGTAAGGCAACAGCCGCATCCGGAGCAGTGCGATCTCCTTCACCTGTCGCTCGACTTCCGAGAAGGACCAGGGTTTGGTTCCGCTGGCCCAGGCGTTGAGCATGGCCATCGGCGAGAAGCAGACTGACTGCATACGCCTCAACCACTCCTCGCCTCCCTCGGAGGACCTCACCTCCGGAGTCCAGAGCACACCGGCAAAGCCGCTGTTGCACAAGGCGGTGATGAAATCCTCGTGGCTGTAGTAGTCATTGTAGATGACGTAGGGGAACGAGGCCGCGCCTGCGTTCGAAGCCCGTGTCAGCCCATAGGTCCGACGGTTCTTCTCTCGGTAAATCCGGGCTGTCGCCTTCTGGAGCAACACTCCGTAGGTCTGCCTGATCTGCTCAGCCGTCAAACCCGAAGGAAACGTGGCTACGTCCGGCCACAGGTAATGGTCGTACCCGTCTGTCTCATCAATCTTGTAGCCGCTAACCCCGATGTCCGCGTGTTCCTTCTTGAACAGGTTGACCAAAATGCCGACGGCCTTCGGCAGGGTGAAATCCGGGATGATGCCGAGCCACACGGTGTGCGAGGACGACAGGGGAAGCAGCGCGTCGTAGACCGGCGACTCACGCGAGACGTACGGGTTGGTCCAAAGATTCAGCCGGATACCCATGCCCGTCATCTTTTCTACAAACTCAGCAGGCGCCGGAAACCTGGTCTTGTCCCACACGAACGTGCAGGGGTAAGACTTGCTTTGCCACCCGGGTTCGAGCCCAATAACATCGAGCGGGAATCCCCGTTCGGCGAATTCCCGGCTCTCGGCCAGCACCTGGTTTTCATCGTAGAGCCGCGGCACACGGTGACTGAATCCCAGGCCCCATCGAGGCGGAAGACATCCGCCACCGGTATACAGGTTGTACCGCCGGACGGCGTCGAGTGTCTTCGGCCCCCCAAAAACGTAGATCTCGACCCCGGCTGCCGGAACCAGCATCTCCACGGAATCCGAGTACGGCCGGGCCGACCACTTCTTGTCAGTATTCCGGTCAAGCGGCTGGGGAAAATCGGGGCTGTCTTTACGCACACCGGTCCCCGACCACACGCGGATGTAGCGGGCCGAGTTGACGAAAACTCCATAGCCGCGGCTGGAAACATAGAACGGAACCGGAGCATGCGTCCGCCCGTCGTCCTTTCCCCCGTAATGATCCACGTGCAGTTGGAGGATACGGCCCCGCTGGTGAATTGTCTTGAAGTTCAGGCCGAAGCCGTAGATCTGCTCGTCGCGCTCCAACGGAAACCGCAGATGGCTTTGTCCGTTCCTGACATCCGCGACGATTGAGCCGGCGGGAAGTGGGAACCGCGCGGGCCCAACATTGGCGAGGGCTTCTTTGGAGGGAGTGACCTCGGCCGCCTTCAGGAGGTCATACGCTTCCGGCTGACCGACAACCGATTTCCAGACTCCAGGCGCCACTTCGGACCACTGTGGTTCAACCGCGGGCAGACATGCAGTGAAACAGCCAAAAAGGATCGCTAGAAAAGCTGCTTTTCGCACTTGAATCCCCCATCGAAAAATAGCCGATTTTCATCTGGAGCGACGCAGGTCGATAACGTTAACATCGCCGCCATTCTCCCGCAACTCGATTCTGCAATCGCAAGCCGCGCACGGAGGCTGTCGAAAAAGTGGACCGACCGACGCGACTCGGCAGGACTCCTTGATGCCTAACGGAACTCCGCAACTGCCTTATACAGGGCAACGATGTTTTCAGTGGGCGTATTCGCCTGGATGTTGTGGCAAGGAGCCACGATGTACCCTCTGGTGCCCTTGAACAGCTCGATGTTATCCCGGAC
>CAYQYP010000525.1:0-4029 GCA_964421755.1 uncultured Acidobacteriota bacterium
TCAGCTCTCCGGCTCCAGCTCAAACAGCACCTGGCCGGCCGCGACCAGCTGGCCTTCGCTCAGGTTCGACTCCTTGATTCGTCCCTTGCGGGGTGCCTTGATCGGATTCTGCATCTTCATCGCTTCCAGAATGGCAAGCGCTTCCCCCGCTTCGACCCCATCCCCCGGCCTCTTAAGAATGGCCACGACCTTCCCCGCCATGTCCGCTCGCACGGTTCCAGAGCTTTGCTCGTCGCCCGCAGGCTGCCCGGCCGGCCCCTTCTTGGAAATGCGGACCCGGTAGGTGCGTCCGTTGCAGTTGACGAGCACCGAATCCGCAAGAGGGGAAACCACCACGTCCAGGATTCGATCATCTTCAAGGACGACCGTCCAGCGCTCGCTCGTGCGGCTGAGTACCTGGATTTTGTGCGACTCCTCGGTTCCGTCGGGTCGCCGCACCTCGACGGTGAAAAGGTGAGAGGCGTGAGGAACCGGACGCACTCGAAGTTCGTAGCTGGTTGCTCCGGAACTCGCGATGAACGTTCGCATCTACCAGGTTCTCCGGCGGTTGAACCCGGGGCGCCCGAGTTGCTTCCACACGAGACCGCCCGGTCGTTCGAGGGCCTGAACACGTCCGTTCGGCGGGGCGAGGTTCGCAGCGTGGTCGAGCGCGGCAGCCAGAAACGGCGCCAGAGCGACATCACATTCTTCTGTGTTGCCGATCGAGCGCTCTTCGAGAAACCGCGTTGACAGCCTGCCCGCCAGGAAGTCCGGGTCAGCGATGAGCGCCTGCAGGAAGGGGATATTCGTCGGAACGCCGCCGACACGGAACTCACCGAGCGCCCGTCGAAGCCGGCTGATCGACTCTTCGCGAGTCCGGCCGTATGAAACGAGTTTGGAGATCAGAGGGTCATAATGAACGGGGACGCTATAGCCTTTGTACAGGGAGCTTTCGTTTCGAATTCCCGGCCCCGCCGGCTCGAATAACTCGGTGACGGTTCCCGGCGCCGGCTGAAAATGCCGCGTCGGATCCTCGGCGTAGATTCGGACCTCGATCGCCGCACCGCGAACCTCTATGTCTTCCTGCTTAAACTCCAGCTTGTGGCCTGCCGCTATCCGAATCTGCTCACACACCAGGTCGACTCCTGTCACCATCTCGGTGACGGCGTGCTCGACCTGAAGCCTGGTGTTCATCTCCAGAAAGAAGAAGCGTCTCGGGTCGTTCCCATCGACCAGAAACTCCACGGTTCCCGCGTTGTAATAGCCAACGCTTCGACCGACTTTCAGCGCCGCATCCCCGAGCACCTCTCTGAGCTCCGCGTCGACAATCGGGGAGGGCGCCTCTTCGAGTATTTTCTGATGGCGGCGCTGGATCGAGCATTCGCGCTCACCCAGGTGCAGCAGAGTGCCATGCTGGTCGCCAAGGAGCTGCACTTCCACATGCCGCGCCCGTTCGATCTCCTTCTCGAGATAAACCGTCGAGTCGCCGAAGGATGACGAGGCTTCTCCCTTGGCCATGTCGTAGGCAGCCCGAAGTTCGGCCTCGTCGTGAATCTGACGGAGGCCCTTTCCACCCCCGCCGGCGCTCGCCTTTAGCATGACCGGGTATCCGAGCCCTGCCGCCCGCTCGCAGGCCTGCTCGATCCCGGGCAGTGGAAAGTCGTCGCCGGGAACCGGCGGCACGCCCGCTTCCCGGGCGGCGCGGCGACTCGTGATCTTCGAGCCCATGACCCTGAGGGCTTCAACATCCGGCCCAATGAATACGATCCCATCCGCCCCGCACGCCTTCGCCAGTTGTTCGCTTTCCGAGAGGAAGCCGTAGCCAGGGTGAATCGCCTCTGCGCCCGTCTTTCGTGCCGCTGCAATGATCCTTTCGACGTTGAGATATGTTTCGGTGGCAGCGGTGCCCGCGAGGCTGACCGCCTGGTCGACGAGCTTAACGTGAAGCGAATCCCGGTCAGCGTCAGAATAGACACCGACCGGCGAGACACCCAGGTCCCTGCAGGCGCGCACGATGCGAACCGCGATTTCGCCACGATTGGCGATGAGGATCTTTTTGAACATTACAAAGGTATATTGCCGTGTTTACGGGGCGGATTCGTATCCCGTTTTGAGGACGTCATCTCGAGCGCGCGAATAAGCCTGGCCCGTGTTTCCCGCGGCTGGATGATGGCGTCGATGAATCCTCTTTCGGCCGCGATGTACGGATTCGCCAGTTTCTCGCGGTACTCCTCGACCTTCGCGCGCTTGAGCTCGGTTGCGTCATCAAGCGAGCGAAATTGCCTGCCGTAGAGGATCTCGACTGCTCCCTCGGGTCCCATGACCGCAATTTCCGCCGTCGGGAAAGCATAGTTGACGTCGGCGCGGATATGCTTGGAGGCCATGACACAGTAAGCGCCGCCGTAAGCCTTCCGGGTGATCACCGTCAGCTTGGGCACGGTGGCCTCCGCAAAGGCGTAGAGCAGCTTGGCACCGTGTCGGATGATTCCTCCGTGTTCCTGGCCAACGCCAGGCAGGAAACCAGGCACATCCTCGAAAACGACCAATGGGATATTGAAGGCATCGCAGAAGCGAACAAACCTGGCGCCTTTCACCGAGGAGTCGATGTCGAGCGTTCCGGCAAGAACCGACGGCTGGTTGGCCACAATACCGACCGGGTGGCCGTTGAGTCGTGCGAAACCTACTACGATGTTGCGTGCAAAGCTGCTGTGGACCTCGAAGAACTCGTTGTCGTCCGCAACCGAGTCAATCAACTCCTTGATGTCGTATGGCTGATCCGGCTGCGCGGGGACAAGCCGATCGAGGGCCGAATCCGCACGATCCGGCGAGTCCGTCGGCTTCTGCCACGGTGGATCGTCGACGTTGTTCGACGGGATGAAGCTGAACAGATGTCGAATGCTCGCCAGGCACTCCTGGTCGTCGGACGTGGCGAAATGGGCAACCCCGCTGATGGAGCTGTGTGCCGTTGCACCGCCCAGCTCAGACTGCGTCACCTCTTCCCCCGTGACTGCCTTGATCACGTTCGGCCCGGTGATGAACATGTAGCTCGTCCGGTGCACCATGAAGACGAAGTCAGTGATCGCGGGAGAGTAAACAGCTCCACCGGCGCAAGGACCCATGACCGCCGATATTTGCGGAATGACCCCGCTCGCCAGCGTGTTTCGAAGGAAAATATCCGCGTAACCGGCCAGGCTGGCGACTCCCTCCTGGATTCTCGCCCCTCCGCTGTCGTTAAGACCGATCACCGGGGCCCCCATCTTCATCGCCAGATCCATGATCTTGCAGATCTTCTGGGCGTATGTCTCGGACAGGCTTCCGCCAAAAACGGTGAAGTCCTGCGCAAAGACGTAAGTTAGACGCCCATCGATCCTGCCATAGCCGGTGATCACACCGTCACCCGGGATGCGGTTCGACTCCATCCCGAAATCATTGCACCTGTGAACGACGAAACGGTCGATTTCCTCGAAGGTCCCCTCGTCCAGGAGCAGGTGCACTCGTTCCCGGGCAGTGAGCTTTCCCGACTCGTGTTGACGTTGGATTCGATCCGCACCGCCGGCTTCGTCTGCGGCCTGTTCGCGCCGGCGCAGCTCGGATAGTCTTTCCTCTAAGTTCATGGAATAAATGGCGTTGTTCTAGGAGTACCACGATGCCCGAGGGAAATACAAATGAAGGAGCGCTGACTAGTCATGGAGGCGGCAAGTACAAATGGAGGAGCGCTGACTAGTCATGGAGGCGCGGACATCTTGTCCGCGATCCCAGTGCCGACGGGACGAGGGCGTCGAATAAGTTCTTAAGGCCTGAAGGGCCGGCACATAATAGCCCAGGGCGAAGCGCGCTTTTCGCGTAGCCCTGGGTCGACACGGTCTCGACCGCGAAGCCCTGTAAGGGCGTAAGATCCTGATCATGTTGCCGTTCTTGCGCCCTTTCAGGGCTTGTCTCCGCCTCTACCTTAGACCCAGGGCTGCGCACAAAGCGCTTCGCCCTGGGCTAATATGTGCCGGCCTTTCGGGCCTTAAGAACTTTCTCGACAGCCTCGACAGTGAGCAAAGC
>CAYQYP010000526.1:0-2817 GCA_964421755.1 uncultured Acidobacteriota bacterium
GGTCGTTGACGTGGCCCAGCGGCGTGGACATCACGACGCGGCCGCTCGAGGCGGAGACGGCTGCCGTCCCGAACTGGTAAAAAGCGGAGGTTCCGTTGAAGAAGAGATATTCCGGAACGACATTTTGGAGCCTGGTCATGAGCGGTTCATACAGGCGCTTGTCGGGATCGATTTCGGCAGGCTGGCTGTAGTCTCGATCCATGTCCGTCGGGGCTATCTTTGCGAAAGCCGGGATATGGCAGACGGTGCAATCAACCTTTCTCGCGTGCTGATTGAGCCGGCTGGTGGAATGGGGCGCAGTCAAATGGCAGCTTACGCATGAAACCCTGCTCTGGCCGTCCACTGCCCGCATATCCGATCCGCGACCCGCAAAGCGGTGACTACTGACGACATGGCAGTTGATGCATTGCAGCCCGGCCCCGCCACGCTCCGACCGGGCGAGATGGACGTCGAAATCCGGTGAAGGATCCCGGTGAGCCTCCTCGATGTCTCCCCGCTTGAGGTTGTTCCCGCCGCCTGAGGTTGCATGGCAGTTGAGGCACGCGTCGTTGGTCGGGCTCCGAAGATCCACGGCTGCCTGAAGCGTGCTCACCGCCATCCTCTCGGGGTCGGGCACGAAGCGGAAAGCGCCCTGGACCTGCTCGACTCGCCGCAGGTATGACGGCGAGTGGCAGACGAGGCAATCGATGTTCTCCAATTGCGCGTCGTCGGCTTGCGACGTGGGTTTCAAACCGAGACCCGCGTGACAGCGTGCACAGCCGCCGTCGACCGTCTTCCCGTCGAGATTGACCATCTTCCCGATCCAATTGATATCCGGGTAAATGCAGAAATCGTTGATCCCGCCCAGCTTGCTGCTTGGGTCGCCGCTCAGGTTGGTCGCATACCGGGTGTCCCCCTTCCACTGATAGTGAAGGGAGCCGTGTACCTCGAGGGCGTGCTGGCGATGGCACGGCAAGCAGGTCTTCGTCCCTTCGAATGAGGTAAGCCGTCCGGCGTGAGAACCGGTGACAACCTCCGGCGCGCCTTCGGCGGAGGGTAAGGTCGTGAGGACGTAGGGGGTGAAGGATTGACGCAGCACCAGTGACGCAAGCGGCGCCGAGGCGTTCACCAGCAAGGACCCCTTGAAAGTGCCCTGCTCCCCGAACAGCTCCGTGACGTAGCGGGCAAGCTGAGACCTGGGGCCCAGGGTAAAGCCCTTAGCGGACCCAATCGGCTGGCCCGAGGTGCCAAGGAGTCGAACGGAAACGGTGTTACTGCCGGCGCCCGGGTTAAAGACTGCCAACCCCGTGTCCAGACCGCCGCCCATATCGACCGCGAAACGGGTGACCTGCCACGTTTCGCTGTGGCCGACCCCGGCTTCGGTCACAAAGCGTTCCTGGCCATCGAAATTCGTGAAAACCGCCGCGACGCCGATGGGCCTGCTCGCAGAGATGACAGCCGCCCCTGTCGTCAGTGGATTGGCGGTTCTGGACGTCTCCAGAAAGGTGCAGGCGGCCGGGCCCAGGCTAACCCGGCCCGGTATGCCGGCCGCCAACGGGTTTCCCCGGTCATCGGTTAGTGTGATGTCGGCGTCGGCCGTGTTCGAGTCCGAGAGGTTGAACAGGATCAGGCTCGTTCCGAAGCTCCCGCCCGTATAGTAACCGGATGCCAGCTGCGGCAGGCGGAAAGAGGTTCTCGAGGAACCGCTGGATGTCACGGGCAGACTCGTGAAAGACAGCGGCCCCGAGTGCTGACGGAGTGCCATCGCCGCCACCGGAATGGTGCTCGTGACCCGGACGGTCCCCCTGAATGTGGATAGCTGCGGGAAGAACTCCCCAGGACCAACCAGGAACCTGGCCCGGTGCTCCAGAGGGGATAAGGCTAAAGCAATCGGATCTCCGACGGCTTGACCGGCCTCGTCAAACAGCCGAATGCTGAGCTGGGTTTGCTGGGTCTCGTTGAAGTTGAAAAGTGCCAAACCGGTCGCAAAATCGCCGCGGCAGTCGGCTGGAACTACGAAGCTCGTTACCGTCTCAGAAGCTCCAACTCCGGCTTCAGTAACCCAGGCTCCGCCCGAAAAAACCGAAAAGACCGCCTGGACCGCGATATTGCCCGAAGAATGAACGGCTGCGGCGCCTGTCTTCAACGGGCCCGGACCGCTCGTGCTGGCCAGGCGAGTCTCCCCGGGAAGCAATCTGAAGTTGAAGGTGCTCCCGGCCGACGAGCTGAGCTCCGGGATCGTGACCACCAGTGGGCTGCCGCCGTCGTCCGTGAGCGACACGGTCACATCGACGTTTGCGGAACTGGAGGGGTTGAGGACGACAAACGTCGTTCGCATTGAGAGCCCGGCGCCTTCTCCGTGGGCCACGTGCGGCAGGTAACCGTCAAAACCCAATCCGGTCAGGGAACTCATGAGCGCGACCGAGAAAAGCGCGAAAACTCTTGCCCGCATACTCACCTCCTCATTTCCGAAGAGCCGTGCCTGGCCGAATGCCCCGGCCGAGCTGTTGGGAGTCAAATGCTATTTATTTAGCAGTCAACAGGCAAGCGAAATCTGCGGGAAGATCAATTTCGGATCCTGGCAGCGAGCCAGAGCGGCGCATAGGAGGGGGAATCGGTGGAAAACCTCGGCGGCGACCACAGCGCCTTCGGGGTTTTTTCATTCGAGCCAGCTGAAATACCTCTTGCAGGAGCGCTGGCGGGGGTAGAGGGAAAGGTCCTTAGCGATGCATCAGGCGACAATTCCGTGACACAACGAAAAACGCGCGTTATCCTGTCGACACCATGCCCCGTCCCAATAACGGTGAGTTGTGGCTTGCAATAGCGTACGGGGAGAAG
>CAYQYP010000527.1:0-9638 GCA_964421755.1 uncultured Acidobacteriota bacterium
TTAAGCGACCCTCTACACCGAAGGCTCCGTCGTTTTCGTTTCCTCCAACAACGCTCCGATTGCTTCCGGCTGGAGCAATAGCTGCCGGGTGGGATTCGCACCCACTGAACATGAGCGCCTTTGCACGGCGCACTGAGAAATCAGGGTTAGTCTTCCCCTTGTTGTCCTTGAGGTCCTTTCTTTCTCGCCAGGCAACTGTAGCAGAGCGTAAATTCCTTCTTTTGATCCAACCGGTCGAGGTAAAAGCAGATCAGAGGCGCCAGGAAACAGAATAATCCGAGGCTCGCCACCTCAAACGGCAACAGCACGATCCTTACGGGCGTCGAACGGCCCTGGAATAGGATCTTCGGAATGTACGTCAACCGATGTCCCAGGTAGTGAAAGTATCCGCCCAGCGGCTGTATTTTTACCTCGGTAAACCCGCGCTCCTTGAATAACGCCGCAAGGGAAAACGCCGTGAACCGGTAGAAATCGTTTGGCTGCTGGTGCTCGTGCCATCCCTGAGGGGCGGTGAGGAAGAGCCGCCCTCCCGGCTTCAACACGCGGTAGATTTCCGCAAGCACGGAGCCCGGGTCAGGAACGTGCTCGAGGACCTGGGTGTTCAGAACAACGTCGGCCACTCCCTGCCTGAACGGCAAGCGCGCGAGGTCGGCACGTACATGAACGTGCGAGTAGTCCCAGCCCGGATCTCCCACGCATTTGTCGACCGCGATGTATCGGTGGCCGCCGAAATGGCGGGCAAATCGCGCTTCACCGGCCCCCGCATCCAGTACAACCGCTCCTTCCAAGCCGTCGGCCGCAGAGCGGACAAACGTCTCAATAGCATGGTCAAGAGGGTGGATGCGTCGTTTGAGAAAATCGGGCAACAGGCTGTACGCGGTCTGGTAGAAGCTGGCCATTTTCCGAAATCGTATCACCGCGCCATTTCGGGGCGGCATAACTTAATGCCCCAGCTTCCGACCGGCAGGGGCGAAGATCCTGAAGTTGGCGAGCCCTGACTTCTGCAGACGATACTGCAGAGCGACTTTCAGGACGGCGAAACCATAGCGGGTACTGCGCCGGAAGTTAATGCTGGATGCTTCCGTGAAGTACTTCGTCGGACAACTGATTTCGCCTATCCGGAATCCGAAATACAAAGCCTGGACAAGGATTTCGTTATCGAAAACGAAGTCGTCCGAATTCTCCAGGATTGGAAGGTCGAGCAGAACCTGTCGGGAGAACGCTCGGTAACCGGTGTGGTACTCGGACAGCTTGGCCAGCGTCAGAACGTTTTCAAAGGAGGTCAGAAACCGGTTGGCTATGTACTTGTATACCGGCATGCCGCCCTGGATCGCCCGTCCGCCCAAGATGCGGGAACCAAGAACCACATCGTATTCTCCGCTGGTGATCATTGACGCCATGGCAGGGATCAGCTTGGGGGTGTACTGGTAGTCCGGATGAACCATGATGAAGACGTCGGCGCCCAGCTTCAGAGCTTCGCGGTAGCAGGTCTTCTGGTTGCCGCCGTAGCCCCGGTTCCGATCATGCACAATGGTCGTCATTCCGAGCCGGCGCGCGATTTCCGGGGTATCGTCGTGGCTGGCATCGTCGACGAGGACAATGAAATCCACAATCTCCCTGGGAATTTCCCCGTAGGTCCGTTCCAGCGTAGCGGCGGCATTGTAAGCCGGTAAAACCACAGCTATCTTCTTTCCCTGAAGCACGATCCTCCTTAGGCGGTAGCCGCGATTATAAACGCCGAGACGAAGGACGCCAAGTCAAGGCGCAACAGTCAAGGCGCACGAACAGTCAAGGCGCACGAACAGTCACGGACCGCGATGGGGCGCAAAGTGTACCGGTCACCTGGCGGGCGACTCGGGCGTCTCAGTACGACAGCGGATCAGCCGAATGATAAAATCTTCATATGCTGAAGGTAGGACTTACAGGCGGGATTGCTTGCGGTAAGAGCCACACACTAAAGCAATTCCACAGACTTGGGGCTCTAACGATCGACGCCGATCGCATCGCTCACCGCCTGATGCAGCCGGGGGAACCGGCCTATAACGAGATCGTCCGGCTGTTCGGTTCAGACATACTCGCCGCCGACAAGGCAATCGACCGAAAGAAGCTGGGCAAACTTGTTTTTTCCGATCCTGACCGTCGCGCGCAGCTCAATGCAGCGGTTCACCCGTACGTTTACGAGGCCGAGCGCGAGGAAATAGACAAAGCCCGCCAATTGAACTCAGCGCCCATGGTCCTCGTGGACGCGGCCTTGATGGTAGAGACGGGGTCCTACAAGGGCTACGAGGTAGTCATCGTGGTTTATTGCCGGCCCGACATTCAGCTGAATCGACTGATGAGCCGCGAAGGCCTTTCCGAGGAGGAAGCCCTGATTCGGATCGGGACCCAGATGCCCATCATGGAGAAGATCCGATACGCTGATTATGTTGTCGAGAACTCCGGCAAGCTGTCCGACACCGACCAGCAGGTCAAACATATCTTCGCCGACCTCCTCAGCCGCTTCGAGCTCGGGTGAGAGACCGGCGAATTCCCGGCGGAGGGCGAGATCGAATGGAGCCGCGCACGAGAGCGAGTGAAGCGAGCGAGAGTAAGCGGACCACCTGACTCGCTCCACTGCTTCGTGTTTAAAGGTCTCGACTTAGCGAATGATTGGTGGTCCGCTTACTCTCGCTCACTGCCGTTCGCTCTCGTGCGCGGCTCCATTCGATCTCGCCCTCGGCACGACATCAGCCCATAGCAAGTCCGTCAATACCTGTGGGCCGAACGCACTTCTCCGACCTTATTCAACACCCTCGCAGCAGCGTGCGCGGCTCCGACAAATAAAGCATCGTGGTCAGCGGTGTTGTCTCCTTGTCTCCTTCTCTTTCTTCCCCGGTACTTGACCAGCCGCCCCTCGAATCCTCAAAATAAGGGGTTCGAGTTATGAAGTACATACGCGTCCGTGGCGCTCGCCAGCACAACTTGAAGGGCCTCGACCTCGATATCCCGAGGAACAGGCTGGTGGTTGTAACCGGTCTGAGTGGTTCAGGCAAGTCCAGCCTCGCGTTCGACACCCTCTATGCCGAAGGCCAGCGCCGCTACATCGAATCCTTGTCGGCATACGCCCGTCAGTTTCTCGAACAGATGGAGCGCCCGGACGTCGATTCGATTGAAGGCCTGTCACCCGCAATTTCGATTGAACAGAAGACGACCAGCCGGAATGCGCGGTCCACCGTCGGGACGATCACTGAAGTCTACGACTACTTCCGACTCCTTTTCTCCAGCATCGGCGTTCCGCATTGCCCGCAGTGCGGCAAGCCCATCAGCCGACAATCGCTCGACCAGATCGTGGAACGGATTTTCGAGCTGCCACCCGACGCCCGCATCTTGATCCTCGCGCCGGTGGTCCGAGAACGGAAGGGTGAGTTCAAAAAACTGTTCGAGAAGTACGTCCGTGATGGTTTCGTCAGGGCGCGAGTGGATGGGACAGCCGCCTTTCTCGAGAGTCCTCCCGACTTGGACAAGCGCAAGAACCACAGCATCGATATTGTGATCGACCGTCTCCTCGCCCACCGGGAGAGCCAGGAGCGAATAGAGCTTTCGGTTCGCCAGGCCTTGGACATGACCGGGGGTCTGGTGACCGTCGCGGTCGTGAACGGCCCCGAATGGCTGTTCTCCGAGAAGATGGCCTGCGTCGACTGCGGCGTGAACATGCCCACACCGGAACCGCGCAGCTTTTCATTTAACAGCCGCTTCGGCGCCTGTCCGCAGTGCGAGGGCCTGGGATCGGAGCTGGAGGTGGACCTGCGGCGCCTGGTCGCGAATCAAGAGGCGCCGCTTGAGGACGTCAACCTCGTGATGGGCGGCAAGGAACTCCATCTCTTCCTCCAGGAAACAGGCAAGGCACTTCTCTCACATTTTGACTTGGACCGGCGGACCCGTTTCGGCGAATGGCCCCAGGAAGCCCGCGGTGCGCTGCTCAGAGGGCTACCGAAACCCGTGAAGTTCAGTTACGGGGACTATGTCTACGAATCGAAGTTCGAGGGGCTGAACAAGTGGTTCCTGGACCGGGTAAACACAACTTCGAGCGACAAGCGACGGCAGCAGCTGATGGGTTACCTCATCGAAGGTCCGTGCCACGCCTGCAGTGGAAGCCGGCTCCGGCCGGAGAGTCGAGCGGTGCGGGTCAACGGCCTCTCTATTTCTGACTACGCCAGGCTCTCTCTTGACGACTGCCTGCGCGCCGTCGACCTGATCCGGCTGACCCCGAGACAACAGGTGATCGCCTCACAGATCGTGGGGGAGATCCGGGACCGGCTGAGCTTCATGGTCAACGTCGGTCTCTCTTATCTCACACTCGATCGCCAGGCGTCTTCCCTGTCGGGCGGCGAATCGCAGCGAATCCGGTTGGCGACCCAGGTGGGATCCCGTCTGCAGGGCGTTCTTTACGTGCTCGACGAACCGTCTATCGGCCTCCATGCCCGGGACACGGGAAGGCTCCTCGACACGCTGAAGGAATTGCGCGACCTCGGGAACACCATCCTGGTCGTGGAGCACGACGAGGACACCATCCGATCAGCTGACTGGATCATCGACCTGGGCCCCGGCGCCGGATCGAGCGGAGGCCACCTCGTGGCCGAGGGAACGCTTTCGGATATCGTCGACGTACCCGTTTCACTGACGGGCGCGTTCCTGGGAGGCAGACGGCAAATCGAAATCCCGTGCAACAGACGCGAGGGCAACGGGAACTGGCTGACCCTGGTCGGCGTGCGCCATCACAACCTCAAGAACGTCGATGTCTCTTTTCCCCTCGGGACTTTCATCGCCGTGACAGGGGTATCGGGTTCAGGGAAGTCCTCTGTGGTCGACGAAGTGCTGTACAGAGCCGTCTCCCGGGAGATCTACGGCTCCCTGCTCGAGCCGGGGGAGCACGACCGGGTGGAAGGAATGGAGCACCTCGACAAGGTGATCGAAATAGATCAGTCGCCGATTGGCCGGACTCCGCGGTCAAATCCCGCCACGTACACCGGTCTTTTCACACCCATTCGCGAGCTGTTTGCCATGCTGCCCGACTCGCGGATCCGGGGGTACCGGCCGGGCCGCTTCAGCTTCAACGTCAAAGGCGGGCGCTGCGAGGTTTGCCAGGGCGACGGCCTGCGCAAGATCGAGATGAACTTTCTGCCCGACGTCTACGTGGAGTGCGAGGCCTGCCAGGGCAGCCGCTACAACCGGGAAACGCTGTCGGTCAAGTACAAGGGGCAGTCTATCGCCGATATCCTCGACCTGACGATCGAGGAGGCCTACCCGCTGCTCGAAAACATCCCGACCATCAAGACCAAACTGAAGACCCTGCTGGATGTCGGGCTTGGGTACATCCGCTTGGGTCAATCGGCAACGACCCTCTCCGGCGGGGAGGCACAACGGGTCAAACTGGCCCGGGAGTTGAGCAAGCGTTCCACTGGACGAACGCTTTACATCCTGGACGAGCCCACGACTGGGCTTCATTTCGAGGATGTCCGTAAGCTCCTTGACATCCTTAACGAACTGGTCAACCTTGGCAACACCGTTGTGGTGATTGAACACCACCTCGAGGTCATCAAGTGCGCAGACTGGGTGATCGACCTGGGCCCCGAGGGTGGAAAAGAAGGTGGACGGGTGGTAGCCGTCGGGCCGCCTGAGAGGGTTCTCAACGAGAGAGGCTCCTACACCGGCAGAGCCCTCAGGCAGTTCCTGAACCCTACTGACCGGCTCACCGGCTGAGCACTGCCGGCGGGCAGCCGGCAACGGGCAGAAGGCAGCGGGCAGTAGGCAGTAGGCAGTGCGCAGTGCGCAGTGGGGCAGTGGGCAGCGGGCAGTCATTCGTGGATAATCTCCCTATGTCCAAGTTCGAGCAGTTCCCCAAGACCCAGATCAACGACTTCAGCCTCTATTCACGACCATCCAAAGTCGAGGTGGGATCGTTCGGGAAGCCCCTGGCCGAGAACAGCATTTCCTCCTTCGTCGACAGTCTTCCAGATTTCCTTGCCGCACGTGACCTTTTGGTGCTTGCGCGCAAGATCCGCCAAGCAAAGGACAAAGGAAAGCCCGTCGTTTGGGGATTTGGCGGCCACGTCGTGAAGGTGGGACTCGCGCCCATTCTGATCGACCTGATGAACCTTGGTTACGTGACAGCGCTGGCGACGAACGGATCCGGCATGATTCACGACTTCGAGATCGCCCTTGCGGGCAGGACCTCGGAAGAGGTCGACGTGCAGCTCCAGACAGGCGCGTTCGGAATGGCCCGCGAAACCGGGGAGTCTTTGAACCGGGCAATCTGCGAGGGAGCCGCTGCGGACAAGGGCATCGGCGAGGCGGTCGGGGAGTTTCTTTGCGAACACGGGCCGGCGGCTCACCCCGAATCCTCTCTCCTCGTCCAGGCTTTTGAGCGCGGGATCCCGTTCACGGTCCACGTCGCGATTGGAACCGACACGATCCACAATCATCCGCAGGCATCCGGGGAGGCGCTCGGAAAGGGATCCCTGATCGATTTTCGGATCTTCACCGCCCAGGTGGCTAGGTTGGAGGGAGGCGGGGTCTTTATCAACGCGGGATCGGCCGTTTTGCTTCCCGAGGTGTTTTTAAAGGCGGTTTCGATGGTGCGCAATTCCGGGCAGGCACTCGCCGAGTTCACGACTGCGAATCTGGATTTCATCCAGCATTACCGGCCGACACAGAACGTCGTCCGCAGGCCGGTGGCGAGCCAGGGAACAGGCATCGCGATCACCGGCCACCACGAAATCATGATCCCGCTGCTCGCCGCGGTTCTGAAGTTCGGGGGGAAAGACCAGCTGACCGGCTGACATTTGGGGCGTGACATCGCCAACCGGGCCGTAAAGCGGCGGATTCTGAACCGCGAATCCGCCCTACGACCGCTCGGTTCCCCATGATGAGTAGTTGTAGGGCGGATTCGCGGTTCAGAATCCGCCGCTTTGCGGCCCGGTTGGCAAACGATTTCCTCCGGCCAGTTGCGCAGTGGGCAGTGGGCAGTGGGCAGTGCGCAGTGCTTTACCGGATCACCAGTCTCCGCTGGTGGACCTGGCCATCGCGGACGAACCGGATCTCCAGCGTTGATCCCTTACCGTCGAACTGGAGCAGGCGGAAAACATCCGCGTTGTTGCCGATAACGCTGCCATTGATCTGAATCAGGACGTCACCGGCCTTGAAACCTGCCTGATCCGCCATGCTCTTTTCCTTCACGTGCTTGACAAGCAGGCCCTGCCCAGTCGGAGACTTGAAAAACTGAGCCAGTTGTTCAGACAGCGGATCGAGCTCAAAACCCAGGCGTATGGGGAACGGAGGAATCACCGGCCTCATGCGGATTGCCTCGGGTCTCGGTTCGTTTCCCTCCCAGGTCTCGGAGAAGTGCAGCTCCCAGGACATCCGGGGCAGCGTGTCCTGCCGCTCCGTCAGCCGGACAGACAGAGTCTGAAGCTGCCCCTGCCTTTTCACTTGGATCGGCAGCTCAGTTCCTGCTCCGGCCCACTCGATCGTGCCCACCAGGTGAGGCCAGCTGACCGGGTGGTCTTTAACCTTCAGAATGTGATCGCCCACGACCAATCCGGCCTTGTCTGCCGCGCTCTCGGGAAAGACGCCTTGAACGATCGCCCCGCCTTCTTTGGCGGGTGCCAGATTGACTCCGAGCCAGCCGGCGCGGATATTGCTTCGAGACTTTAGAATCCGGGAAGCCGATTCACGGATCACGTTGGTGGGGATAACCTGCAGAATGCGCAGTTTCCTGCTGAAAGGATGGGCCTTGGTCCGGCTGACGATGCCGACGAAACAATTCTCCTTGTCGAGGACCAGGCTTCCCTCCACGTTCTTGCCCACGCGGTCCAGCCCCGCGATGTCCACCTGGTGTTCCGCGATCAGATCGGTCTTTTCGACCTTGACGATCGAACCGAGAAAGCGGTTCCACTCGTTCCTTCCCAGGGTCGCCAGCTCAAGACCGCCGGTCTTCGGCAACCCGCGAAATGCGAAAGCTGTCCGCCTGGCCTTTCCGGCCTGGATCACCGCCAGGGAAATCCGTTCATCAACGCCGACCAACTCTGCCGGGAATCGCTGGCCGTCGAACGTCTGGATGGTTATCGTTGCGTTCTTGGAGGTCAGCTCGGGCCAGCGGAAGCCTACAAACGATACGATGTTCCCATCATCGTCAAGCCAGGTACCGGGGAAAGCAATGATCTGCGGAATCCTGACCTTCGGGGCGAGAAGACTTTCGTGGAATATCTCGACCGGCGCGCTGACAGTCACGCGAAGAAGTCCGCGCTCGATTTCGTTCTGCGCAAATCCTGGGACGGAGCCGAAAACCGCCAGAAGAGTCAGCGTCAAGAGGCTCGGGTTCACCAGGGCGCGATGTTTGGAGCTTGTCATGTGCCTGCTCATCGCCTGGTTTTTGCTCACTCGCTCTAGTGGCTGACCTGCCTCAAGTAGTATTCGTTATCGGCCTGGTTGCTGCCCACCTCAATCGCGGACGGCAGGCGAACAATGAAATCGCTTTCGGATGGCTCACTGACCAGGATCTCAACGTACCGCGGATCCCTTCCCCGGTCACTCGCAATGTTCGACTCGGCCACGGGCCAGTCCGTGATCCACAGGGGTTCGATAGCCTGATCTGCTGTGGCTGACCCGGTCACTGCGACTGAAGGGGCTGCCGTTTGTACGACCGCGGCATCGGACAATATCCCAGACTTTACGATAGCGAATGAAGAAAAGCCGATGACGCAAGTTGTCAAGAGTGCGAGAGCCAGCAAGCGACGCGGACCGGCCGGCTCCGAAGCCCGCGCACAGACTCGAGACGCAAAAAAGGCTGGCGCCTGCATATCGTTCTTCAGCTCACCGCTCAGTTCCTCGAGGGACTTCAATTCCCGGTACAACTCCCTGCAGTGTTGGCACTCATGCAAGTGGCGGCTCAGATCGGCGCTTTCCGCCGATCCCAAATCCTCTGTCAGAAGGCGCTCAACTGTGGTGCAATTCATAGAACTCCAGACAACTTCTCCCTTAGCAACAGTTTGGCTCTGTGGATACGCGACTTAACGGTCCCGAGTGAGATACCGAGAACCTCGCAAATTGCGTCATACGAGAGATCCTCGATCTCCTTGAGCAGGAAGGGCAGGCGGTACTTCTCCGGCAACGAGTCAATTGCCGTCTGCAATCGCCTTAACCGTTCCTTTCCCTGAAGGGCCGAGTCCGGTGCCGGCCGGGCGTCCGGAAGCGGCAGTGGCTTCCCGTCCGGCTGAAACAGGGCAACGACCCGGTTGAAAAAAGACCCTTGGGTCCGGTCGCGGCGCCTCAGTTCGTCGATCGCGAGATTCGTCGCGATGCGGTAAATCCAGGTCGAGAACTGGTAGTCGCCTTTGTATCTATCCGCATTGCGGAAGACCCGGATGAACGTCTCCTGCGCCAGGTCCACGGCCAGTTCGCGTTCGTGCACCAGGGTATTAATGTAGTTGACGAGCTTCCCCTGGTAGCGGGTAACGAGGACACGGAACGCCTCATCGTTCCCTTCCAGATATGCGGAGACAAGGGCATTATCCCGGTATCCGGCAACGGCATCTGCGCATGCTGATTCAGCCATACTCAGAATTAACTAACGATCAGAAACGCGATTTGTTCCAAAAAAA
>CAYQYP010000528.1:0-3894 GCA_964421755.1 uncultured Acidobacteriota bacterium
CCGGTTCTGCAGTTGTGACACGTCCCGCAATTCAGGTTGGGCTCGAAGGTGACCTTGTCCCCAACCTCGAGTCCCCAGGCCTCGGCGCCTTTTCCGAGCTTCGAAATGATGCCGGCGCCCTCGTGACCCGGGTACGCCGGAGTCGGGACGAAAGGATGGAGGCCGCGGTAGGCGTGTACGTCCGAGCCGCATATGCCACAGAACGCTATGTTCACCTGAACCTCGTTCTCGCCCGGCTCGATCTCCGGAACCTGGCCGATAACTACCTCGAACGGTTTCGGCACCTGCAGTTGTCGCATCATTTGGTTTGAGTCTTTGCCGGCTGAAGAAGCGCCGGTCCACTGTTGGTTCGCCATTTGCCCTCGCTGCGCGCAATTCTATATCAGTTCAATCAAGCTCTTGCAGCTTGTCGACGAGGCCTTGGAGAGTCTCCGTATTTTCCGAATCCATCCACTGGATCGCCTGCTTGTAGTGGGCTCGGGCTTCCGCGCGCCGGCCGAGCTTTGCGTACAGTTCCGCCAGATCCCGGTGAACTCCGGAATCCGAGGGAACTATCTCCAGTGCCCTCAGGAGATGCAGGATCGCCAGCTCGGGTTTGCCTTGCTTCTCTCGGACCTCCGCCATCGCCTCCTCAGGGCCGGTCTGGTCCGGTTCAACCTTAGCCCAGCGCCGGGCCATCGCCAGAGACTCCTCGAATTCGCCACGCTCGAGGAGCACGTCCGCCATCTCCTCATAGGAATCCGGGTAAACCGGGAGAATGTCCATGGCTCGCTGGAACTGCTCGACGGCCAGTGCCTCTTTGTCCAGCAGCCGATTCAGCTTCCCCATCTCAACGAGCGCCTCGGCGAAGGTCGGGTCGAGCTCGAAAGCCTTGTTGAACATCCCGAGCGCCTTTGCCGCGAGCGCCTTGTCGTTCGTGTCTTCCACCTGGTCGACCAGATCCTCCGCCTCCTCGGCGAGCTCGATTGCTTCGATCGGGTCCTTGATGCTCTCGAGCTTGAGGGCCGCCTCGACATATTTCCGGTCCTCCGTTGGGTCGCCCTTGTCGATGACGAGACGGTCGATGACGCGGCCGTCGACCGTCTTCGCCTCCAACTCCAATCGCAGCCCGTTGATGCGGACCAGGGTGTAGCCGAAGACCCGCTCGGAGTAAGCGGTCCACTCGCGCTTTCCGACATAACGAAGCGGCGTGCCGCCGTTTCCATTCACGATGTAGGTCACGGGGCGGGCGCCGTTCTGGCTGATTATGGGCCGGGTCCGCTCGTAGTCGTGGTCGTGCCCGTGAAACGCGATGTCCACGCCGTACTTGTCGAACACGGGCGGCAGGATCCTCTTCAGCTCAATCCGCTTCTTGGAATAGTAGTTACCCCCCGAGGTAAAAGGCGGGTGATGGAACGAGACGAATTTCCAGGTGGCCTTCGAGTTTTTCAGGTCCTCGACCAGCCATTTCCACTGCTCGCTTCCCTCGTCGATAGGCGTAAACGCGGAATCCAGCACGACGAAGTGCGCGTTGCCGTAATCAAACGAGTAATAGGACTCGTTGCCGGGGAGGGAGAGGTACTTGAAGTATTGCTGGTCGTTCTCCTCGTGGTTGCCGAGCGAGGGGAAAAGGGGGACACGGCTGATGAGCGGGGCCGCGGGCGTGAAGAACAGCCGTTCCCATTGGCTGTAGACGTCCCCCCGGCTGACGAGGTCGCCACACTGCAGCGCGATGTGCGGCCTTTCCGCCGCCATAGCCAAAGCGTTCTTGCGGTGCATGTGGGGACCGCTTTTGTTGTCCCCGTAATAGATGAAAGTGAACGGTGAATCGGGGCGAACGGCGGTTTGAAACGTGAGATCCTCGCTCCTGTAAGAGCCACAGAGCACGCGGTAGTGATACTTCTTCTCGATGTCCAGTCCCGTCAGGCGAATCTCGTGGATGCGAGCCGGTTGTTTCTCGCGAGCTACCTGGCCGTAATCCGGAGTCGGCCCGTATTGCACCACGCCGATCGTGGGACGGTCGCTTTCCCACATGATTGTGATTTCACTCGTGGTGACGTTCTGGAGGTAAGGTCCCTTTATGATCTCCGCCCGGACAGATAGGGAGCCGGCACTGACGAAAAGAGTCATGGCGATCCCGGCCAGCCAGGGCGCTTGGTGTGCTTTGCTGTTCATTAATCACCTCTGCGTCCGAGCTTCTCATTCATGCGGCCAGGCGAGCAAGTTTGGCTGGGAAATCCGGGGGACCAGGCCCGTCAGTGGGGCTTACGCGTTCCGGTCGGGCCTTTAGACACGGGGGGAGAGGACGATTCTCGGACAATCAATTCGCCCGGCAGTCGGACCTGGGTTTTCTCCTGAGGCCCCGTCAACAGCCGGAGCAACATCTCAGTTGCCATTCTGCCCATCATTTGCTTGGGCTGCCGCACCGTCGTCAAGGGCGGTTCCGTGAAGGAGGCAACGGCCAGGTCGTCGAAGCCCACGACGGAAATGTCATCTGGTACCCGGAGCCGATGGGCGTGGATGGCTCTCAAGGCGCCTATCGCCGTCAGGTCGTTATAGCAGAAAACGGCGGTGGGCCTGTCCGGCAACTCGAACAGCCGGCACATCGTTCGCCGAGCCTCTTCAGGCCTCCCATCTCCGTGCACGACCAGCTCAGGCTCGAAGGGGTAGTCCGCCAGCGTGAGCGCCTCCCGGTAGCCCGCGAAACGATCGATGTCCGACCGGAATCCCAAGCGGTCCCCGAGGTACGCGATTCGCCGGTGTCCCAGGTCGATCAGATGCTGCACCGCGGTGCGGGCGGAAGTGACACTATCGATCATGACCGAGTGGACGAAACGATCCGGGTGCTCGCTGTTGATGAGCACGATCGGTACTTTCAATTGAGTCAGCAACGGTACGTGGAGTGTCCCGACCCGCGACGACAAGACCAGAATGCCGTCCACGCGACGCTCCTGGAACAGCAGCAACACCCGCTGCTCGCGATCAGGGTCCGCGCAGCAGTTGGCCACAAAAACGGAATAGCCGTTGTCGTTTGCCATTTCCTCGACGCCGCCGAAAAGCTCGGCGGTGAAGGGGTCGGCGATCGAGGTGACCAAAGCGCCAATCGTCCAGGTCTTCCTTGTGACGAGACCGCGAGCGACCGCGTTAGGCCGGTAGCCCATACGCTGCGCGATCTGGCGGATGCGCCCGGCGGTTTCCGGCTTCACCAGCGGGCTGTCGCGAAGGGCGCGCGAGACGGTCGGATGGGACACCCGGGCTTCACGCGCGATGTCTTTGATTGATACTTGTTTCACAACCGGCCTCCCCCAGGGGCCGCCCCGGACCTGAGTGGTACGCGAACACAATGTACACGTGTAAAAAGTCCTTGACAAGAAAAGGTTTTCAGCCTAGGTTCTGCTCGGCTTCCCAGGCCCGTACAGCGGTGGTTTGTCCGTCTCGATCGCAGCAGCTCGAGACAATTCGACCCGCTGCTGTTAACCAAGGCGTTTGCCCTACTGCTGCGGGGAGGTACCC
This sequence comes from uncultured Acidobacteriota bacterium, assembly GCA_964421755.1. GTDB lineage: Bacteria > Acidobacteriota > UBA6911 > RPQK01 > RPQK01 > CAVUUN01. The sequence continues at coordinate 3,493 of CAYQYP010000528.1, forward strand.
AATGAAACCCAGATTCGGCGTCTTGAAGTTGGTCGCGGCAATCGCGGCTTTGGTTGTCTTGCTGACAACGCCAACCATGGCCCAGCTCGACCGCGCGACCTTGACCGGAACGATCACAGATCCGGCGGACCTGCCCTTAGCCGGTGCCAAAGTGTCGGCAATCCATCGGAGCACTGGTCTACAGCGGGAAGCTGTTGTTGAGGAGAGCGGCGCCTTCTCGCTGCCCGCGTTGCCGATTGGCCACTACTCGGTAACGGTGGAAGCGCCAGGCTTTCAAACCGTGCGCTTCGACGATGTCGAGCTCCAGGTCGGGACCGTCCGAACCCTGGATGTGAAACTGGAATTGCGAGGCGACACAACAGAGGTGGAAGTGCGGGGCGAAATGGGTCAGTTGCAGCGGAC
>CAYQYP010000529.1:0-34968 GCA_964421755.1 uncultured Acidobacteriota bacterium
CTATTCTGACTACCTGATTGTTGGCGCTGGTTTGGCCGGCGCATCGGCCGTTGAAGGGATTCGCGAGCGCGATTCGAAGGGTTCGATCACCATGATCGGCGCCGAGAGTCATCCGCCCTATGATCGGCCGCCTTTGACCAAGAAGCTTTGGTTTGGAAAAGCGGAAGTCAAGGACATCTTCCTCCATGATCAGGCCTTCTATGAGAACAATGGAGTAACGCTGGCGTTGGGCAGGACTGTCGTGGCTCTGGACACCCAGAGGCGGACGGTCACGGACGACAGCGGTCAGCGCTACCGGTTCCGCAGGCTGCTCCTGGCCACCGGAGGTGAGCCGCGCGCCCTTCCCATCCCAGGCGGGGACATGGAGGGCGTCTGCTACTACCGATCGCTTGACGATTATGAGCGGACCAGACGTGAGGCTGCGGAAGGCAAGTCCGCGGTGATCATCGGGGGCGGATTCATCGGTTCGGAGATCGCCGCAGCCCTGTCAACCAACAAACTGCAGGTCACGATGGTCTACCCGTCAGCCTGGCTCTGCAGACGGGTGTTTCCTCAGGATCTGGGTTTGGCAATGGAGAGCTTCTATCAGAGTCGGGAGATCCGGATTCTGAAGGGTCAGAAGCCAACCTCGATTGAACGCGAGGGCTCTCGGTTCATCGTGCAGACCAGCGAAGGCAACAAAGTCAAATCCGACCTGGTCATCGTCGGCGCCGGCATCAGACCTGCTATCCACCTGGCGGAACAAGCAGGATTGAGGACGGGTGACGGAATAGTCGTGAACGAGTATCTCCAGAGTTCGCAGCCGGATATTTACGCCGCCGGCGACAACGCCCGGTTCCCTTACCAGGCGCTGGGCCAGGAAACGCGGATAGAGCACTGGGACAACGCACTTAACCAGGGTAAACATGCAGGGCGGAACATGGCCGGCGCCCACCAGGTCTTCGACTATATGCCCTACTTCTTCTCGGACCTTTTCGAGTTCGGCTATGAGGCCGTCGGGGAAGTTGACTCGCAGCTGGAGACTATCGCCGATTGGCAGAAGCGGCATGAGACGGGTGTGATCTACTATCTGCGCGAAGGCAAAATCCGCGGCGCCATGATGTGCAATGTCTGGGACAAGGTTGAAGAAGCCCGCGATCTGATCCGTGCCCGCGCGGACGCGACCGCCCGTGTCGTCTGACCTCTTCGTTTCCAGTGCAGCTGCGGCTGCAGGCGCGATGAAACTTCGATCGGCCCGCTCGCTCTGGGCCAGTCAGGAGAGTAGGGTCGGTCAGTGGAGTCGGTGTCCAGGGGGGCGAGAAACAGAACTCCGTCCCCTGTTCGGCCACCCAGGCGGTATAGGCGACCGGGATTGAGGGCTCTCCCGTGTTCAAGTCACGGGCGGGGTGCCAAGCGGGCGAAAGCAACCATCGAATGGAGCCGCGCTCGCTCTCGTGCGCGGCTCCATTCGATCGCGGTTGCGGTTTGCGCCCAGCCCGTGTTCCCCTCACACCAACGGTTGGCTCGCCCTGTCGATAATCTCGAAGGCTCTCTGCATCAGCTCCGGGATGGCGCGCTCAACTTCCGGCGAAAAACCGTCGGTAAAGCCGAAATCCCCTCCGGTCACGCTAACGACAAACGCGGCGGGTGCCCGGCCGTACAGGATTTCGGCCGTCGTCACGAGGAGCTCAGGGTCCATCTGGTGGGAGAAGGAGGCAGCCTCCCGCTTGGGCGCGGGCGTTACCTCGTAGCTCTTAACCTCGCCCGGAGTGCCTTCCCACTCGGCATCGATGAAGATGGCGACATCCGCTCGAGCGAGGTCTTCGGCTAATTCTGGAGTCAGCTGATGCGGTGTCAGGAACCGGCAATCGGGCCTTTCCTTCTGCAACGCCTGGGCGAGGTACGGGCCGACGCCGTCGTCGGCCCGTACCGGATTACCGTACCCAATGACGAGCACTCGTGCCATCAGCCTCTCTTCGCTTCGTCTATCACCTCACCGGCAGGTGAGACGAGCTCGACCCGGAGCGGCATCTGGCCCAATGCGTGCGTCGAGCAGCTCAGGCAGGGGTCGTACGCCCTCACTACCGCCTCGACCCGGTTGAGCATTCCTTCCTGGATCTGGTTGCCGGACACAAAGTGGCGTGCCACCTGCGAAATTGCGCGGTTCATCGCCAGGTTGTTGTGCCCGGTCGCGATGATCAGATTGGCCCAGATGATCCTGCCCTGATCGTCGATCCGGTAGTGGTGGATCAGGGTCCCACGCGGGGCTTCCGAAACGCCGATCCCCTCCTCGTTGTTCGGGGAGGCGAAGGCTCGCACGTGCTTGCTCAGAATGTCCTTGTGGTGAAGCAGCTGCTCCATCTTCTCAAGCGAGAAGAGGATTTCGATCAACCGCGCGTAGTGATAATGGAAAGAGCTAAGCACCGCGCCCCGCTCCAGCAGGCGGAATTCCGCCAGCTCCTGGTCGGCCAGCGGCGTGCCCGCATGATTGACGAGGTTCAGACGAGCCAGGGGACCCACCCGGTAGATGCCTTCCGGATAGCCGACCGGTTTGTAGTAGGGGAACTTCAGGTAAGTCCACGGTTCGACGGCCTCTCCAATGAAATCGGGGTAGGTCGTCGGATCGACGTGGTCTGCGACGATATTGCCTGTCCCGTCGACGATCCTGAGCCATCCGTCGCCGTAATACCCCAATCCTCCGCTCGCGCTGACCATGCCCATAAACAGGCTCGGAAAGTTTCCGAAGGTCCGGATCTCGGCTTTGTAGTTGTCGAGGCTCCGCTTAAACCAGGCGAGCGTTCGCAGGATGATGTCTACTCCATCCGGGATCAAGGCGAGGAGTCTTTCCCGCTGTTCGGCCGATAACGGCTCATTGACTCCGCCGGGCACCACCCAGGACGGGTGGATCCGCTTGCCCCCCAGCGACTCGATCACCTGCTGTCCGATCTGGCGCAGCTTGATCCCGTCCTTGGCCAGCTTCGGATTGCTCTTAATCACGCCGAAGATGTTTCGCTCGGCGGGATCAGCGTCCATGCCAAGCAGCAGGTCCGGGGAGGACAGGTGGAAGAAGCTGAGAGCGTGAGATTGGACGATCTGTGCGAGGTTCATGATTCGCCGCAGATTCGCCCCAGGCTCGGGTATCCGTACACCCATGAGCGCGTCGCAGGCCTTGGCCGACGCCATCAGATGGCTAACCGGGCAGATCCCGCAAATACGCGCCATCAGCGAGGGCATTTCGTAGAAAGGCCGTCCCTCGCACAATTTTTCGAAGCCCCGCACCTGCCCGATATGAAGGTTGGCCCGCTGGACCATGCCTTCATCGTCCAGGTAGATGCTGATCTTTGCGTGCCCCTCGATCCGGGTCACTGGATCAATAACGATTCTCTGTGCCATGTTTCCTCTCTCCTAGGACCCGAACCTTGAGCAGCCGCCGACTTTTTCCTGGCCGCTCAGAAGTTGCGTCAAGACGGTATGAATGCAGTCCGCGGACGGAGGACATCCGGGAACAAAAAAATCGACTTTAACCACTTCACGGACCGGACAGACGCGGTCACGCAGCGGGGGAATAAGCTCGTGCGGAATCTGCGGCTGCAAGGTCACGTTTTCCAGATATGCACGCTGCAGCACAGCTTTGGCACCGCAGGTGTTTCGCATCGACGGAACGTTGCCGGTGACTGCGCAGTCGCCGAGGGAGACGAGGATCTTTGTCCGTTTCCGGATCGCTTTTATCTTCTCCTCGTCCTCGATGGTTCCGACGGCTCCTTCCACAAGCGTCACGTCGACCTCGTCCGGAAACTGCTTCTGGTCAACGAGGGGCGAGTAGACGACCTCCACTTTGTCAGCAATATCGATCAGGCGCTCGTCCATATCAAGAACAGACATGTGGCAACCTGAACAGCCATCCAGCCAGACGGTTGCCAATCGTATTTTGCTCATCTGCGTCCCTCTCGTATCGTCATGATGTACGGAACGAATCCACGCTTCTTGGTCATCTCGGCGACCGATTTGCCTTTCTCCACCAGCGCTCCGACGGGGCAGGCGTGCACGCACTTCCCACAGCTTGTGCAGGTCTGCGACGAGCCCCACGGCTGGTTAAGGTCGCTCATGATGTGCGAGTCCACGCCGCGTCCCAGGATGTCCCAGGTGTGGGCGCCCTCGATTTCGTCGCAGGCGCGCACGCAGCGGGTGCAAAGGATGCAGCGATTCAGGTCGGCCACGAACCGCTCGTGCGAAGCATCGACCGTGCGCTTCGGATAGCGGTAGGGCACCCGGATGCTGTCGATCCCCAACGATTGCGCCAAAGACTGCAACTCGCACCGCCCGTTCGAGACGCACACCGAACAAATGTGGTTGCCTTCGGAAAAGAGCAGCTCGAGGATCATCTTCCGGTAATGGGTTAGACGCTCCGACTTGGTGACCACTTCCATGCCCTCCCGCACCAACGTCACACACGCGGGGAAGAGCTTCGGCGAGCCTTTGATTTCCACCAGGCAAAGCCGGCAGGCGCCGACCGAGGAAAGGCCCTCCATGTAGCACAGTGTCGGGATGTGGATCCCGTTTTCCCGAGCCACCTCGAGGATGGTTTCCTCTTCGCGACCGCTCACATCACGGTCATCTATTTTTAGAGTCTTGACCCTTGCTGGTCCGGCCGTCGTCATGCTTCTACCTCCACCGGCTTATGAATTGAACAAACCCCCGCCGGACAAGTTTTGCCTTCGATGTGGGCCAGGTATTCGTCCTTGAAGTATTTCAAAGTACTGAGAATCGGGTTCGGGGCGGATTGGCCGAGTCCGCACAGGCTGGTATTGCGTACGAGGTCGCACAGTTCCTCGAGCAATTCAAGGTCTTCGAGACAGGCCCTTCCTTGTGTGATTTTGGTCAGCAGGTCGTGCATCTGCGCCGTTCCCACCCGGCAGGGAACGCATTTGCCGCACGATTCGGACATGCAGAATTCCATGAAGTACGACGCGACATCGACCATGCAGGACGTTTCGTCCATGACGATCATTCCGCCCGATCCCATGATCGACCCAAGTTTGTTCAGAGACTCGTAGTCGACCGGCATATCGAGGAACTCCTCGGGAATACAACCGCCAGAGGGTCCGCCGGTTTGAACCGCTTTGAACCGCTTGCCGTCCGGAATCCCGCCGCCGATGGAGAACACGATGTCCCGCAGCGTCATCCCCATCGGGACTTCGATCAGCCCGGTGTTCTTCACTCGTCCGGCTAAGGCGAAGACCTTCGTACCCCGGCTCTTCTCGGTCCCAATCGAGGCGTACCACTCGCCGCCTTTCCGGATGATCGGAGCAATGCTGGCGAGCGTCTCGACGTTGTTGATCAGGGTCGGACAATCCCATAAGCCTGACTCGGCCGGATACGGAGGCCTTGGCCGCGGGTTTCCTCGACGTCCTTCCACCGAGGCGATCAGGGCCGTCTCTTCGCCGCAGACGAAGGCGCCCGCACCCAGACGGACGTCGATGTTGAAGCTGAACGTAGTCCCGCAGATGTCGTTGCCGAGAAAATGCAGTCGCCTCGCCTGCTTGATGGCATTCTGGAGCCGCTGGATCGCGAGCGGATATTCCGCTCGGACGTAGACGTATCCCTGGTTGGCACCGACTGCGTAAGCCGCAATCGCCATACCTTCGAGCACCCGGTGAGGGTCGCTTTCAAGGACGCTGCGGTCCATGAACGCTCCCGGGTCGCCTTCGTCGGCGTTGCAGATCACGTACTTCTGCGTGCCACTGGCCTTGGAAACCGTGCTCCACTTCAGCCCGGTCGGATACCCGGCGCCGCCGCGCCCGCGAAGTCCGCTTTTGTAAACTTCCTCTATCACTTCTGCCGGCGTCATTTCGGTCAAGGCATTCTGCAAAGCGCCGTAGCCGCCTGCCGCGATGTAGTCTTCGATCCGCTCGGGATCTATGACCCCGCAGTTTTCCAGCACGATCTTCACTTGTCTCGTGAAGAACGGATCGGAAGCAGGTCCTTCGAGGCGCTTGACCGGGTCGCTGTCCAGACTGGCGATGATGTCGGCCGCGTCCTCGGCCTTGACCTCCTGGTACAGAGTCTCCGGTTTGGTTGTGACGAGGGGTCCGGCGGCGCACAGCCCCATGCATCCGACGCCCCTGACGTGAACGTCCTGCTCACACCCCTGGTTCTTAACTTCCGCTTCAAGGGCCGTCTTAACCTGGTCGCTATGCGAGGACAGACAACCAGCAGCCACGCAAACGCAGACGTGATGCTTGTATTTCAGTCGAGCTTCCTGCTCTGTCGTGATCACCTTTGCGATTTCTTCAGGCGTCATTCTTCCCCCACTTTCCCATCCGCTCGATCAAGTCATTCGGGGTGAGCTTGCCCACGACTTCACCGTCCAAAACCGCCGCCGGGGCAAGGCCGCAGGATCCGAGGCAGCGAGCGGACATCACGGAGATGTTCCCGTCGGCCGTTGTCTCACCAGGTTTGACGCCGTGCTGCTCTTCGATTGCATTCAAGAGAGCGGGAACACCCTTGATGTAGCAGGCAGTCCCGGTGCAAACCACGCACGTATGCTTGCCTTTCGGCTTCAGGTTGAAGAAGTGGTAAAAGGTCGCCACCCCGTACACCTGGCTCAACGGAACCCGAAGCGCCGCCGCCACGTAACGCAGGGCCTGCTCATCCAGGTAGCCAAAAGTTTCCTGCACCGTGTGGAGGGTTTCAATCAAGGCGTTGGGTCGATGCCCGTGCCTGCGCATTGTGGCGCCCACGATCCTCCAGCGGACGTCATCGGACGGCGGTGTCGTGCTCCCAAACTCGGTCCACATCCATTGCTCCTTTCGGATATCCTGGCGGGGGCAAATTTCAACAGTTGCACTAGGGCCCCCGTCCAAGTCACACAAAACTCTTTCGTTTGTTCGCCGGTATTAAGGGCAATAAGCGGACCAATTCCCCGAGTCGCCTCCGACTACTCAGGAGGGCATCCTGCCAACTTCTCGGGTGATTCTCCTCGCTTCAAGCAGGCCGCTTGCGCGAGCGATGGGGCATGTCACCCAGCAAAACAGTGAAAACACGTACCTGGCCAGGCGGAGCTCGTTGTTGTCTCGGCGCCCCGCTGATAAAATCCTCAACAGTCTAGGATTCGAGGGAGGGGGCTCATGAAGAAAGACCCGTCCAAGACGCGCATCGACGGCCGCGAACTGAAACCCGAAACGCTGATGATGAGTTACGGGTACCACCCCGAGTGGTCCGAGGGCGCGCTAAAGTGCCCGATCTTCCAAACATCCACGTTCGTCTTCAAAAGTGCTGAGGACGGCAAGGCTTTCTTCGAAATTGCGCTCGGGCTGCGTGAACAGAAGAAAGGTCAGGAGCCGGGGCTGATTTATAGCCGGCTCAATAACCCTGATCTCGAAGTTCTGGAGGACCGCTTGACCCTCTGGGATGGTGCAGAGGACTGTGCGGTTTTCGAAAGTGGCATGGCTGCGATCACGACCACGCTGCTCGAATTCGTGAAGCCCGGGGACGTGATTCTCCACAGCGAACCCCTGTACGGCGGAACCGAGTACCTGTTGGACCAGGTGATGAACCGCCTCGGTATTCGCGCGGTCGGATTCCGCGCAGGTTGCTCCGCCCAGGAAATCGACGAGCTCGTTACGCGCAAGGCGCTGCCGGGGCTCGCGATGATCTATCTGGAGACACCGGGGAATCCAACCAATGCCCTGGTGGACATCGAGCTCTGCGCAAAACTTGCCCGAAAGTACTCGACCACTTCGCGCCGGGTGGTTGTCGCGGTGGACAACACCTTCCTCGGTCCGCTGTGGCAACACCCCATGCGGTTCGGTGCCGACCTGGTCTTATACTCTGCCACCAAGTTCATTGGCGGGCATAGCGATGTGATTGCCGGTGTCTGCCTCGGGTCTCGTGAATTGATGCAGCGAGTCAAGACCTTGAGGACGTTTGTTGGCACCATGGCCTCACCGTGGACCGGCTGGCTTCTGCTGCGAAGCCTTGAGACTCTGAAGATCAGGATGACTGCGCAGATGAAGAATGCCCAGCATGTGGCTGACTTTCTGGCAGATCATCCGAAGGTTGAGAAGGTCCACTACCTCGGCCGGTTGACCGAGCAAGACCCGGATTACCCGATCTATCGAAAACAGTGCCTCGCTCCCGGCTCGATGATCTCTTTTGACGTTGGTGGAGGAGAGGCCGAGGCCTTCCGGTTCCTCAATTCCCTGCAGTTGATCAAGCTGGCGGTCAGCCTGGGCGGTACCGAATCGCTGGCGGAGCATCCTTACACTATGACCCATGCCGAGCTGTCACCTGAAGAGAAGGACCGGGCTGGAATAACCGACAAGATGGTTCGCCTGTCCATCGGGATCGAAAACGCCGAGGACATCACGGCCGATCTTGAGCAGGCGCTTGGGAAGGTGTGACCGGCTGACCGGCTGACCGGCTGACAACTTCACCGTAACACCAGACACTTTTTTCCTTGCTGTCCTTGAGGTCTTTGTGGTCCTTGAGATCGTTTCGGGTCAGCCGGTCAGCCGGTCAGCTGGTCAGCTGGTCAGTTGACCATTTCGTTCTGCGGGCGGAGGTCGCGGTCTTCCCCGAGCAGCAGCTCGGCTGCCTCGGGATCCACCGGCCGGCTGAAGAGGTACCCTTGCGCGAGCCGGCAGTTCATCCGGGTGACCTCCTGCATCTGCTTCACGTTCTCAACCCCTTCGACTACCACCTCGAGATTGAGGCTATCAGCAAGTTGCAGGATTGCCTGGAGGACCGCCTTGTTCTCCCGGCTGACTCCGTCGCCGGCCAGGAATGAACGATCGGTCTTCAGGGCGTTGATAGGGAACATGTGGAGGTAGCTGAGGGCCGAGTATCCGGTGCCGAAGTCATCCAGGTGGATCTGTATCCCCCTGGCCCTCAGCTCGTGGAGCTTCTGGCTGGATGACTCAACGTGATTCATGACGACGCCTTCTGTGATTTCCACCCGAAGGCTGGATGGGGACAGTTGAGTCTCGTAGAGCGTCTGTTCGATACGGTCGATGAGATCGGGACGCAGGAACTGCCGGGCTGAAAGGTTGAAGTTGAGCGAGAGCTGCTCTTTGCCGGGGAACTTCTCGAGCCAGGTGTGCATTTGCTTGCACGCAAGCCGAAGCATCTGCCAACCGATCGGGATCAGCAGATCCGCATCCTCCGCCACTGCCAGGAATTGCGAAGGAGGTAGCAGGCCGCGTTCCGGGTGCTTCCAGCGAAGAAGTGCCTCGAATCCCGAGATCTTGCCCGAAGTCAGCGACACTATAGGCTGGTAGAACAGGCAGAATTCCTGACGCGGGATCGCGGTCCGCATTTCGTTCTCGATCTGGAGGACGCTCCGTGCGTTCGCCAACATATCTCCGTTGAACACTTCGCAGCTGCCCTTGGAACGGATCTTGGCGCGGTACATCGCGGTGTCGGCATCGCGCAGCATCTCGTCCGGCTGCTGGTATTCCGAACCCGCAAGGACAATTCCAACGCTAGCGCTCGAGAAAATCTGCTGGCCGGAAAGCGTGAACGGCTCCTCCAGCTTCTTCTGTATCCGTCCGGCTACCAGCACGGCATCGGAAGGCTGATGGAGTTCACACAGGAGGACGGCGAATTCATCACCTCCAAACCGCGCTACAGTGTCGACGGTTCGGACACACGCCTCGAGCCGTCGTGCCATCGCCTTGAGCAGTTCGTCACCGGCCAGATGTCCAAGGCTGTCGTTGATGATCTTGAACCGGTCCAAGTCTAGAAACAGGAGCGCAAACTGCATGTCCTTGTATCGTTTGCGCCGTTTGAGAGTCTCGTTGAGCCGGTCCAGGAAGAGAGCCCGGTTGGGCAGACCGGTGAGATGGTCGTGGAACGCGTCGTAGATCAGCTGCTGCTCGGCCAGCTTCCGACCGGTTACGTCTGTCTGCGAGCCGGCAATCCGATGCGCCTTCCCGTCCGCGTCCCGGACGGCCAACCCTCGGCAGAACATCCATCGGTACTCGCCGTCGACATGGCGCAAGCGGTACTCCGACTCGAAATGCGGGCTCTGTCCCTCGATGTGCGTGAGAAGCGCGGAACGGACGTGGGCGCGGTCCTGCGGGTGCACCCTGTGCAGCCATTCGTTCGGGTGGTCTGCGATTTCGGCGTCCGCACACCCGACCATACCTCTCCAACGGGGGGAGAAGTAGACTCGGTTGGTTTTCAGGTTCCAATCCCAAAGCCCGTCGTTGGTTCCCTGGGCCGCCAGAGCGTATCGCTCCTCGCTCTCGCGCAAGGCCCGTTCGACTTCTTCCCGCTTCCTGATCTCCGTTTCGGCTGCAGCGTAGGCCTGCTTGAGGCGAGACTGTCTGAATTCGGTGTGCAACCGCAACCCGGCCGCGGCGAACAGGCCGAACGCAAAATGCAGCCAGGCGGGCGTGGCGCCGGCGAACCAGGCTACGATCACCCATATCCCCAAGGTCGAAGCCAGTACGAGGGCCAGTCTGGATGACTTGAGGAAAAAGCAGGAGATCCCCATGCCGAGGAGCAGCAGGTTTCGCACCTCGTACGTGCCTGAGAGGTAGTAGACGTGCAGCAGGGTGTTGACCAGAACGAGGCCCGCGAGAACCGCGCCGATGGATTCCTCGGCCCAGGGGGACAGGTTCTTTCGGCTGACGATCCAACGAAGCACCGCCAGGATAACGGCCGTGCTTCCAACCAACGCGATGATCGTCCAGCGCTTCAAATCCGGTTGAAGAAGAAGCTGGCTGATCGCGGCAACCAGATAAATGCCTGCAAGGCCGGTCAGGACTGGGTAGTAAAACCTCCGGGAGGCTGACTTGGCGGCAGCTTCATCTGACGATGGCGAATCTTCGGATTCAGTGGTCTCCGTATGAGCCACTGTCGAGTCAGGCTCCGCCGGCGAGGCGGGTTCATCGAGTCTGGATTGCGTAGCTTCCCCCAGCATTCGAGCGGCTATTGTGCCATCAGGGCACCGAATGGCCTTGTGATCAGCCGCACAGGCTATTGTGCTGCCGAGCACAATTGTGAGGCAAGAGCTATCTGGAGAGGCGAGGAGGAGGTCCTTTCTGTCTTTTCGCGCGAGGCAGAAATGTCAGACCTGTTCGAAATAATGGCTTTTATGCATGAAGGCAACGTGTCTTCGCCTAAGAAACTTGCGGCCAAAGCGGTCGTTGCTCTGCGAGCCGACACGAACCGACAAGGCGTTGTGCTGAAACTCAGCCGGGACGGCCGGACAGCGTCAGTGCAGTTTGAAAACTACCCGCGGCCCACGGTGCACGCGGTTGACGGCCTGGTGTTCATCTCCTCTTCGCTTCAGAGGGGACTGTTTGAATCCGAGGCCTAACAGAGTTTATCCACGAAAGGCGTAGGTCCGACCTCCAAGTCGGACATTCCCCACGGATAGGGCAACGACCAGGCAATGAACGACCGTGTCCGACTTGGAAGTCGGACCTACGCCCTTCGTGGATAAAGTCGTCTTACGAGAAGCGAATTCGCCCAAATTTCCGCTTGCCGACCCTCAGCACGACCTCTGATCCGGCCGCCGCATCGAGCACGCAGGCAGGGTCTTCCACCTTGTTTCCGTCGACGGAGACGCCGCCGCTCTTGATCAGCCGTCGCGCCTCGGATTTGGACGGCGCGAAACCGACCTGCACGATGACCTCCGCCAGCCCTGTCGCCTGCGCCCCCGCCAATTCGAATGCGGGCATTTCCTCGGGGTCCTCACGAGACTGGAACACGCGCGAGAAGTGATCCCTGGCTTCCTGGGCAGCTTCACGAGAGTGGAAATCCGCGGTGATCCTGAAGGCGAGGTTTCCCTTGACCTCCATGGGATGGACGATATCATTCTTCACGTCCCGGCGGAGCTTCTCCATGTCGCTGTACGAAAGGTCCGTCAGCAGCTCGTAGTAGCGCCACATGAGATCGTCGGTGATTGACATGACCTTCCCGTAGATCTCCTGGGGCGGCTCGGCGATGCCGATGTAATTGCCGAGCGATTTGCTCATCTTGTTGACCCCATCGAGTCCCTCGAGAATCGGCGTCATGAGCAGAACCTGTGGTTCGATCCCGAATTCCCGCTGGATATCGCGCCCGACCAGCAGGTTAAATTTCTGGTCGGTTCCTCCGAGCTCGAAATCGGCCTCCAGCGCGACGCTGTCGTACGCCTGTGCCAACGGGTACATGAGCTCGTGGACGGAGATCGGCTGGTTGTTCGACAGCCGTTTGCTGAATTCTTCTCGCTCGAGCATGCGTGCAAGCGTAATTTTTGCGCACAGTCGGATCCATCCTTCGGATGTCATTGACCCGAGCCATCGGCTGTTGAAGTCTACGACCGTCTTTTCCGCGTCCAGGATTTTGAAAACCTGCTTTTTATACGTTTCCGCGTTCTTGAGAATGTCCTCACGGGACAGGGGTGGCCTGGTCTTGTTGCGCCCGGTCGGGTCTCCGATCATCCCCGTGAAGTCACCGATCAGGAAGATCACCCGATGTCCCAGGTCCTGGAAGTGCTTCATCTTCCTGAGAAGCACGGTATGCCCGATGTGGAGGTCCGGGGCCGTCGGATCAAAACCAACCTTCACCGTCAGCGGCTTGCCGGTCTTGCGCGATTTTTCGAGTTTCTTACGGAGCTCTTCTTCGTTGATGACTTCGGCCGTGCCTTTAAGCAGGTACGCCATCTGGTCATCAATGGACATATCTTTAGCGATCATAGGGTTGTGAAATGCTGACATGCTGACCGGCTGACCAGCTGACATGCTGACCGGCTGACCAGCTTATTATCCGATGATTATAGAGTGCCGAAAGTGTCGACAAATAGAGCGTGTTGCTGTTCTCTGCCTCTCACGGTCAGCTGGTCCAGCCGGTCAGCTGGTCAGCTGGTTTCTCAGCACATCATGCCGTCTCGGTAGTCGGGTCGTGCCCAGACCAGCGCGTGGGGACCGGCAAGAGGAGCCATCCTGTTCTCCAGATCCCTCTGCTGGGCCTGTGTCTGGGCCTTATGGGTGAGGGCGAGCTGGATATTCTGCTCCAGGTTGGTCATGCCTACATGCCCGACGACCGCGGTGGCGACGCCCGGCTGGCTCCAGACGTAGTTCAGACACTCGGCGGGGCTGGACTTATCGACGACATTGCGCATCGCTTTCATGGCGATGACGCCGACGTTTTTCTCCCGAGCCGTCGGAAGAGCGACGGCCGCAAACTTGCCGTACTGCGTGGCATTCATCGCGAGGATGCAGACATCGACGGGGGCTGCCTCGAGCATGGCTTTCGACTTCTCTGCGCTGTTCATGCTGGAGAAGCCGATGAATTTAACCGTTCCGGCTTCCTTCAGTTTGCCCAGCTCTTTGTACAGGCCTGAGCACAGCGCCGGTACGTCTTCGTTGGCCTCGATGCTGTGGACGAGCAGTATGTCGAGGTAATCCGTCTTCAGCCGCTTGAGGCTGGTCTCGAATTCTTTCATCCCCTCGGCCACGTTGCGGGATTTCACTTCAATTTTGGTCGATATAATGACAGATTTTCGATAGGGGCCCAACACCTCGCCCAGGCGCTCTTCGCTGCTCAGCGCCGAGCCTTCTTTCTGATTGAACAAGGCCGGAGTGTAGCCGTAAGAACTGTCGAAAAGCCTGATTCCGGCGTCATAGGCTTTCTGAAGCATTGGCTCCCAGACGCCGTTCTTGTTCTTCAAGAACTGGGAACCAGCGCCAAACGACAGAATCGTTACTTCCAGTCCGGTCTTTCCCAGTGCTCGCTTCGGCATGGCCGATTGCGACATCGCTACGGACCCGAGTGAAGAGGCCGCCGCGATTCCGACGGCTGACTGCTGGAGAAAATCCCGCCGAGACATTCCCTTTTTCATAGCTGCCGTTACCTTTCTTTCGTCGTCTAACCTTATGGGGCCGGCTGGGCGGGTGAATACTTGATCAGAACAGAGCTGATCACACTTTCCGCGGCCGGGTGCTTTTCCGGAGAATAAGTAATCTCCGGTTTGCTCTCGCTGGCCTGGTTGCCGATATCGATTTGGCCCCTGCACAGGATGTTGAACTTCTCGACCAGGTGGACCTCCAGCAGGTATTCGTACCTGCCTGCCACGATCCCCTTTCCTTGGAGATTGATGTTCAGGGTGTTCTGACCGACGGGTGGGGTCGGCCGGCTGACTGCCTCGTAATCGGCTTCCGTGGCCTTGTCCCAGTTGGCTACCTTGATCCAGTCCGGGCAGATGGTCGGGTCGTTGAACCCGCCGTAAGCCAGGTATTCGCTGACAAACAAAGACTTGATATATTGCCCCTTCGCGTCCTGCAACCACAGAGCGGTCTGGTAGGAAGGTTGAACGCCTTCCGGAGAACCGAAAACGAAACTGACCTCGATCGTGCCTGCGATCGGCGTCACTTCCTGGGCAACGGTGCCGGCGGCCTGCGGGTAACAAGCTAAGGGAACGAAAAGAAGGATTAGGGCCAGGCTGAGAGCTTGCATAAACGCAAGACTTATAGCAGGCGGTGGGCAAAAACACAAGCTGCGCGGCGTTTCTACCGCTTCTCGATTTCGCCCGTCATCGGGACAAACCGAACGCTCGTGACCGTCGACTGTTCGAGCTTGCCGTTCTTTTTTACCCCGAGAATCAGGCTTTGGGCGTCCTCCTGGCCGCCGAGTGGCATGACCAGCCTGCCATTTTCGGCCAGTTGCTCGACTAGAGGAGGCGGGATAACCGGTGCGGCAGCCGTAACAATGATTATGTCGAAGGGAGCCTTCTCCGGCCATCCCCGGAATCCGTCGCCCTGGCGGACGAAAACGTTCTTGTAGCCCAGCTCCTCGAGCAGTCCCTTAGCCTTGGTCGCCAGATCGGGGAGGATCTCGATCGAATAAACCTCCTTGACGACCTGGCTCAGGATGGCCGCTTGAAAGCCGGAACCGGTTCCGATCTCCAAGGCCCGATCATTGGGCTTAGGATCCACCGATTCGGTCATCAAGGCCACGATGTAGGGCTGCGAAATAGTCTGGCCCTCACCTATCGGCAACGGACTATCCACATACGCGTACTGCCGCATCGGCTCGGGCACGAAGAGATGGCGAGGTACCGTCTGAAACGCCTTGAGGACCGCTTCGTTGTCGATCCCTCGGCTTTTCAGCTGCATGCGGACCATTTCCTGCCGGTCTTCGGCGAGATCGTCGCTTGAAACCGGCTCGCGGTTCAGCGAGTTGGTACAGCCGGACAAGAGCAGGACGAAGAGCGCAAGGGAATAATAGATCATGTGTTTGGTATGGATTTTGGATGATCTCCGGGACGAAAGCAAGCTATCGGGGCGCGTCGATTCTCTCGACTACGGTGCGCTCGAGTGCGTCGGCAATGATGCTGTCGATGTCCAGCTTGGTCTCGACGCGCGAGATGACGGACGGTTTGGAACGGGTCTCCGGATGGCGGGGCACGAAGAGCGAGCAGCAGTCGACGTCCTGGATGACCGAGGTATCAAACGTTCCCAGGCATCTGGCCTGGGAGATGATCTCTTCTTTGTCTTCGCCGATAAGCGGCCGCAGGACGGGAAGTGTCGCAACGCTTCCGATGGTGTAAAGATTTTCGAGCGTCTGGGAAGCGACCTGCCCGATGCTGTCTCCGGTTACCAGGGCCAGCGCATGCTTCTTCCGGGCGATGGCCTCTGCCAGGCGCAGCATCAGGCGACGATAGAGAATCACCCGGGTTTCCGGAGGGGTAAAGGCCACTACCTGGCGTTGCGCCTCGGCGAAGGGCACGAGGAACAGTTCGGCGCTGTATTGATACTGGCTCAAGATCGAGACGAGGCGGCGCACCTTATCCTGCGCTTCGACCGTTGTGTGGGGAAAGCTGTGGAAGTGGACGAAAATCGCCCGGCAGCCCCGCTTCATGACTCGATAGGCGGCCACAGGCGAATCGATGCCACCGGAGATGAGTACCACGACTCTCCCGGAGGCCCCGACCGGAAGGCCGCCGACCGCGGCGAGCTTGTCGAAGTAAACAAACGCGGACGATCCGACCAGTTCGATGCCGCAGTTCAGATCCGGGTTCTCGAGCTTGACCCGCCGACCGCTCCGCTGCTGGACGTAAGCCCCAACCTGTTCATTGACCTGCTGGGATGTGAACGGGTACCGCTTGTCGGCGCGGCGGGTCGTGATCCTGAAAGTCTCGAATGACCGGTCCCTGATCAGCTGCCAGACCAGCGTTTTAAGTTCTTCCAGCTCGGGGCTGGCAACCCAACCCTGCGACACCGAGCTGAGTCCGAAGACTTTGCGCAGCCGTTCTGCTCCTTCCTCGAGCGGAAAATCATCGGGCACCTCGACGACGAGTCGTCCGGACAGTCGGCGAACGGCGCGAAAGGGGAGGCCTGCGAGCGCCCTGCGCATGTTCTCGCGCAGGCGTTCTTCGAAGTATGACCGGTTGTTACGTTTCAGGCCAATCTCGTGATAGTGACAGACAAGGCAACGGTCCATGAGGGTTCGCGAGCGGTCAGCCGACCTTCTCGACGACCATGGTCACTTCGTTCACCTGGCCCTTCTTCTTGTAGTAAACGTGGACCAGGGCGCCGGGGCCGAAGTTGCTCCCCTTGATGGAAGCAGGTGTTATCGCAAAGGTCTGCTCGGCGCCTCTCTTGTCGGTGATGACCAGTTCCTGAAGGTCAATGCTCTTGACCGTGCCGTAAACGTCGAACGTCTTTTCCTCGATCGGCTTCGGCTTGGTCCACAGACGCCAGAAACACGCGGGTTGCGGAAGGAGAAGAATCAGTATGCACAATAAGAGACGACGAGACCGAATCATCCCGTAGATTCTACCGGAAAAAGCCCTGTGGCCGAAATATAACGTGGAGTTTTGATCTGGCTTTTTGTGCAGAGGGTTGTTTACTTGGTGACGAGCAGTCCCTGAAGCAGCTCTTGGACCTTGCTTTCGATGAGATAGCGAACCACGCGAAGCGAGTGAATAACGTCCGAGGTCTGACCCCGGACTCGACGGGTATCGGCGATCGGCCATTCCTCGACCCGCGATCCATCGACTTGAATTCCCAGTTGGTCACCCCGTCCGTCGGTGAGAAGAACCACCTTGTCGAAAGATTGGAGATCGAGCGATTTGGCGGGTTTCGCTTGGTCCTCGGAGATGTCTACCGCACTCTCATTCATGGCCCAGATCAGGTAGGTGCTTGGAGGCTTGGGATCCAGGCTGGCGCACTCGACGTCGACCATATTCCCTGCGTAATTACGTGCGAAACCTCGAGCCATCAGACTGCGAGCCGCATCCCCATCATCCACAAAGAGAATCCGTTTCGTCGCCATCGGGTCCAGCATAGCAGAAGGCAGACAAGGAGACACGGAGAGGGGAGACGGGACCTGGCCACTGTCCTGGAGCGCGGACGTCTTGTTCCTGGAGCGCGGACGTCCCGTCCGCACTGGGACCGCGGGCATCTTGCCCGCGCGCCGGGCGTCCCGCCCGGCGGTCAGCAAGCCGGCGAATATCAGGCACTCGAGGAAAGCAACGGCGGGCAAGATGCCCGCCGCGCGGACGGGACGTCCGCGATCCCAGTGCGGACAAGATGTCCGCGCTCCAGGAGATGTCCGCGCTCCAGGACAAGATGTCCAGGACAAAATGTCCGCTCCGGGACGGCCGTTACTCCGGGATCAAGACCGCTGCGGCGATGACGGTCGTCCAAAGACCGTCCTTGTCCCCGATCGCTGACTGGGTGATATTCCGGGTATTGACGATCTGACCCGATATCTTCCAGATTTCGCGCTTTTCGTCCCAACTCTGGTTGGGGTCGAAGTCGACACCGAGCGTGGTGGCGAGCATTTCGGCCGCCAGATCCTCGGCGTAGTCGCCGGCGATCTTTTCGGTTTGACCGTGACTGTGATGTTCGCTCAGGTACCCGTACTGGTCGGCGTCACGGGGTCGGGCGATGCCCACCGACGCGGCGGTGAGGCGGTTCGCCTCGTTGGTGGACGCTTCGCTCATGACGCAGAAGACCACCTGTCCCGGACTCAGCTGTCGCAGTCCATGCTTTTTTCCAATCAACTTGCAGCCGGGGGGAAAGATACTGGAAACCCGCACCAGGTTGAAAGCGGCGATGCCTGCGTCGCGCAATGCCATCTCAAAACTCGTCAACCGTTCTCGGTGCTTGCCGACGCCTTTGGTCAGGAAGATCTGTTTGGCTATCAATTTCGATGTGTTCCTCCTTAGGAACTGCCACAAGGTGTAGGTCGGCGGGGACCGCCTCGAAAAAGAGAATATAAGTATCATATTCCGGCAACCGCAGTAAATAATCGACGTCTAAAAACCTGACGGGTGGGGAGCACCCTGTCGCGACGCTTTGGCGGAAGGCTGATAAGTCGCCGGGAGCGCGTCTGCCAGTTTACGCCGGTCCGGACAGGCTTGGGCCGGCGCGGCTTTCTGTTGTGTTAGCTTTCCGGTTTGTGGTATTTGTTTTTAGATTCGGACAAGGTATTAGTGTGGGTGAACCAAATCGACTGTCGTCATTAGAAGCTCCGTCGGTCAGCGGAGACGATAAGGCTGAGTTGCATGCGCTGTTGCGCGAGATCCGCAACTGGACCCGTGACATCTTTTTTGCCGCACTGGCCGCCATCCTCATCGTGGTCTTCGTCGTTCAGCCGGTAAAGGTCGAAGGAACGAGCATGCAACCGCGACTGCTTGATCAGGAGCGGATCTTCGTCAATAAGTTCATCTACCATTTCTCGAGTATCGAACGCAGCGACATAGTCGTATTCTGGTACCCGAAGGACCCCACCAAGTCGTTCATCAAGCGAGTCATCGGATTACCGGGCGAGAGTGTCGAAATCCGGTCGGGGATCGTCTACCTTAACGGCAAGCCGCTTTTGGAGCCGTATGTAACGCCCGAGTACTTCGACTACGCGTCGTATGCTCCGCAAGTAGTTCAGCCCGGAACCTATTACGTGCTCGGGGATCATCGCAATTCCAGTAACGACAGTCGGCATTGGGGACCGGTGCCGGCTGAGAACGTCTTCGGAAAAGCAGTCTTCCGCTACTGGCCAGTTTCAAAGCTGGGATTGATCAACTGACCGCTCCCGCCCTGGAATCAGGAAGGGAACTCAAAAGCGCAGACGGAGAGAAATACACGTATGGCCGCAAACAGGGCAGTCTTGTATCTGGAAGACGGGACCTCCTTCGAAGGCGAGAGCTTCGGGTCCGCCTCGGAGTCGCTTGGCGAAGTGGTGTTCAACACCTCGATGACCGGCTACCAGGAGGTACTGACCGATCCCTCCTATGCCGGACAGATCGTCATCATGACCCAGCCGGAGATCGGGAACTACGGAACCAACAAGGACGACGGTGAGTCCGCAAGACCGCATGTCGAGGGATTCGTCGTGCGCGAATGCAGCCCGATCTTCAGTAACTGGCGCGGGTCCACGACCCTGCATGATTATCTGGCGGGCCACGGGATCGCAGGCATCGCCGGAATCGACACCCGGGCTTTGGTTCGTCACATTCGGAACAGGGGCGCCATGCGGGGCATTATTTCCGCGGTCGATTCTGTGCCCACTTCGCTCGCCGCCAAGGTGGCGAGCCACCCGACCATGGCCGGAAGTGACTATGTCCGCGCCGTGACGACCGACAAACTGTACGTGTGGAACCGCCCGGACGCTTCGTTCCGAGTGGTTGCCTATGATTGCGGGATCAAGAGCAACATCCTCAGGTGCCTGACCGGTCACGGCTGCGATGTCACCGTTGTTCCTGCGACGACCAGTGCCGAGGACGTCCTGGCGATGAACCCGGATGGAATTTTCCTTTCAAACGGCCCAGGTGACCCGGAACCGCTCACTTACATCACCGAAAACATTCGCAAACTGCTTGGCAAGAAACCGATTTTCGGCATTTGTCTCGGACACCAGCTACTCGGCCTGGCATTCGGGGGCAAGACCTACAAGTTGAAGTTCGGGCACCGTGGAGGCAACCAGCCGGTCAAGAACCTGATCACCGGCCGGGTGGAGATCACCAGCCACAATCATGGTTTTGCGGTGGATCCGGATTCGCTCAACGATCGCGAGATCCAGCTCACTCACATGAATCTCAACGACCAGACGGTCGAAGGGATGCGTCACCGATACCTCCCCGTCTTCTCCGTGCAATACCACCCGGAGGCCGCCCCTGGCCCCCACGATTCCCTTTATCTGTTTCAGGATTTCATGGACTTGATGAAGGACAACGTCAAAGCCTAATCCGGTAGGAAAATGCCCAGAAGAAACGACATAAAAAGGATTTTGATTGTAGGCTCGGGCCCGATTGTCATCGGCCAGGCCTGTGAGTTCGACTATTCCGGCACGCAGGCGTGTAAAGCCCTGAGGAGCGACGGTTACCAGGTCATCCTGGTCAACTCGAATCCGGCCACGATCATGACCGATCCGGAGGTCGCCGACCGGACCTACGTCGAGCCTCTGACAGCGGAATACGTTGCGGAAATCATACGACGCGAGCACCCGGACGCTCTGTTGCCGACAGTCGGCGGTCAGACCGGCCTGAACGTCTCCGTGGAACTGGCGGAGAGCGGGATTCTCGACCAGTACGGAGTTGAGATGATCGGGGCCAAGCTCAACGCGATCAAGGTTGCTGAGGACCGGCGGCTGTTTCGGGCGGCCATCGAGGAAATCGGGCTCGAGGTCCCGCGGTCGGGTTTCGCCAACACTCTTAAAGAGGCGAACAGCATTGTCGGCCAGCTCGGGATCCCGGTGATCGTTCGCCCATCGTTCACACTCGGCGGATCGGGCAGCGGGATCGCGTTCAACAATGAAGAGTTCGAGGAGATCGCCACGCGCGGTTTGCAGCTTTCGCCAATCCACGAAATCCTGATCGAGGAATCGATCATCGGGTGGAAGGAGTTCGAGCTCGAGGTCATGCGAGACCTGAACGACAACGTCGTCGTCATTTGCTCGATCGAAAACTTCGACCCAATGGGTGTACACACCGGCGACTCGATAACGGTCGCTCCCGCCCAAACCCTTACGGACCGTGAATATCAGGCGATGCGCGATGCGGCAATCAAGATCATTCGCCGGGTAGGAGTGGAGACCGGCGGGTCAAACATCCAGTTTGCGGTCGAACCCGACACCGGACGGATGGTTGTCATCGAGATGAACCCGCGGGTCAGCCGCAGCTCGGCGCTGGCTTCGAAAGCCACCGGCTTCCCGATCGCCAAGATCGCCGCCAAGCTCGCCGTTGGCTACACCCTTGACGAGATTCCCAACGACATCACGCTGAAAACCCCGGCAAGTTTCGAGCCCACGCTGGACTACGTGGTGGTTAAGATCCCGAAGTGGAATTTCGAGAAATTCCCAGAGGCCGAAAATCTCCTGGGATCCCAGATGAAATCGGTCGGGGAAGTGATGGCGATCGGCCGCACGTTCCGCGAAGCTCTTCTGAAAGGTGTCCGGTCCCTGGAGACAGGCAAGAGCCTGGCGAGCGAGGCGGTTCACCCGGAGAAGATCCGCGAACACCTGATCCACCCCAATCCCAAGCGCCTTGCTTACGCCTATCTGGCTTTGGAGCAAGGATACAGTATCGAAACCGTCTGCGATCTTTCGAAAATCGATCGATGGTTCGTGCATCAGCTGGACCAGGCGGTGAGGGTCGGGAAGCAAGTCGCCGGGCAGACACTTGAGGCGATCTCGCCGGATCTCTTTCTCAAAGCCAAGAAAGACGGGTTCTCCGACCTTCGGCTGGCCCAGATGTTCAGCCAGGCCAACGCACAACAGGGTAAGGCGGAAGTGGTCAGCGAGGCAGACCTCTGGGAGTACCGCAAGCAGAACGGGATTCTACCGGTGTTCAAGCGCGTCGACACCTGCGCAGCAGAATTCGAGTCCTACACGCCATACCTGTATTCCACGTATGAGCGTGAAGACGAGTCGGACGTGACGAATCAGAAGAAGGTCATCATCCTCGGGAGCGGGCCTAACCGCATCGGCCAGGGAATCGAGTTCGACTACTGTTGCTGCCATGCCGCGTTTGCCCTCAAGGAGGACGGGTTCGAGACCATCATGGTCAACTGCAATCCCGAAACGGTCTCGACGGACTACGACACATCCGATCGGCTGTACTTCGAGCCGTTGACTTTTGAAGACGTGATGGCCATCGTGACCAACGAGAAGCCGACCGGAGTCATCGTTCAGTTCGGCGGACAGACCCCTTTGAATCTGGCCCTGCGGCTTTACGCAGCCGGTGTCCCGATCATCGGGACCTCGCCGGAGTCGATCGACCTGGCGGAAGATCGGAAACGATTCGGCAAGTTGCTGCGTGAATTGGACATCCCTCAACCAGAGAACGGAACGGCTGTCACGGTTGACGAAGCACGGAAGGTGGCTTCTGAAATCGGATATCCCGTGCTCGTACGACCGTCATACGTGCTCGGTGGCCGGGCGATGGCGATTATTTACGACGAAAAGAGCCTCGAACGTTACGTGGGCTCGGCCGTGGACCTCTCCCCGGGCCGTCCGGTGCTGATCGATCGGTTTCTTGAAGATGCGCGGGAGTACGACGTCGATGCTCTGGCGGACGGACAGAGGGTCCTGATCGGCGGGATAATGGAGCACATCGAGGAAGCTGGAATTCACTCGGGCGACAGCACGTCTGTCCTGCCCCCAATCGTCATCGAGGAAGAGCACCTCGAGACAATGCGCGATTACACACGCCGGCTCGGTCTGGCGCTGCAGGTCGTGGGCCTGATGAACGTCCAGTTCGCGATCGTCGACAACTGCGTCTACGTACTGGAAGTCAACCCGCGAGCGAGCCGCACGGTACCCTTTGTGAGTAAGGCGACCGGGGTCCCCCTTGCGAAGATGGCTGCTCGATTGATGATTGGACGGACGCTCGACGACCTCGGCCTCACCGAAGACCTCAGTGTTCGGTCGTGCTTCATCAAGGCCCCGGTCTTTCCGTTCACAAAATTCCCCGGCGTCGATACGATTCTCGGGCCGGAAATGAAATCGACCGGCGAGGTCATGGGGGTCTCCGACAGCTTCGGCTACGCCTATGCGAAGGCGCAGATCAGCGCGGGAATTCAACTGCCGAAAACTGGAGTCGTTTTCATCAGCGTCAACCACCGCGACAAGCGATTTGTGGCCAACATCGCACGTGATTTTCAGGAGCTGGGCTTCCAGGTGGTGGCCACAGGCGGGACCGCAAAGGTGCTCCGCGATTCGGGCCTGGAAGTCGAGACGGTGTACAAGGTGAACGAAGGTCGTCCGAACGTCGTCGATCTCATCAGGAGTCGGAAGATCGACCTGGTCGTTAACACGCCGCTTGGTCGGGAGTCGTTCTTTGACGAGAAGGCGATCCGGCGAGCAGCGACCCAGTACAACACGCCGTGCATCACAACTCTTTCCGCAGCGGCCGCGGCGGTGAGCGCGGTCAGAGCCCTCCAGAGGGAGAAGATTCAGGTCAAGAGCCTTCAGGAGCACCACTCGCTGGCGAGGCACGCGGTGGACACCGCTGAGGTCTGATCATCCACGAAGAACACGAACGTTGCATTTCTTGTTTTTCTGCGAAGATTTTGCTGATTAGAGAGAGAAGCCTCTCTACCCCGAAGGGGTTACGTAGCAAAGCCCAGGGTTGGCCGCGTTTTTCGCGGCCTACCCTGGGTGGCGGTGCTGCAACGTGCCAACCCTGAAAGGGTTGCGTATGGTTGCTCAATACGCAACCCCTTCAGGGTTGAACCGCCGCGTGGCTGTTACCCAGGGTAGGCCGCAGACAACGCGGCCAACCTTGGGCTTTGCTACGTAACCCCTTCGGGGTAAAGAGTCTTAGCAGCTTCTTATTTGAGCGCGTATTCCCCAATGGGGTCGAGAGCCAGCCGATTTGCAATTGGCTCTCGACATTCTGTCTTTTCTCTTCATCGGAATCCGCTGTCTTTTGGTTGCGGCTACGCCGCGCCGTGTTCTTCGTGGATGATCAGGCCTTTTTCGCTTCGGCTTTTTCCGCCGCTTTTCGTTTTTTGCGCTCTTCGCGCTCCCGCACTTTTTCGACTGCCCAGCCTTCCTTATTGACCTGTCGGCCGCGCGCGATGGCGAGCGAAAACTCGGGTATATCGTTCGTGATTGACGAACCGGCTGCGACATAGGCGCCTTTTCGCACAGTGACTGGGGCAATCAGCTGGCTGTCACTGCCAATGAACGCGCCGTCCTCGATGACGGTTTTGTGTTTTTGGACGCCGTCGTAGTTGCAGGTGATCGTGCCGGCTCCGATATTCACGTCGTCGCCGATGGTGGCGTCGCCCAGGTAAGCCAAGTGAGCGGCCTTGGTTTCGTCGCCGATCACGCACTTCTTTACTTCGACGAAGTTCCCGATGCGGGTCTCGGTCCCGACGACGGAATGCTCACGAAGGTGGGCGAATGGGCCAATCGAGCTGTCGCGGCCGATCGTCGTTTTTCGGATCACCGAACAATGATCCACGGTGACGTTTTCGTCAATTACCGCGTCGCGAAGATGGCAGAATCCCCGGATCGTACAGCCGCGGCCCAGGCGGGTATTACCTTCGAGGACGACGCCCGGGTAGATGGTGGTGTCCGGTTCTATGTGAACGCCGGCGTCGATATATGTCCGCTCGGGATCGACCAGCGTTACGCCTTCGAGCATCCATCTGCGGTTAATCTGCGCTCGCATGGCTGAAGCTGCGGCGGCTAGCTCTTCCCGGGTATTAATGCCTGCGATTTCGGTGAACGACTCGGCCTCGACCGTGGCGACGCGTCCGCCGGCAGACCTCAGTACTCTCAGAAGGTCCGTCAGGTAATATTCACCGGCCCGGTTGTTCGGCTTGATCCGGGGGAGCCCGCCAAGCAGCGAGGCAATGTTACAGCAGATGAAGCCAGCGTTGATCTCGGGAATCCTCTTCTGCTCTGGTGTTGCGTCCTTTTCCTCGACGATATCGTAGGGATGACCCTGTTCGTCGCGCAGAATCCTTCCGTACCCGTAAGGATTCTGGGTCTTGACGGTAAGGACTACTTCATCGGCGTTCTGGGCTTCCTGCGCCTCGAACAGGCGCTGCAGGGTGATCGACGACATCATGGGAGCGTCGCCATAGACCACGAGCACATTACCGGATAGGCCCTCGAGGTGAGGTGCCACCATCATTGCGGCGTGGCCGGTTCCCAGCTGCGGTTCCTGGAGGACGAACTTGACCGGATAGCCGTCCAGCACCTTCTTGACCTCTTCCGACCCGTGCCCGATGACGACAAACAGTCGTTCCACGCCAAGCGCAACCAGTTTGTCCACCACATGTTGAATGATCGGCTTGCCGCACAAATCGTGAAGCACTTTCGGCTTATCGGATCGAAAACGCGTGCTCTTACCCGCGGCCAGGACGAGCGCGTACCGGCTGCGCACCGGACCGTGTCCCTCGGTGGTACTCATTGGGATTTTTCCTTGTCCAGGATTTCAAGAATGGCTTGTGCCAGGCGAACCGGGTTGTGGCGGACGACTGTTCCCTCGAGGACAAGCGGGGCACGGTGCATTTTCAGCCCCAGCTTCTGAAGTTGGTCCGAGTCCTCCGCAACCGGTTCGGCGCGTTCCTCCCGGTATCGAGCCAGCATGGCTTCGGAAACCGGGGCGGAATTCACGAGGATGTGTTGGAAGAGAGGCGGTTCGCCGGTGTGCGCGGTCAGAGCATTGAAATGTTCGCTTAAGCTCATCCCGTCCGTCTCACCCGGCTGGGTCATCAGGTTGGAGACGTAGACCTTCACTGCCTTTGACCGTCTGATCGTCTCGGCGACGCCGCTTACGACGAGGTTGGGGATCAGGCTGGTGAACAGCGACCCCGGGCCCACGGTGACGATATCCGCTTCCTCGATGGCTTCTATCGCTTCCGGAAGCGGGCAGCAGCCAACGGGTTCGAGAAACACGCGGTCGATCCGGCGGGACGATTTCGAGATGTTCGTCTCGCCGCTCACCTCCGTTCCGTCCTGCAAAACGGCTCGCAATCGCACGTTTTGGGATGTCGACGGTAGGATCCGGCCCTCGATCGCGAGAACCTGACTCGACAGTTTGATGGCCTGCAGAAAGTCGCCTGTGATGTCGGTCAGCGCCGTTAGCAGCAGGTTTCCCAGGCTATGGTCGTGCAGTTCGCCGCCGCCCGGAAAACGGTAGCGAAAAAGCTGCGTCATCAGGGACTCGTCGCTCGCCAGGGCGACCATGCAGTTGCGGATGTCTCCCGGGGCGGGAGTCTGAAACTGGTCGCGCAGCCGGCCCGAGGAGCCCCCGTCATCGGAGACCGTGACGACTGCGGTCGTGTTCTTCAGGGCGAATAGATGTCCGTCGATCCTCAGTGGGGCGTCAAGAGAAATGTGCTTGAATCCGGACAGCAGGGTGGACAAACCTGTGCCCCCACCCAGGCAGACTACTTTAATTTCTTGCAAACGCCGCATCAGACTTCGCTTTTCTGGGGCTTGATCAGTTCCTTGAACTCGAGGTTCTCGTTCAGGATCTGGAAGTCCGGGTCGTTTCGGGCGCTGAAACGGAGCTCGGGACGGCCGGCAATTGCCTTCTTCAGGTTCTCCAGGGCCTTGGCGGTTTCCCCCTGGGCCGCCTCGCTTGCTGCGACCGCGTACTGAATGACGGCTTTGTCCGTGCCCGGCTGCCCCATGGCTTCCGAGTAGCAGGCGAGGGCTTTCTTGTAGTCCCCGAGATTGTGGAACATCACTCCCTGGTCGATCAATTCGTCGCCGGAGGGCGCCTTTTCACCGGCCGAACCAAGTCGCCGGTCGCACACTCTTATATATTCGTTGGCTTTTGCGACGATCTCCAGCTCATCTGGAAAACGCTCCTTGATCGACTCAAAGGCACTGCGTGCCTTCTTGAAATCTTTCTTGTGGACTAACCGTAGAGCGTCTTCGTAAAAACGATAGACGTCACTGTGCGGTTGCGAACTCTTTTCAACCGGCATACACCCCCCGACTGTTTCTAAATGGCGATTCTCTCAAAAATTTACTATTATAAGGGTCGCCTTGGATGAGTCAAGGATAGAGGGCTTCTCGGAAAACAGGCAGTTCTATGGAGATACCGAATTTCAAGCTTGAGGCGGGTGAGTACGAGAAGATCCTCCTCGTCCTTTCTTCGCTCAACCAGAAACTAAAAGCCGATTCGGTTTTTCTCATCAACAGGACCGGTCAGGAGATTGCCCACGACGGCAACTCCCACACTCTGGATATCCAAGCCCTCTCATCACTTGCCGCTAGCAACATCGCCGCGATATATGGCCTCGCCAGTCTTCTCGGCGAACACGAGTTCGAGCGGATCTATCACAAGGGTGAAAACACAAGTATACTCATGAGCCCGATCGGCGAGTTTGCTTTCCTGCTGTTTTTGCTGAAAGGGATTGAGGAGAAGGAGATCGACCTTAAGGCCATCAGACGTGCCTCGCTGATTCTCGAGGATGTCCTGAAGAAGTGCAGCAGGCGGCTGAAAGCGGCAAGATAGCAGGGGGGGAAGAGTGTCGTTTATCAACTACGCCAACCGGGAAATCAACTGCAAGATTGTGTATTGCGGACCCGGCCTTTCCGGCAAGACGACTAACATCACTCAGATATACCGGGCAGCCAACCCTTCGTTCCGGGGAAAACTGGTCACGCTGAATACCGAGATGGACCGTACCCTGTTCTTCGATTTTCTCCCGCTCGAACTTGGCAAGATCGCAGGGTTCAATGTGCGTTTTCACCTTTACACGGTGCCCGGACAGGTGTTTTACGAGGCGAGTCGGCGCCTGATTCTCAAGGGGGCGGACGGCGTGGTTTTCGTCGCCGACTCCAGGCGAGACCGCATGGACGCGAACTACGAGGCGATGAGGGATCTGAGAGAGAACCTTCAGATCTACAGCCTGAATTTCCGGGAGCTCCCTTACGCCCTTCAGCTCAACAAGAGGGACCTCGAGGATGTGGTCGAGAGCAATTTCCTGGTCAAAGAGCTTCGGGTCGCCGCCGAGCCGGTCTATGAGGCGGTCGCGACGCAGAACAAGGGCGTGCCCGAAACCCTGCGGGATGTGGCCAAACAGGTGCTGCGACGGCTGCGCGAAGAGATGAGCTGAGCATCTCTTTCTGCTACCCTATGGAGTGATGTCGTCACGTTGGACGCTGGTCGAGGAGCTGATTTCCCGCTTCACCGATCTCCCCCCCGAAGCCATTATCAAAGAAGATCTGCTGCGCACCGGTGTCGGCTTTTCGGAAGACGCGCTCCGGGTTTCTGCCGGCTATAAACCGAAGGCCTACTTCATCTTTTCCTTCGATCTCGTCCCCATCGCAAAGATGGAAAAGGGCGAAAATCTTCGCGCGCCCGAGGAAATCTGCCTGCGTGACGGGCGCCTGGGTTTTCGGCGAACCATCGTCTCCGTCCGCCTGAATCCCGAGTCCCCCTATCGAGTGCA
Organism: uncultured Acidobacteriota bacterium; assembly: GCA_964421755.1. Classification (GTDB taxonomy): domain Bacteria; phylum Acidobacteriota; class UBA6911; order RPQK01; family RPQK01; genus CAVUUN01. The sequence goes on from CAYQYP010000529.1 coordinate 28,341, forward strand.
CATTTCCGGAGAAGGGCGGTTGATCCTCGAGCTCGATTCCAGGGAAGTATGCGAAGTCGAGTTCCAGAAGACACCGGAGTACTACGAGCGAACGCTTTCAAATGGGAAACCGATAACCGACATCGCCCCGACCATCGAGTGGGGTTACCTGCTTTACCTGACCGTTTTCCGGATCTGTCAGTACTTCGGCAAGAACGAAGAGTGCCAGTTCTGCGACATCAACGAAAACTACCGTCAGCAGAAGCGGTCAGGCCGCTCGTACACGACGGTCAAGACGGTCGAGGAAGTGCTCGAAGCCCTCGATATTATCGGCGAGACCGACTCAGACGCCGGGGCCTACACGGTCACCGGAGGCAGCATAACGTCCGTCCTGGACCGGAAGCGTGAAGTGGATTTCTACGCACAGTATCCCGAGGCAATTGAGAAACGCTTTCCCGGCAGATGGATTGGCAAAGTCGTGGTCCAGGCGCTCAAGCGCGACGAAGTCCAGCGATTCAAGGACGCGGGGGCAAAGATTTACCATCCCAACTATGAGGTTTGGGATCCGCGGCTTTTTGCCGTACTCTGCCCGGGCAAAGCGAGGTACATCGGTCGTGACCGGTGGATTTCCCGGATTCTCGACGCTGCCGAGGTGTTCGGACCGGCGTTTGTCATCCCCAACTTCGTTGCCGGAATTGAGATGGCCCGGCCGCACGGCTTCGAGTCGGTCGAGCAGGCGCTTGACTCCACAACGGAAGGCCTCGATTACTTCATGTCGCACGGGGTGATTCCTCGTTTTACGACCTGGTGCCCGGAACCGATGAGTGAGCTTGGCCGGAATAACCCGCAGGGCGCGCCGCTGGAGTACCACGCCGGTTTGCTGCGTCGCTGGCGGGACACCCATTCGAAGTACCGGCTTGCCCCACCCCCCGGCTACGGGCCAGCCGGCATAGGACGAGCGGTGTTCTCGGTCTCATCGTTCATGGACGTCCTCTGAATGCGGAGTGCGGAATGCGGGATGGCGGAATGCGGAAGGCGATAAAGTCACAGACAGCAAGGGAGACTTGACTGGGCCGGCCGCGCGCGTCTGATCGGACGGATCGGTCGGATCGGTCGGATCGGTCGGATCGGACGCGCGCGGCCGGGCCACGTGTTACCGCCTTCTGCGCTGCACCACTTTGGGGGATGCTCAATGATTCAGGCACTCGAAGTTCCCAGGTTCTTATTCGTCTGTTTGCTTCTGGTTGTTTGTACGACCGCACTTGGTGCCGCCCAGCCCGCGCGCTTTTTCCCCTTTTCCACCTGGTACTCCGGCGGGAAAGCCCGGGCGCCGATGCTCGAGAAAGTGGATGCGACCAGCCGGGACAGGTGGAAAAAGGATCTGGAACAGATCCGGGGCCTGGGGTTTAACACCGTCAGGACGTGGGTGGAATGGACCGCTTGCGAGCCCAAGCCCGGTCAGTACAATTTCGAGAATTTGAGGCTCCTCGCCGAGCTTTCCCAGGAAGTGGGTCTCAAGTTCCTGGTCCAGGTCTACGTGGATTCGGCGCCCGACTGGGTCGGCGTTCAGTACCCGGACTCCAATTTCGTCGCACAGAGCGGTCAGAAGATTCCCTCGCAATCTGCCCCCGGTTTCTGCTTCGATCACCCGGGCATCCAGCGCAAGATCCTCGATTTCTATACCGAGGCCGCCAAGGTCGCTACGCGGTTCCCGAACTTCGTCGGCTGGGATCTGTGGAGCGAGCCCCACATCATCAACTGGGCGGAAATCAACTTCATCCCGAATGCGACGTTCTGTTACTGCCCGAGCAGCATGCAGCGTTTTCGAGCCTGGCTGCGCGACAAGTACGGTTCGCTGGACGGTTTGAACGATGCCTGGTACCGGCGTTTCTCGGACTGGAACCAAGTGGAACCACCGCGCTTCGGAACTATCCTCAGCTACACGGACTTCATTGACTGGCGCGTGTACATCCAGCGAAAACTGGCCGAGGATCTGAAGTTCCGATCGGATGCAGTGAAGAAGGTAGATCCGAGCAAAGTCACGACGAGTCACGCGGCCGTTCCGTGCCTGTTTACATCTCCTCTCATGGGTGTCGGGGCTCCCGACGATTGGCTGATGACGGAGTCGGCGGACTATTTCGGCACGTCGATTTACCCGAAACACTCGATCCCCCGCACTCACTGGGACCTCCAGCGGCTCTCGGTCCTGATGGACTTCGCGCGATCGACCGGACGCAGCAAGAATGGGTTTTACGTCGGCGAGCTCCAGGCCGGCATGGGTGTCAGGGGGACCGTCGTTGGGAACCCGGTGACGTCGGACGATCACCGGTTGTGGGCTTGGGGACTCCTATCCCGGGGTGCCCGTTCGATCAATGTTTACGCCTATTACCCGATGAACAGTGGCTATGAGGCGGGTGGCTACGGCCTGATCAACCTTGACGGGACGCTCACGGAGCGGAGTAAGGCCATTGGCCAGATTGCAAGGGTCGTCGACCAGAACTCGGCGCTCTTCCTGCAGGCGAGTGCGGGCCAGGCGGAAGTCGCGGCGATCTACAACCCGCTTTCGTACATGGTCGGGGGTGAGCAGCACCTCAGCGAGGCGGGCGCGGTGAGGGATTCGCTCATCGGCATCTATCGCCCGTTCTGGCAGAGCAACAGGCCGCTTGATTTCGTCCATCTGCGGGACGTCGAAGCGGGCGGCCTGCGCGGCTACAAGCTGGTCTTTCTCCCATATCCGCTCATGCTCACCGGCAAGGCGGCCGAGGCGATCAAGAGCTTCGTCCAGGAGGGCGGTATTCTCGTGACCGAGGCCCGTTGCGGCTGGAACGACGACCGCGGTTATTCGCAGGACATTATCCCGGGTTTCGGGCTCCATACGGTTTTCCAGGTCCGCGAAGGACGGTTGCGGATGCAGGAGAAGGTCGAGCTGCGTCTGACCGCGGACGCCAAGGCACTTCTGCCCGATCTGCCCGCCAGTCATGTGGTTTTTGGCCGCGGCATCCAAGAGGAGTTGATTCCGTCGGCCGGGGCAAAGGTCCTTGCGCAATTTCCGGATGGGCAGGCGGCCGCCACCTGGACCAAAGCTGGAAAAGGGGAAGTCTTTGTTCTCGGGTCATTCGTCGGGATGGCGAATGGGCCTCAGAAGATTCCCGAAATCGAAAGCTTCTTTCTGTCCATAGCAGGTCGGGCCGGCATAAAACCTTCGGTCGAAATCGGCGGAGTAGCGGGTGAAACCTTCGTGGAGGCGAGGATTCTGCGGACGGAGACGGAGCGTCTGCTCTTTCTCTTCAATCACTCTGACACGACTGTAGATGCACGACTGGCGTTGGGCAGGGGTGTGGATCTCGAGTCGAGGACAGAAGCGGACCTTTCGAGCCTGGTTATGAAGCCCCGTGAAATCCGAGTTTTTCGGGTCAGTAGCGCCCCGTCCCGTTCGACAGGGCAGTAAAGAGTCCGCGAAGGAGATTGATGTCCTCCTTCTCGAGGCGTGCCCGGGCGGCGATCTTCTTGATGCGCTTCATCAGGAGCGGAACCTTCACTCCTTTCGGCAGCTTCGCGTCTCGGAGAAGACTTTCGAGGAACTCGAGGAACACCTCGTTTTCCGCAGGGGAAGCGAGGTGAAGCGCCTCGGACTCGACCGGTTTCGTCAACCCGACGTGCATCTCGTAGGCGACGACAGCCACCGCCTGCGCGAGGTTCATAACCGAGTATTCAGACCCGGTCGAGATTTCCACGAGCCAGTGGCAGAGGTGCAGTTCTTCACGCGCCAACCCGTTTTCCTCAGATCCAAAGGCGATCCCCAGGCTCATTGAATAGGTGGGGAGCAGTTCGCGGGTGAAAGTCTGGCACTCAACCAGGTACGGTTTTTCGCCGTCGAAGCGCCCGGTGGTCCCGACCACGATACCCAGTTTTTCGATCGCAGTTGCGAAATCGGGGAAGTACTGCGCCCGATCGAGGATCTCCGCACCCTTCATGGCGCGCGCGCGAGCTTCCACCCCGATTTCGCATTCCGGACGCACCAGGATCAGGTTCTCGAACCCCATGTTCTTCATGGCCCTCACGGCCGAGCCGAGATTCGAAGCAAAACGGGGACGGACCAGGATGAAGTAAATGTCACTTTTGGACAGCGCCATAGAGGGAGAGCATTGTGTCACGGCCCGTGGCGGGAAGGGAAGCCGCCACCAGATACCGTCACGGGCGGAACAGGTAGCTAACCTTGATGAAGAAAATGCGCCCGTCGTTGATGAAAGGCCCGGAGGTACGCACCGGCCCGTTCGTGCCCGGATCACAGTCGATCATTCCCGGGGCCCGATTGCACAAGCCGGGCGTCAGATTCTGCAGGTTGCTGTTGTAACCCAGGTAGACGGCTGTCCCGGGATGCAGAAGGTAGGTGACCAGAAAGTCCAGATTCAGATTCTTCGTCGTCTGCAACACGGAATACGCCTGGTTCGCAAGCAGCCCGTTGTACTGGGCGATCATGCGCACGGATAGCTCCCGACTCAACTGGACATTGGTTTTCGCTCGGAAAATGTGGTTGTTGAAGACGGCTCGCCCAATCCGGTCGTGGATCAACCGGTCCAGCAGGTAGCTGCCGTCGAATTGAACCCGTTCGGACGGTCGGATGTTTACTGCCTGGGTCACGAGGGTGTCCACTGCCTTGTTCGGAGTCTGTCCCCATGGGACGACGAGGTTCATGGTGTCGCTTCGGACAAAGAGCGTGCGCAGAGAGAGCCATTTTGCGGGTGTACTGCCCGCGATCAATCCGGCGAAACTTCCGGAAAAACTGCGGTTCTCGGTCACTCCGGGGAAATCCCGGGGACGCAGAGTGTCGCTCTGCACTCCGGAGATTGGCGCGAAATAGGAGCCGCGCTTCAATCCGAACACGAGGTTCGCGGTCAACTTGTAGCCGAGTGCCAGTCCGGTGTGGTCGTAAACGCGCTCCGCCGAGACCTCCGGTCCCCAGTGCACCAGGTGCTTTCCCTCGGGACGGAAATAGAAGTGGTAATACTGGTAGATCCGGCGAATGTCGTTGCGGGTCAGGAATCCGGTCTGCGTCTGAAAGCCGGGGCCGATGTCCTGGTACTGCGCGACGTAGCTGAATCTGCGCCCGTTGCCGGTCAGAGCCGCTTCGTGCGCGGCCCCCCAGAACATATCCCCCGCCTGGCTCGCTGGAGACGTCGCGCTCGCCACAGAACGGAGAATCGCCGTCCAGTTGCTGTCAAGCCGAAGGTTCGCATCGACTCCAACCACCCGGTTGAACCCGCCAGCATACTCGCGGTCGGTGTAGATCGCCCCGACGCTTGATTGGGTGCCGAGATCCCGAGCCACGCGAACCACGCCGAAATAGGCCCTGGTGCCCGACAAAGGATCGTGATCCGGGACCGTCTCGCCAGGTGACGCGTCGTCAGCGGCAAGCATTGCCAACGTCCAGGGACCACGCTTGCCTGTCAGTTTCGCCCCGAACAGAGGGTCGGCGATCCTGCGAGTGAATACCAATTGCGTCAATGGCCCGCTCGTGAAGTAGTTGGAGTTTTCCATGAAAAACGGTCTCTTCTCCGGGAAGAAGACCTCGAAGCGCTGGTTCACTGTGTTTTGCGGTTCATCCGATTCCACCTGACTGAAGTCCGGATTCGCCGCCAAGTCCAGCACCAGGCTGTTCTGGATGACCCACTTAGAGTCGACACCCGCTTGGGCCTCTGCTCGTCTCGTGGAGAACCGCGGGTTGGTTGCGTCGCGGGTGTCCAGCGAGCGGTAACCTCGAGTCGTGGTGTACGGAATGAACTGAATGTTCCGCCCGGGTTTGGCTTCTTCCAAGCCGCGCAGCACGGCCGCCTGGTTCAAGCGCCCGGCAATGCGGCTGGACACCCGGGGCCAGTAGACGTGTTCGTCGGCGCGTGCGATGTGACGCCGCAGCACGATGCCCCAGCGCTGCAGCGGGGTATCCGAGAAACGCAGGCTGCGGAACGGGATGACCTGCCGGACCACGTAACCGCCCGCAGTCAGCTCACCGCGCGAGTGCCAGAGCGTGTCCCAAGTGTTGTCCGCCTCGGTGTTTCCCTCTGTCCAGAGCCCGTCCGCCTGGATGCCGAGGGGATTTGCCGCGAAGACGAAAGCGTGCCGCTGATCCCTGAAGGTGTCCAGGGTTACCTCCACGTAGTCGTCCTCGTATACTCTCTCGCGGCGACTCATGTGAGCTCGTACCCGGGTGGGTTCCGAATCACTGCATAGCCAGACGAGATAGAGATTCCTGCTGTCGTAGCCGAGAAACACCCTGGTCTTCTGGGTTGCCGGGGAGCCGTCGGAGGGAAGCTGCTGGATGAAGCCGCTCACTTCGGCAAGGCCCTGCACGGCTGCATCCGACGCCATTTCCCGGAACTGCTCCAGCGCCGGAGGTTGAGAGACGTAGGGGACGTCGACCACAAGCGGTCCCGTCTGCAAGCCGGCTGCAGCCAAGGCGGTCAGCATGGTCATGGCGGCACAACCCAGCGCTGCGGCCGGCGCAATCGGATGGAGCCGCCCACGAGAGCGAGCGGAGCGAGCGAAAGTAAGCGGACCACTCACCAAGCGCCTCAGTTTTTGCCACGCAGGGCCGGAAACCGTGGGGCGAGTATCGGTGGTCCGCTTACTTTCGCTCGCTCCGCTCGCTTCG
>CAYQYP010000530.1:0-24044 GCA_964421755.1 uncultured Acidobacteriota bacterium
CGCCCGCCCCTTCACCCCACGATCTCGCAAAGCAGCTGGGGGCTGATGTTCCCGCCGCTCAGGACAAGGACCGTCTGCTCGGCGGGGATCGTCCCGTCCATCACGGCCGCCAGCGTCACGGCCCCGGACGGTTCGACGACCAGTTTTTCTTCCAGCACGAGGTGTTTAACCGCCCGCCGGATGGATTCCTCCGTGACTTCGACGACGTTTTCGACCAGCTCGAGAACGATCGGGAACGTAAGTTTGCCCGGCGTCGTGACCAAAAGGCCGTCGGCGATCGAGCGACTGCTTTCGAGGCTGACTGGCTCGCGTTTGCGAAACGACAGCACCGTGGCATTCGATCCTGCCGACTGCACGCCCCAGATCTTCACGTCTGGGCGGTTCAGCTTGATGGCAGCGGCGATTCCGCTGATCATGCCTCCGCCGCTGACCGGTACCACGACGTTCAGGACGCTCGGGAACTGTTCGAGGATTTCAAGACCCAGTGTTCCGTTGCCTGCAATGGCATCCAGGTGGTCGTACGGAAAAATCGGAGTCCTTCCCTCCTCGGATCTAATTTTCTCGGCGCCCTTTGCCCGGGCTTCGAAATGGTCCTCGCACAATACGACTTCGCCGCCAAATCGCCGCGTCCGCTCCTGCTTAAGCGGACTGGACGATTTAGTCATAACGATCTTCGCGGATGTGCCCGCCGCGCTTGCCGCGTAGGCGGCAGCTTGCGCAAAGTTACCCGAGCTTGATGTGACGAGCCCGCTTGCTTTTTGCCCTTCGGTGAGACACAGTACTTGATTAAGCGCCGGTCTTATTTTGAACGAACCCGTCAACTGGAGGTTCTCTGCCTTGAGGAAGACCTCGGGATTATAGTTGGAGGAAACGGCCGGGGTCCGGCGAATCCTGCCTTCCAGGCGCTTCTTCGCAGCCCGGATCCGGTCGGCGAGCAACTGAAACTTTGGGTCCCCTGTGTCCATCATAATGAAAGGCAATTCTACACAATCAGAGCCGGTAATACCTGCTCGGGAGATTTACGATGAAATTCAAACTGTTAATTGCGGTCTTTCTCTTGCTGCCGTTTGCGGCGTGCAGCTCGGATGAAAAAGCGGCTCAGCCGGAGCAGCAGGCAGCAGTCCAGCAGCCTGCACCGGCGCAGCAGCCTCCGGCGCAGGAGGCCCCGCAGCCTGAGTCCCAGACCCCGCCGGGCTACGCTCAACAGCCGCCCCCGGCGGCCGAGTACCCGGCAGAACCGGTCGTGAAGGCACCCGCACGGTCGACGAAGCGACCGGTGGCCAAGCCGCGCACTCAGGCGCCGGAACCGAGCTACGAGCCGGCTCCTCCCGCCGATGTCGCGGATAACCGTGGCGGACAGGACGATCAGGTCGTGATGCCGTCACCCCGTCGGCGAATCGATGACGGGAGTGGCGTGGATGCGAGCCCGGCAGCACCGACCGCTCCGGTTGCACCGCCTCCTCCTCCGGCCCCGACCACGGCCGTCTTGGAGGAAGGTGCTGTGCTGGACATTCGACTGCTGGATGACATCAGCACTGCGCGCAACAAGCAGGGTGATAGCTTCGCGGCGGTGCTTGATCGTGACCTGGAAGTAGACGGCAAATTGCTGGCCCCGAAAGGCGCAAAGGTAACCGGCAAACTGACGGAGGTCGTTTCTTCCGGCAAGGTGCAGGGCCTGGCGCGGCTTTCGATGGTGCTCACATCGATGACGGTCGATGGCGAGCGCTACTCGCTTGAAACCAACCCGATCAGCGCCGAGGCGGAGAACACCAAGGCGCGTGACGCCAAGACGGTAGGCGCTGGCGCGGGCATCGGTGCGGTCATCGGCGCCATTGCGGGCGGAAAGAAGGGTGCCGCGATCGGCGCGGCTGTCGGCGGCGGCGCGGGTGCGACCGGTGTGCTCCTGACCAAGGGCAAGGAAGTGGAATTCCTGCCGGAGCACAAGTTCAGTTTTCGGCTCGAGAAAGATATCGAGATGAAGATCCAGTAGTGTTCTTGCCGCTTGGAGCGCGGAGGTCCCGTCCGGGCGGGAACTCTGGAGTCTGTGGCCGTTTGGAGCGCGGACGTCTCGTCCGCACTGGGTTCGCGGACGTCCCGTCCGCTCTTAAGGGCACTGCCTGCGGGTTTCACGGGTTTCGCAGATGGGGATCGCTACCTTCTGTGCAATCCGTGAAATCCGTGGCCATTTGATTCACTGAAGGCTTTTCCACTACAATACGAACTCTTGCCGGACCACTGTCCCTACACGGAGAGGTGCTGGAGTGGTCGAACAGGGCTGCCTGCTAAGCAGTTGTGCGAGCTTAAACTCGCACCGGGGGTTCGAATCCCCCCCTCTCCGCCAAATCCCCCAAGCATTGAAGTACGGTGAATCGAGCTGTTAGCTGAGACCTCGGGATCTTGAGCCCCACGTTACTGACCGTCGGCAGCCGCGTCGTGAATCACCTCCGGAATGGTTTTTGCATCCGATTTCGGCACAGGAATGCTAAAGTGCGGCCAGCACCCAAACAGGAGTCGCTGACTCTTGCCCGTCGGGTTGTCGAAATTGGGGCGGAGGATGGCGAAGTGGCTAGTGCGGTTCATGATCGGAGATCATTGGTGCGAACCAACGGTGCAGGCATGCAGCATGAGCGTCTGGGCGGAATCACGGCCACCCAAGCAGCTTGGCGTTATGCCTTGGCACTCGCCTTCGTCTGCGCTGCTGCCGCACTGCGATGGGCCATGCCGGGCGTGCTTGAAGGGACACCCTTCCTGGCGTTCTACCCCGCCGTCGTGGCAGGGGCCATGGTTGGAGGATTCGGACCAGGAGTCGTCGCTACCCTCGCTTCCGTCCTGTGCTACATCGTTTGGTTTGATCCCACCCCTGGCCACCCCTTCCGCCATGACGTGGTGGACTGGATCCGGATCACGGTTTTCCTGGCAGGGGGTGTTGGAGTCAGTTTCCTGGCCCGGCTGCAGCAACTGGCCCGCGCACGCGAGCGCAAGCAGGCCCAGGAGTTGGTGGAAATCAACCGGACTCTTGAGCAGCGAGTCGAGGAGCGGACGGCCGAGGCCGGGCGCCGAGCCGAGGAGCTCCGGGCCCTGGCGGGCGAGCTGGCCCGCACGGAACAGCGCGAGCAGCGTCGACTGGCTCAATGGCTCCACGACGATCTGCAACAGCTCCTCGTAGCCACCAAAATGCAGATCGTCCTCACCCAGTCTGCCGTCCAGGAGCCGGGTATGCGGGAACTGTTGGACAAGGCCTGCCGACTGATCGATGAGTCGATCGGACAGTCACGCTCGCTCACGGCTGAGCTGACCCCGCAAATCCTCTACCAGAGCGGATTGGTCCCCGGACTGAAGCAACTCGCTCGGTGGGTCGAGGAGAAGCACCGCCTGCACGTCACCCTTGAGACGACTACCGATGTTCTGCCTGAGAATCAGGAGACGGCGGTCGTCCTCTTCAGCGCTGCCCGCGAACTGCTGTTTAATGTTGTCAAGCACGCGGGAGTGCGTGAAGCACGGGTGACACTCAGCGAAGGGGACGGGCGCGTTCGACTCACGGTCGAAGACCATGGGGCCGGTTTTGACCCGGCGCTCCTCGTTGACGGGGCACACACGGGGTTCGGGTTGCTCAGCGTACGAGAGCGTCTGCGTTTGATTGGCGGGGATGTGAGCTTTCGAAGTGTTCCCGGCCAGGGGACTTGTGTCACACTCCTCGGTCCTGTGCCGCCGGGCTAAGACCCGGGTCAGGAATCGAAACAGTGATGACGCGACCGTGCTCTGGGTCGGTCCTCATTTCCAGTGTGCCACACAGCCCGGCCGCCCGTTCTCGCATTCCGACGATTGCCAGCGTATCGTCAGCATCAGATTCGGAGGTCCGTGCGCCGTAGTCTCTGACGTCGAGGCAGATTGCGGATCCTTGTGTTCTGACATCTACTAATATCGTGGTGGCTCCCTGCCGGAGCGCATTACTGAATGCCTCCTGACATATACGGAACAGCTCCAGACTGCGAACGTCGTCTCTGCCCGGCAGCTTCCCATAAGCGGCAAGGTCGCAGGCGATACCGTGTGTCTCCCTGGTCTCGGTGACGAGCCAATCGAGCGCGTCCTTCAAACCGAAATGATCGAGAAGTGGAGGCCTCAACTCAGACGATAACCGACGGATCAGCTCGATGGCTTTCCTCACGACGGCTTCCAACCCGGCACACTTGTCCGCCAGCTCTCGCCTTGCAGCCACGTCCCTATTGACCGAAGCAATCTGCATGAGGGCTCCGCTCAGCAACTGACCGATCCCTTCGTGAAGCTCCGTGGCGATCGCTCCTTTCTCCATCTCGCGAATTCGAATCTGATGTTGCGTGAGCTTCCGCAGCTCCTCCCCCGCCCTGCTTAACGCCTGCCTGGCCTCGAACTGCGTCGTGATATCCTCCACAACGGCAATAGCCCCATTCAGTTCCCCGGCCGCACCCAGGATGGGGGCTCCCCAGGTTCTCACCACCTTCGACTTGCCGTCGAAGGTCTCTATTCGCGACTCTTGGCTCATCAGGCGTTTCCGAGTCCGCAAGGCCCGAGCAATTGCCCGATCTTCAGGTCGGAGTTCTTCCCCGGATTTCAGATCCAGGGTCTTGTAGATCGGATAGTCGGACAGACCGACGTGAGGGGCCGCGCCCCAAATCTGTACGGCGGCCTGGTTTGTCGTATTGATCCGGCCAGTCTCGTCCGCTATCCAGACTCCCACCGGGAGTGCCTCGAGAACGAGTCGAAGCATTTCCTCCTTTCGCTCAAGCTCGGCACTGACCATCCTGGCGTCCGTCACATCGTGGACGGTACCGAGCATTCGAGACGCTTTCCCCTCGTCGCCGAACGTCACCTCAGCTTGTTCGTGGACGATCCGTACCTGGCCGTTTGGTCTGACGATTCGGTGATCGATGGAATAGGCCGCCCGATTGAGAACAGCGCAGTTAACCGCCTGCCTGACACCGTCGCGGTCCTCTGGATGTACGCGCTGGAGAAAGGCCTCGTATGTCGCCCCGAATTCCTGAGGCTCCAGTCCGAAGATCCGATAAACCTCATCGGACCAGGACAGGTCGTTGGTCCCGATGTCCCAATCCCAATGTCCGACATGAGCAATCCGTTGCGCGTCCGCCAGGCGTTCTTCGGTACGACGACGCCGGGCGATCTCCTTCTGAAGCTCCGCCGCAAGGCGCATGACCTCGCAATCCAGGCGCGGACACGGTTCCTTCCCTAGTAGCTCGGAAAGGTCAGACTGTTCGCCGGATTTCTGGTCATCCATTTCTTCTTGCCTCTTGCCGCTTCGGCCAAAAACCCGAAACAGAATTCACCCCAGACAACGCCGCCTGCGTTTTCGCCACAAACCCGAGGCTCAGCAAAGCCCGTGGGAGGTCCTGACCGCCCTGGCCAAAAGTCTATCGCAAGATTCACCTGACTTGTAGAAACTGCGACGACTCTGGGAGCGCAAAGCTTTCCCGCCTTGGAGCGCGGACAGCCTGTCCGCGCGGCGGGACGGGACGTCCGCTTACTTCGCTCGCTTCGCGCTCCTGGCGTTGGTCCGACTTCCAAGTCGGACATTCGGCATGCGGCCAGCGGGCTCGGTGTTGCTGGCGGTCTGTAGTGTCCGACTTGGAAGTCGGACCAACGTACGCCTTAACGAGGCGTGCCGGCGCGCGCCTTGCCGAATGGGTCGCCGGGTTTCCATTCCGGGCGCTCGGCGGCGTTGCCGATGGACAGCGTGAGCAGCCGAACGAACTCCATCATCTGTTCTGCACCCTCAAAACTCCAGCTCGGGTCGAACTGGTCATTGGGCTGGTGGTACCGATTCGCGAGGTACTCATCGGTCAATTTCTGACCCCAGTTCGCTTCCTTTCCTTCGAAGTCCAGCCCGTAGCGGACGTAGACGGCGGGGACTCCGACCTTCACCAGGCTGAAGTGATCGGATCGGAAGAAACTGCCCTTCTCGGGCTCCGGGTCGGGCGACAGAGCTAAGCCAAGCCGGCCGGCAAGCGCTTTGACGTGCAGTTCCAGGCTGGATCGCTCGGCACCCATCGGAACGAGGTTTCGGGTCCGTCCCCAAACGTTGATCGCATCGATGTTGATATTGGCGACGGTGTCGGCGAGAGGCCAGGCGGGGTGTGCCGCGTAGTATTCCGAGCCGAGCAGCCCCTGCTCCTCCCCCGTTACGGCGGCGAAAATGACCGAACGCTTCGGGCGCGAACCGGGCGTTGCCAAGGCCCGGGCAAGCTCGATCAAACCCGCGGTCCCCGACGCGTTGTCCAGCGCCCCGTTGTAGATCCTGTCGCCGTCGACTTCCTTTCCGATACCGAAATGGTCGTAGTGCGTGGTGATGACGATGGCTTCCTTCTGAAGCGACGGATCGCTGCCCTTCAGCAGGCCGAGGACATTAGGGGATTCGATGCGCCTGATGTCGGAGTGGAACTCCGCTGAGACCGTCATTCCAAGCGAGACCGGGGCGAAATCCGGTTTGCCTGCCATCTGCACGGCACGCTCGAAGTCGAGCCCCTTCGGCTTAAGCAATTCATTGGCCTTTGCCTGCTGGATCCATCCCTCGAAAAACGTGCTTTTGAGCGATTCAGCCGGCAGGTCAAATCTCTCTCCCGTCCAGGAGGCCTCGACCACCTGCCACGGGTATCCCGCCATCTCGGTATTGTGCACCAAAAGGACCCCGGCGGCCCCCTGCCTCGCTGCCTCCTCGAATTTGTACGTCCAGCGCCCGTAATATGTGAGCGCCGGACCACCGAAGAATGCCGGATCGGCCGAAGGCGGATCGTTCACAAGCATCAGCAGTACCTTGCCTTTCAGGTCCTGCCCCTTGTAGTCGTCCCAACCCACCTCTGGGGCCTTGATCCCATAGCCAACGAATACCAGTTCGTTCCCGGCTATTTTCGCTTCCTTCCGGCTGGATGCCGGCCACCCGACAAAGTCCCGGGCATACTGGAAATCAACCCTCGACGTGCCCGATCGAGCTGCGAGCCTGGGTGTCTGGCTCGCCTTGCTGCCGATCATCGGAACCGCCTGGAAAAACGAGTCGCCGAAAACCGGACTCAGGCCAGCCAGCTCGAACTGAGTAGCGATGTACCTGGCCGCCAGATCCGCGCCGCGACTGCCAGGTGCACGCCCTTCGGTCACGTCGTCTGCCAGAAACCGGGTGTGTATCCGGATGTTCCTCCCCTGGACAGTAGACGCATCGTCGCCCGCTTGCAAAGTACACGCCATGCTCACCACTACAATCATCAGACTGCAGACTACTTTCATTTGCGAACCCTCGTTCGTTTGGTAAGCAGCATACAACGAAAAGCTCTCCCGGAAGTTCAAGGAAGCAAATCGGTACTATCGTACTCGAGCGGAATTCGATACATTAGCGGTCTTTATGAACCCTGCTGTCGTTGGTACAGCTATCGGAAGTCTTCCGCACTTCGACCCCTCGGGTGCGTGCCAGCTCGCGGCGCAGTCGCTGCCCCAGGCGCCCTTCTGGCCGCAGCTCCCGAAACGTGATTTTCGCGAGGGGATGTACATCCAGTACTCCGAGGGGCTGCCGGGCGCCCGACTCGACCAAGAGCGTCGAAAAATGTACTTCCAGACCGATCCTGAGGAGCTCGCGGAGGAGATCCTGGCCTTCACGGACTCCATCATGGAAGACCGGGTCGATGATTTTGCTGTGAGCCCGGAATACTCGGCTGGTCTTCACTGTTTTTTAGCGGGCGGTGCTCAGTGGGTCACGCCCGAGGCGGTTTTCGTCAAAGGGCACATTACCGGTCCGATCAGCTACGGGCTGACCGTGACCGACCAGAAGAACCGGCCCATCCTCTATGATGCGCTGGTGTCCGAGCTGATGGTGCAGGGGCTGATGATGAAGGCGCGCTGGCAGGTCAGGCGCCTGAAGCAGCTGCACCGGGAGGTCGTCCTGTTCATCGACGAACCCTACCTGGCTTCCTTCGGCTCTGCATTCATTGCCGTGGACCGCGAGCAGGTCATCGGTAACCTGTCGCTGGTGGTTGGCGCCATCCAGGCCGAGGGGGCTCGGGTGGGCGTCCACTGCTGCGGTAATACGGACTGGACACTCCTGATGGACGCGGGCGTGAACATCGTCAACTTCGACGCGGTCAGCTACTGCCAGTCGCTTTCGCTTTACCCGAAGCAACTGACCGAGTTCCTGGAGGCAGGCGGCCAGCTCGCCTGGGGAATCACGCCAAGCTCCAGCCAGATTCGGGCGGAGACTGCCGAGTCAGTGGTGCGCCGTTTTTGGGATGGCGTCGAGATGATAACCTATCGCGGGGTTCCGCGCGAGCTGCTGCTGAGAGAGGTTCTCGTCACTCCGAGTTGCGGCGCGGGTTCACTCGAGACGGCCGAGGCCGAGCGGATCCTGCAGGTGACCTCGGAGGCCGCAGCCGCGCTCAATGACCATCTGACGGGTTGACTGCCCGACTCACTCTTGAAGTTGTTAGGAGAAACATTGTGTCGCATCCATTGATTCCTGCAGTTGCCCAGGGAGCGGAGTGCATTCTGAAGCTGGTAGAGGCGGAGATCGAATCCGCGCGCCATACCCAGGCGCCGGACGCGGTGCTAGCCTTCGAAGGGACCATGTTCCCCTTGCCCCTCGCAGACGCCTTGCTTGGCCGGGAAAAGGTGGTGTCCGGGCAGGCTTTGGAGCTTCTGAGCGAGATTCGCTCGGTTGCCGAAGGCACGCACTCCCGCTTGCGCTCGGACGCGCTTGGAGGAACGATCAACCGGGGGCTCGCCTCAGCCTTGGCCCTTGAGCTACTCAAGGCGGTCCAGAAAAGACCGGAAGGACCGGGCTGGGTGGGCTTCATCCCGGACACGGTGTTGCGCGCCCTCGGTCTGCTGCTCGTAGACGGTCGCATGCCTGGGGTCGTCGTCCTGATCGGTAAGGCGCCGGATGCCCCGACCGCGGAGAACATTGTCCGCGACCTGCAGGGCCGGAATATCCTGACCATCATTGTAGGCGACGAGCGCGGCGAGAGCGTTCTTCCCCAGCTGGAGGCGCGAGGCGTCAAGGTGGGCCTCGAAACATATGTCGTACCCGTCGGGCCCGATATCAGCGCGGCGGTTCATGCTCTGAGCTTCGCCATCCGCGCCGCCCTGACTTTCGGCGGGATCCCCGTCGGTGCTGCGGATCGGGCACTTTCTTATTGCCGGGAGCGGGTGCCGGCCGCCTGCCTGGTCCTCGGTCCGATCGGTCCCCTGGCGGCTGCAGCCGGGGCAGCCGCTATCGCGATGGGCTTTCCCGTGATAACCGACCAGCCGCTCGAGCCCATCGGAAAGACTGAAACAACGCGCTTCGAGACCCTGGTCGCAGAGCCCGATCACGGGAAGATCGTGGGACGATGCCTGGAAGCTCGCGGCATCAAGGTAAAAGTCTCCAAGATCGAGATCCCGGTCCATCACGGCGCGGCCTTCGAGGGCGAGCGAATCCGCAAGGAGGATATGCACGTCCAGTTCGGCGGAAAGTACTCGGTCGGGTTTGAATGGGCTACCAGCGTCGGGATGGCCGATATCCAAGACGGGCAGATCTCGGTGATCGGACCCGATATCGATCAAGTCGAGGATGGCGGCACTATGCCGCTCGGTATTGTCGTGAAGGTTGCCGGACGATCAATGCAGACAGTGTTCGAGCCGGTCGTGGAGCGCCACTTCCACTCCTTCCTGAACCAGGCGATGGGCGTTTTTCACATGGGTCAGCGAAACCTCCTCTGGATGCGCATCAGCAAGGAAGCGTTTGCCAGCGGGTTCCGCTTGCGTCACCTGGGCGTTTTGCTGCATGCCAAGATCCATGAGACGTTCACCCGGATCGTCGACAAGGTGGTCGTCGAGATCTACACCCGGCAAGAAGACATCGACCGCCTGCTTCTCCAGGCTTCAGCCGTTTACCGGCAGCGGGAGGAGCGGGTCGCCAATCTCACCGACGAGGCGGTTGAAGAGTTTTACTCGTGCGCGCTCTGTCAGTCTTTTGCCCCCAACCATGTCTGTATCGTAAAACCGGAAAGGCCCGGGCTGTGCGGCGCCTACACCTGGCTCGACGCCAAGGCGGCTCATGAAATAGACAATACCGGCCCCAACCAGCCGGTAAAGAAGGGGGAAGTCCTGAATGCCACAAGAGGCGAGTGGAAAGGCGTGAACGACTTCGTCCGCCGCGCCTCGAACCAGACGGTGGAACGCTTCGAAGCGTATTCCATCATGGAGTTTCCGGAGACCAGCTGCGGCTGCTTCGAGTGCATCATCGCCATTGTCCCGGAGGCGAACGGATTCCTGGTCGTCAACCGGGAATACCAGGGGCTCACTCCTGTCGGCATGACATTCAGCACTCTCGCAGGCGCCGTTGGTGGCGGCAACCAGTCGCCAGGATTTATGGGAGTGGGACGAAAATACGTCGTCAGCCGGAAGTTCATCCCTGCCGACGGAGGCCTGAAGCGTGTCGTCTGGATGCCCTCCGAGCTCCGCGAGGCCCTGCGTGAGGAGCTTTGCGTCCGAGCCGGCGAAGCCGGGGTACCGGATTTGCTGGACATGATCGCCGACGAAAACGTTTCGGTCGACAGCGACGGCTTGCTTCAGCACTTGGCTACGGTGGGCCACCCGGCCCTCACAATGCCCTCATTGTTGTGATTTATGCCTACTGGACTCGAGATTTATAAGCTGTTACCGAAGACAAACTGCAAGAAGTGCAGTTTTCCGACTTGTCTCGCGTTTGCAATGGCGATGGCCGCCCAGAAGGTGGAGCTCGCCGCCTGTCCCGATGTTTCCGACGAAGCCAGGCAGAAACTCTCCGCCTCTTCGCGGCCCCCAGTACATAGTTTCGCGATAGGGCCCGCTTCTACGCCGCTGATGCTGGGGGGAGAAACGGTCCTTTTCCGCCACGACAAGCGGTTTATCAATGCATGCGGCCTGGCGGTTTCGGTGGCGGCTGACGATCCGTTGGACGAAGTCCGCCGGCGGTGTCGCGAGATCAGCCGATTGAAGTTCGAGCGCGTGGGAGAAACGACCGGCGTGGATGCCGTGGCACTGCGATCGACGGGTGGTAACCCCGGTCAATTTGCCCTCGCCGCTCGAGCCGTTGCCGAGTCCGATGCGCTCGCACTGATTCTGCAAACGCCCGACTTGGACGAGGTGCGCGCCGCGCTCCCCTGCTGCCGGCACATCCGGCCGCTGTTGCATGGCGGCCGGGGGATCGATCTTAAAGAGTGGGGGAATCTGGCGCATGAGACCGCTCTTCCGCTCGTCGTTTCGGGTGCCAGTCTCGAAGAGATCGCGGAGAAAACCACCACGCTGGAGCGCGCCGGCGTGCGGGATTTGGTGATTGATCCTGCCGGCGACTGCAAGGACGGTGAAATGGTGGAAATGCTGACGGCCTGCCGTCGCCTGGCTATCGCGCGGGGCTGCTCGGAGCTCGGCTATCCAATTCTTGTCCAGCTCACGGCATCCACCCCCGAGAAGCGACTCGCGCAGGCCGTTGCCGCCGTCAGCAAGTACGCTTCGCTGCTCGTCCTGGACGAGTGCGACCCGGAGCTCGTGTTTCCGCTGGTGACGCTCCGCTTCAATCTCTACACGGATCCGCAGAAGCCAATCATGATGACTCCCGGAGTGTACGAAATCGGTAACCCCGGTCCTGAGGCGCCCGTGCTTGTGACCACGAATTTTGCGCTCACCTACTACTCGGTCAGGCCCGAGGTCGAGGCGGCCCGCGCGCCTGCGCGCATCTTGCTCACCGATTCGGATGGCATGTCGGTTCTGACCGCCTGGGCAGCCGACAAGTTCTCGGCGTCTACAATAGCCAAGGCGCTGAAGGAGTCGAACGTAGAAGCCTTGGTAAATCATCGGACCATGGTCATTCCGGGCCTCGTCTCGGTCCTCAGCGGGGAGGTCGAGGAATCCACCGGATGGCGGGTGCTGGTCGGCCCTCGCGAAGCTTCGGGCCTCCCGCGTTTCCTGAAGCAATGCTGGCGTTGATCCCATGTATACGGTCTGTTTTTTGCCCGACGGCCTCGAGATCCGGACCACCGGATCGGACGATTTCCTCTCAATAGCCCGTGCGGCCGGGATCCTGCTCGACGCCGGATGTGCAGGCCAGGGCACCTGCGGACGTTGCCGCTTGCAGGGCCTTTCCGGGACGATAAGCGACGCGGATGGCCATTGCCGGGTCCTTGACGGGGCCGTGGACTTCCTCGCCTGCCTGCACCATCCCCGGTCGGATGTCACGGTCACAATTCCGGAGCGAACCCGGGTGGGAGAGATTGCCGCCCTGCCTGACAGCCTGCTTCTGAAGCTCTCGCCTGAACCACCTCTGGCCCATCAGCGGATCGCCGTCGACTGCCGGCCGCCCACTCAGGACGATAACCTCGACGACTTGACCCGACTCCGTCGGGACGGTGGTTCCGTACTTCCCGCCGATCTCGATTTTGCCCCCTCCACGCTGGCAGAATTACCGGGCGTCGCCCGGGGATCCAGTTGGAAGATCGACGTTCACTGCCTGTCGATCGGGTCGCGCTCCCTGGCCGTCGCAACGAATCCAGCCGCAGAGCGGGTGCCCGCCTACGGGTGGGCCGTCGACATCGGAACGACGACGATCGCCGTGGCCTTGGTCGATTTGGGCTCAGGCGATGTGTTGGCGACCGGCGTCGGCCTCAATCCGCAGCTCAGTTGGGGCGCCGATGTCATCTCCCGAATCGTCGCGGCCGAGATTCCCGGGAATCTGGAACGGATGAGCCTGGCCGTCCGGGAGTTCATTTGCACGATGCAGCAGGCGTTGCTCCGGCGGGCGAATGTCCAGCGCGGCTGGGTTTTGTCAGCGGCGGTAGCCGGGAATACGACCATGATGCACCTGTTTCATGGGGTGCCACCCGGTTACATCAGGCGTGCGCCCTATGTGCCTGCATTCACGTCCTATCCGGTGGTCGATTCGGCGCTTTCAGGCATGTGTTGTCACCCTGGTGCCCCCCTCTTCACATGTCCCGCCGTCTCCAGCTACGTCGGTGGCGATATCACCGCCGGGGCGGTCGCCTGCGGCTTGGACGAAGCTGAGGAACCGGCCCTGCTGCTGGATCTGGGAACCAACGGCGAAGTGGTTCTCTCGGGAAAGGAGTGGGCGCTCTGTGCTTCCACGTCAGCCGGACCTTGTTTCGAGGGCGGCGGCATTTCCTGCGGGATGAGGGCGGAACACGGGGCAATCAGCTCTGTCGGTTGGGACGAACCGCATCAGCGCCTGGTTTGCACGACGATCGGTCAGGCGAAAGCTCGAGGCGTTTGTGGATCAGGGCTCATCAGCTCGGTCGGGGCACTGTTCACCGCAAGTGGGATAGACAGGAGCGGGAAGCTGAATGCGGGGTTTCCGCGAGTAAGGCGTGGAGAAGACGAACTGGAATACGTCCTCCTCGACGCGTCGGAGACCGCGCTGGACCACGATCTCGTCCTCAGACAATCGGATATCTCCACCTTCATCCACTCCAAGGCTGCCGTTTATGCGGGAATTGAGACTCTCCTGAGGCAGGTGGGGATCCCCTGGGAGGCGGTGGGCAGGGTAATCTTCGCGGGCGGATTCGGGGCAGCGATCGATGTGGACGCCGCCGTCGCAGTTGGTCTGTTGCCGAAAACCGACGGCAAGCAGGTGACGTCCGTGGGCAACGCTTCGCTGGCAGGGGCGCGGCTTTACCTGGTGTCGGCCGCCGGTCGGCAGCGAATCGATCGATTCGGGGCGAGCTTGACGCCGATAGAGCTGAGCGCGGTCCCCGAGTTCATGGATGCATTCGGCGCCGCCGCCTTCCTTCCCCACACGGAGGTTCGATGACCTTGCGGATCGCCTTGGCGGGCAAAGGAGGAACGGGGAAGACCACGTTGGCCGCCGGCCTCGTCCGCCAGGCGTTGGAAGCAGACCGGCGGCCGGTCCTGGCGGTGGACGCGGATCCGAATAGCACCCTGGCGCTCGCGCTCGGTCTTCCGGAGCCTGCCGCTTTGGCCGAATTGCGCGAACGAAAGGAACCGCCGCCGGGGATGAACCGGGTCGACTTCCTTCGGATGGGCGTACAGGATTGCCTGTCCGAGGGAAACGGGCTCGATCTCCTGGTGATGGGCCGGCCCGAGGGCCCGGGCTGCTATTGCGCCGTCAATCACCTCCTGCGCTCGGAGTTGTCCCGGCTGGGGAAGACCTATCCGGTAGTAATCATCGACAACGAAGCCGGGATGGAGCATCTCAGTCGTCGCACGACTGACGATATCGACGTGCTGCTCGTAACGTTCGGTCCGGACAAGGCCTCGGTGTTGACGGCTGGTCGTATCCGGGAGATGATTCCCCGTCTCCAGATCAAGGTTCGGAGGATTGTTCCAGTAGCCGTCCGGTGTCCAGCCGATATCGGTCAGCTTTTGGCCGGTTCGGGTTTGGGTGACTGGAGCGAGGAGGTCGTCCCGGTAGCCGAGGACGATGTGGTACGAAGGATTGCGGAGTGCGGAGGCAGCGTCTTTGAGGTTCCACGTGAATCGCCGGCGGCCAGGGGCTGGAAGGAACTATGGGCGGGGCTGTGGGAACCGCAAAAAGAGACAGGGAGCGAGAAGTGTTGATAGAGAAGGCGACGGAGAAGTGGAGTGGGCGAGTCGGAATCGTGAAAATCGGGGCGACGGCCTCCGAAGGGGGCTCGAGGGGCGAAGCACGCCTGATCGGGGGAGCTTCCACGCTGCCTTTTTTGAGAATGGAAGGCGAGGCGGGGCACCCGCCCGCATTGGCCTTGGAAGTCTGGGATATGTTTCCGGCTGACTGGCCGCCGACCCTCCAGGACCGGTGGGGCGCGGATACTCTGGCCAGTCCGGTTGCCTGGGCTTGCCAGGCCCGTGAAGCGGGAGCCGAAATCATTTGTCTGCGGCTCGCTTCCACCCATCCCGACAATCAGGATCGACCCGTCGAGGCGGCGATCGGGACCGTGCGCTCGATTCTGGCAGCCGTGAGGACGCCGTTGATGTTGCTCGGTTCCGGGCACGTGGAGAAGGACCGGGAATTACTACCGGCCGTGTGCGAGGCGACCAAGGGCGAACGCTGCCTGATCGGGCCTGCGGTCGCTGAGAATTACCGGACCATTGCGGCGGCCTGCGCGCTTTACGGGCACAGCATCCTGGCCGAGTCTCCCATCGACGTCAATCTGGCTAAACAGCTCAATATCCTGATCGCCGACGCCGGGTTGTCCTCCGACCGTATCGTGATGCATCACGTAACCAGCGCGCTGGGCTACGGACTGGAGTACACCTATTCGATCATGGAGAGGGCACGGTTGGCATGCCTGCGCGGAGACCCGATGTTGAGCCAGCCGATGGCGTCGATTCCCGGCCCAGAGGTTTGGAGGGCGCGCGAGACAACCACTCCCGAGGCCGAAGCTCCTGGCTGGGGCGACCAGACGCGCAGAGGTCCGCTGTGGGAGGCTGTCACGGCCCTCGCCTACCTGCATGCCGGCGCCGATCTCCTGGTTGTCACCCACCCGGACACGCTTGCCCAGGTCCGGGCGGCGTTGGCCAGTTAGCCAGAGCTCACCCTGGCGCACTTGCTATTGGCTGATGTCGTGCGGAGAGCGAGATCGAATGGAGCCGCGCACGAGAGCGAACGGCAGTGAGCGAGAGTAAGCGGACCACCAATCATTCGCTAAGTCGAGACATTTAAACACGAAGCAGTGGAGCGAGTCAGGTGGTCCGCTTACTCGCTTGCTTCGCTCGCTGTCGTGCGCGGCTCCATTCGATCTCGCCCTCCGCCGGGAACTCGCCGGTCTATCCGCCTATTAACATCGACCTTGTGGAAGTCCGGGTTAACCACGCATGGAGGTGAACCAATGTCCAAGATCGAACAGAGACTGCAGACCCTCGGGATAGTGCTTCCGCAGCCAATCCAACCGCCGCCCGGAATCGTCTTGCCCTTTCCCTGGGTGCGAATCGTTGGCACGAGGGCACTGATTTCCGGGCACGGGCCAACGAACCAGGACGGGTCACTCGCCCAACCTCTCGGAAAGGTAGGCCGGGAAGTCACACAGGAGCAGGCTTACGTAGCCGCGCGTCT
Source organism: uncultured Acidobacteriota bacterium (assembly GCA_964421755.1). Taxonomy (GTDB): domain Bacteria; phylum Acidobacteriota; class UBA6911; order RPQK01; family RPQK01; genus CAVUUN01. The sequence continues at coordinate 16,049 of CAYQYP010000530.1, forward strand.
GACCGGGTTGGCCATCCTTGGCAGCCTTCAGCGCAAGCTCGGGAGCCTTGATCGCATCGCGGCTTGGACCCGCGTCTTCGGGATGGTCAATTCCGCGCCCGGTTTCAACAACCAGCCCGCCGTTATCAACGGCTTCTCCGACCTCATTATCGAGATCTTCGGCCCCGAGATTGGAGCACACGCCAGGAGCGCCGTCGGACTGGCAGAGCTCCCGTTCAACATCCCGGTGGAGATCGAAGGCGAAGTCGAGCTGTCTCCCAGTTGACATCCGAGAGGATAGTGAGACGATCTGGGCTATAAGGTTAGTTTTCGATGAGATCTGCGGACCACTCTCCGGTCACGACGGCCAGCTCTTTGGAGCCGAAATCCCTGTCCGACTTCCTCCACTTGCCCTTTTCCAGCTTCTTGCCATCGACCGAGAGGACAGCAGTGTAGACAGACCCTCCCATCCGCCCTTCGTTTCCAAAGGACAGGGTACGCGTGGAGGCATCGTATGTGCCAGGATGCTCGACCCCCAACCCTCCCTTTTCCGACTGCGCCTCGATGCTGCAGATGGAATGGTACTTACCCGGGTCGAATCTATTGGGGTCCACCTTGCCGATAGTGAGGGTACCTGTCCAGACGACCCCCAGGCTGTCCTTACCGGTGTACTTCCATTTCCCGAGACGCGGGCCGCTGCCACCCACACCCGTTTGACTGCCCTGCCAGGCAGCGATCTGCGCGGCGCAGACCGCGATCAGAAACAAGACGGTGAGACTGGTTCGTATCCTAAACATAAACCTCCTCCAGATGTCCACGAGGCCCCGAGATCGCCTTCGCGTCGGGGGCCATTCCCGACCGGATTCTCGCACGGAACGATCTTTCGAGGGTGTGATTTCCCGCGCAAAGTAGTTGACATGACCGGGATGAACGCTCCCGCGAGGACCAGGACGGCGCGATTCAACCTGCCGGCGACCACCGGGGCGAACTCCTCGACCGGCCGGCCCTCGCGTCGTGCCGCCTCATTGCGTGCCTCGATCTCGGCCCGCCGCCGGGTCTCGGAACGACGCATCCAAAGCCATGCCAGGATGGCGCCAGGAATGGCGGTGAGTACGGCAGCCGGCACTGCCCAACGCGGATCCGCACTCTCGGGGAGGCCGATCGGCAGCATCGAGGGCAGGCCGCTGACGGCGAGCAACAGGCCGATGAACACATACACGAGTGCCACGTAGAGCAACGCGTCGCGCATCGCGCTTCCGTGGCCCGGCTTGCGGCCTTTGCGCCGCACGAATTCGAGATCCGGGTTCAGCCGCAGGAAACCATACAGGGTCAGCGTTCGATCTACTTTACCCGGGAGCGCGACGGCGGTGACATAGTCGCCAACGCGCAAAGGCGTCTCGGTAGCGTCCTTGAACATCTCCGAGAATTCGGACGAGGGAACAACGGCAAGGCGCGTCTCTCGTCCACCGCGGCAAGCGCTGCTGCCCCCCCGCTGCCGGTGTGAAGTGTCCGACCGTCGGCTGGCTCGGTGTAGCAGCTTTTGCGAATCTCTCGTTGGTCCGACTTCCAAGTCGGACATTCGGCATGCGGGCAGCTGGCTCGATACTGCTGGCGGTGTGTAGTGTCCGACTTGGAAGTCGGACCAATGTACACCGCGGCAAGCGCTGCTGCCCCCCCGCTGGCGGTGTGAGGTGTCCGACCGTCGGCTGGCTCGGTGTTGCAGCTTTTGCGAATCTCTCGTTGGTCCGACTTCCAAGTCGGACATTCGGCATGCGGGCAGCTGGCTCGATGTTGCTGGCGGTATGTAGTGTCCGACTTGGAAGTTGGACCTACGCTCGCCCGCAGGTTGGTACTCGACGGTGCACAGGTAGCGGTATCGGCTGGCCGATCCGCGGAGCCGCCCCGATTTCCTATAATTGAACGATGGAATCAGGTGTAAGGTCAGGCTGCAAGCGAGAGGTGGGACAATGCAGACGATTCTGAAGAGCTGGGCCGCGGTCCTCGTTATCTCCTGGCTGATAGCGTCCCCCGCGAATGAGCAGCGTGCAGTTCATCCGAAACTGGTCGACATCGCGGAATTCAGCCCGAACATCGTCGTCGACCTCAAGTACGCGACCGCCGACAATTTTTTGAAAGAGCCAGTCTATGACAGTGCCCGTTGCCTCGTTCACAAGGACCTTGCCGTCCGGCTGGATCGGGCACAGAAGATCCTCGAAAAGGACGGCCTCGGTCTGAAGATCTACGACGGCTATCGGCCTGTCGAAGTCCAGAAAAGGATGTGGAGACTGCTTCCGGACGAGCGCTACGTGGCAAATCCCTTCAAACAGGGTTCCATGCACAACCGGGGGGTCGCGGCAGACCTCACGCTGGTTGACCGCCAAGGTATCGAACTGGAGATGCCGACCGCCTTCGATACGTTCTCGCCCAGCTCCCATCAATGGCACCAGGAGGCGCCGGTGCAGCAGAGAGCCAACCGGGCGCTCCTGAGGACACTCTTGCGGGAGGTCGGGCTCGTGCCGCTCGAAACAGAATGGTGGCACTATCAGCTGCCGAACGCACGAAAGTACCCGGTTCTGAAATGAAGACCCAGATGCAAACGAAGCAGCGGTGGCGCAGCTGGTTCTGTCTCACATGCGCTCTTCCGGCCGTGATTCTGGCGGCATCCTGGGCTGCTCGCACCGAGGACGCCACCCAGCTTCCTGCGCCGGTCCGGCAATTCCTCGCTCGCGAGCACGGGCTGAAAAGCCGCCAGGTCATCGTTGCCTTTGGCCAGCAAAGCGGTTCGAAATCGGTTCAGGTGTTCGGACTCCAAAAAACGCCATCGGGTTGGGAAATGGAACTAGGGCCCTTTCCGGGCAGCATCGGCCGCAACGGCTTTGCGAAGGTCGGCGAGAAGAGGGAAGGCGACGGCAAGACTCCTTCGGGCCTGTTTCCGGTCGGGCTCGCATTCGGCTACCCCGGTTCGGTGAAGACCCGCATGCCCTACCGGCAGGCGACCGAGGAGGACTACTGGGTTGATGACCCCCGGTCGCCTGACTATAACCGGTGGGTGCGCGGCAAGCCCTCAGTTTCAGCCGAAAAAATGAAGCGTTCTGATCATCTGTATCGTCACGGCTTCGTAGTCGAGTACAACACGCAGCCAGTCGTCGGCGGACTCGGAAGCGCGATCTTCTTCCATGTCTGGGCAAGGGAGGGCAGCCCGACCGCCGGCTGTGTCGCCCTCCGTGAAGAAGATCTCCTGGACTTTCTGGCGTGGCTGAAGCCGGCGCTCAGCCCCGCCGTCCTGCTGGGCGATGCGGACACGCTGGCCTTACAGAAGCATCTCAAAAACTCGCCCTCCGCACGACATCAGCCCATAACAAGTCCGTCAATACCTGTGGGCCGAACGCACTTCTCCGACCTTATTCAACACCTTCGCAAGCATGGTTGCGGTTGGTTTTCAGAAAATTCGGGCTACGCAAGAAACAGCTGCTGGGCTTTCTGGACGCGCTCCGGGACCCGCACGCCGTTCGGGCACTGGACCGCACACTCGGGGCAAGCGTTGCAGCGGCGCTCGCGCAACTCCTCGGGCAAGGCCAGAAATCGCTCGCGGCCCAACCGGAACTCGCCGTAGCCGTCCGAGTACATCGCGAACCGAACCAGGTCCGGGACCGGCAAGCCAAGCCGGCAGGCGCCAGCACACTCACCGCAGCCGTGGCAGTAGAGCGGCCGGATGAAATCCCGCTGGGCACTCAGGATCTTCTCGTCAGCGGGCATATACGGCGCCGACATGACCTGGACATCCTCGTCCAGCTCTTCCATGTCCTTGATGCTCGGAATCACGCAGTCCATGAGTGGATTTCGCAGCGACCACTTTAGCGCCGCCACCGGCACACCCGGCGCCTTGATCTTCGCCTGGAAGCCATCGTCCGTGGCGCCCGGAAGGCGAAACGACCCGGCCATAGCCTTCATTCCAATAATTCCCAGACCGGCCTTCCTGGCCTGTTCGACCAGGTCGTCGACCTGCGTCCCGAGTGCGAAGTTGTACGTCGTGAGCAGGACGTCAAACTTGCCCGTGGCAAGAGCCGGCGGAATGACCTCGCGAAAGTTCATGTGAACACTGAAGCCGGTGAACCGCACCTTGCCCGCACTCACGGCCCGCTGCTGCACCTCAATGAGCTCCGGTGTCAAGTCACCCGGCCGGCGGATGTCATGCAGGTACCAGATGTCCACGTAGTCTGTGCCGAGCTCCTTCAGACTGGTATCGAGATCCGCCGCAGCCGACTTCGGGTCGCGCTTGAGCACTTTCGTGGCGATGTACACGTTTTTTCGGTGGCCTTTGAGCGCCTCGCCAACGAGTCGTTCATTATTCCCCCCCATGTACACTCGGGCCGTGTCGAAATGGTTGATCCCGAGGTCGGCGGCACGCTTGATAACGCTGATGTCGGAAGTGATCATGCAACCGAATCCGACGGTGCTGACCTTCAGGCCTGTCTTCCCGAGGGTGCGGTAGCTCAGTTTAGGTTCCTCGGCGTGAGACTTCGATTGGACCGGGTAGGCGGCCGCCAAGCCCAGCCCGCCGGCTAAGAACGTTCGACGCGAAGAGTGCATAGTCATCTAGATTTTCCCTCTTGGTGGCTGCATTCCAGATCCGCCAAGCCGAAAGGCTGGCCGGCTGCGCGGTCATACTGTTCCTTTCCCGCGAAAAAAAATGGGAGCGTCTATTTAATCACGGGTTTTCGAAAAAAGGTGCCCGAGCAGTGCTTTCGACGACAGGTTTCAGAGCCCCTCATGCTCGGTGCGGGCGATGATTTCGTCCTGGAGCGCCGTGGACAGGTCGCAAAAGTAGTCGCTGTAGCCGGCGACCCGCACGATGAGATCCCGGTGCTGCTCCGGATTCTTCTGCGCCTCACGCAAGGTGTCGGCCTTCACGATGTTGAACTGCACGTGGTGCCCACCCAGCTTGAAGTAGCTCCTGACGAGATGAGCCCACTTGTCCAGGCCATCCTCGCCGGAGACAACCGACGGCGAAAACTTCATGTTCAGGAGCGTGCCTCCCGCCTTCACATGGTCGATTTTCGCGGCGCTTTTCATCACGGCCGTTGGACCCTTCCGGTCCGCCCCCTGAACCGGGGAAATGCCCTCCGAAAGAGGCAGCCCGGCCAATCGCCCGTCCGGCATCGCTCCTGTAACGCTGCCAAAGTAGACGTGGCATGTGGTCGGAAGCATTTCCACGCGGTAACAGCCGCCCTTGGTATTCGGCCTTCCGTCCAGGACCTCGAGACAGGTGTTGAAGATCCGAGTCGTCAGCTCGTCCGCCCGGTCGTCGTCGTTCCCGTACTTGGGAACCTTGTTGAGAAGGCGCTGGCGGAGAACCCCCTCGCCTTCGAAATTCGACTGGAGGGCGGTGACGAGCTCGCCGAGCGTGATCCGCCGGCCTCCGGCGCCTGCGTTAAAGCAAACTTCGCGCATGGCGGTGAAGCAGTCGGTCAGGCTCCCCAGACCAACAAACTGAATGTACGAGTTGTTGTACCGCGCTCCTCCGGCGTTGTAGTCGCGGCCCTTCGCGACACAGTCGTCGGTGAGCACGCTGAGGAGAGGTGCCGGCATCTGCCCGGCGTACATCCGCTCGATCACCTGGTTGCCGCGCAGCTTAAGGTTTACGAAATACTCGAACTGTCGCCGCCACGCCGTGAATACATCATCGAAACTGGCGAATGAATCCGACGCCCCCGTCTGGGGCCCGAGCTGCCTTCCTGTCTGCGGGTCGAATCCGTTGTTCAACGCCAGCTCGAGCACCTTCACCATGTTGAAGTAGCCGGTGAGGATGAACGCCTCCTTGCCGAAGGCGCCGACTTCCACGCAGCCGCTGCAGCCCCCGGCGCGAGCGTCTTCCAGGGTCTTCCCCTGCCTGAGCTGCTCCAGGACGACCGCATCCGTGTTGAAGATGGACGGGAAACCGTAGCCTTTGCGAACCACCTGAAGCGCGTGTTTCAGAAGCGCATCCGGGCTCTTGCTCCAGAGCTGCAAGTTTGTGCTCGGCTGCAACAGGTGCATCTCGTCGACAATATCCAGCAGGATGTGGGAAACCGGATTCGAGCCGTCTGTCCCGTCGCGAAGCAGGCCGCCGATATTGATGTTCGCAAAATCGGTGTACGTGCCGCTTTCTTCCGCCGTCACGCCGACCTTTGGCGGCGCCGGGTGGTTATTGAACTTGATGAAGAAGCACTCGAGCAGCTCCCGGGCCTGCTCGCTCGTGAGCGTCCCCTGCGCAATCCCCTTCTCGTAAGACGGCAGCAGGTGCTGATCAAGGTGACCGGGATTGAACGAATCCCAGCCGTTTAACTCCGTGATGACAGCGAGGTGACAGAACCAGTAATACTGGAGCGCCTCCTGGAAGTCGCGGGGAGCGTGGGCCGGGACACGCGCGCACACGTCGACGATCTTCTCGAGCTCGGCCCGGCGAAACGGATCGCTCTCGCGGGAGGCGAGAGCACGTGCGAGCTCCGCGTGACGCTCGGCGAACAGGATCACCGCGTCGCAGGCGATGTCAAACGAGCGTAGCGCCTCGCGCTTGTCGTAAGCTTCTGGATCGTTCAAGAAGTCGAGCTTCTCTACAGCCGCCCCGATGTCGCGTTTGAAATCCAGCATCCCCTTTGAGTAGATCTTGTCATCGAGGACCGTGTGGCCCGGCGCCCGCTGTTCCATGAATTCGGTGAACATGCCCCCCTCGTATGCGGCCTTCCACTCGGGTTCCATCTGATCGAACAGCCGGTCGCGCATCGAGCGGCCGCGCCAGTAGGGAATGACCTTTGCTTCGTAGCTGCGCAGGCAATCCTCGTCGACGTCGTAGTGCGTTTTGGGACGCGAGTTGAGGATGCGGAGGTCCTCCAGGCTGTGGCAAGTGAGCTCGGGATAGGTCGGAACGGCCTTGGGCCGCGGTCCGCGCTCTCCGACGATCAGCTCGCCCTCGCCGATGTGGATCGTTTTACAGCGGCACAGGTGCAGAAACGACTTCGCCCGCATGAGAGGTGGGGACAGTTTCCCCTCGTTCGCCTGGTAGAAATCGGTCATGAGGCAGGCGCGCTCGGCGGAAATGGACGGACGTGCGTCCAGGCTTTCACGGCGGAGCCTTCGTGTTCTTTCGGTCATATCAGCCTCCAACCCTGGCTTGGATCCCGTGCCCGGCAAAGCACTGCACCGCATTTTCCATGACTTCGGCTGAGGGTGGAACGATGTCCGGCAGTGCGTAGGTGCGGCCCAGCCGCTCGAATTTTTTCATCCCCGTGCGATGGTAGGGGAGCAGGTTGACCTGTCGGATTCCTCCGAGGGACGCGGCAAACGAGGCGAGCGCTTCGAGGTCCTCCGGAGAGTCGTTGAGCTGAGGGATGACCGGAATTCGCAGCCAGACATTCGGGTGAATTCGGCACAGCTCCCTGAGGTTCTTGAGGATGACGACGTTCGAGACACCGGTGAACTGCTTGTGTTTCGCGTCGTCGAGTATCTTCACGTCAAAAAGCACGAGGTCCGCCATTCCGGCCACTCGCAGCAGCTTCTCTTCCGGAGCGAAGCCGCAGGTGTCGAGCGCCGAGTGGAAGCCGGCAGAGCGACAGGCTGCGAGCAGCACCTCGACGAACGCCGCTTGCGCGAGCGGTTCGCCGCCCGAAAATGTGACGCCGCCCGAAGACTCCTCGAAGAAAACGCGGTCGCGGGCAATCTCCTTCACGACTTGGTCCACGGTCATCTCCGCGCCGACGATCTGCCGCGCGCCGGTCGGGCAGGCGGCCTCGCAGGCACCACATCGCGGGCAAGCGTCGGTTTGTTTTTCGGGACCGGCCGGAGCTGCAATGCCCTCCGGGCAGGCGATGACGCACTCTCCGCACCACGCGCAACGGCTCTCCACGATGAGGAGCTCGCGTTCCGGCGCCCGGCACTCGGGGTTATGGCACCACCAGCAGTCAAGCGGGCACCCCTTCAGGAAAACGGTCGTGCGTATCCCCGGCCCGTCCTGAAGTGAATACCGCTGAATGTTAGCCAC
>CAYQYP010000531.1:0-6884 GCA_964421755.1 uncultured Acidobacteriota bacterium
GTCGGTTAGCCGGATGGTCCTGCGCTCCCGTGCAGACTGGATGGCGGCATCCAGGATCCTGACCACCACCATGTTGTTGCTGAGCGAGGACAGGTCGCTCCCTCTCACCTGGACCGTTCCTCTGACTACCGCGACGAAATAGGCAAAGGGGTCGGTGTAGGGCGCTTCCAGCCCTGGGATGGTGACCGGATCCTCGGTGCTGCGCTCGTTCTTCCTCATGCGCAGCCGGGTGCCGTCCGGGGCCGACAGGTAGCCGTCTCGGCCATAGATATCCATGTCCTTCCGGCCTACCGGCCAGTTCCAGGAAGCCTGAATAATCCCCTGTGCGTGCGGATAGGTGACGATGATAGTGGCTTCATCATCGACCTTTGGGTAGATGTCCGGCTTGATCTGCTGGGTGACGGCAGTGACCGACAAGGGAGTTGCGCCGGACATCAGCCAGGTGATGAGATTTGCACCATAGCAGCCGAAATCGACCAGCGCCCCGGCGCCGTTTCCGTCAGGATCAGTCAGCCAGGCCAGGAACTCTTCGCTGCATCCGATCTCCCTGGGGCCCCGATGGCCGTCTCGCACGACGATCTTGCGAAGATCACCGATTGCATCCTTCGCGACCAACTCGCCGGCTGCATGGACGCTCGGATACCACGTCGTTTCGTAGTTGGTCAGCACGTGGATCTTGAATCGCTCGGCCAGATCCCTGATGGCTCGCGCGTGATCGAAGCGGAACGCCAGCGGTTTCTCGACCATGACATGGACTCCACGAGGGGCGCAAGCTTGTACCACCGGCAAGTGATCGGCAATGGAACCAAAGGCAGCCACGGCCTCCGGCCTGGTCTGGTCGAGCATCGTCGCCAGGTCGGAGAAGACGAGCGCGGAATCGAACTTGTAGCGTGCGGCAAGGCGTGCGGCCAGTGCCTGGTTCGGCTCCCAGATTCCGACGAGTTCGATGTCTCCTTTCGGCGCCCGCCCAAGAATCCCGTGCACGTGGTCATGGCTCAACCCCGCGATACCGAGGCGCACCGGCCGGGAGCCGGCCTGCCCCTGGGTGGCGGAGACCATTGCAACGGCAAGCAAAACGACAGCGATCAGCTTCTTCACGGCGTCCCCTCCATTCGGATTCAGTAACTGGGCCTACTCACCTTAACAGGTCTGGCTGAAACTTGGGAGGAGAAGGGGACACTGATCTCTTCCCGGAGGAGACACTGAGGTGAGACACCTCTATATGACCATCGACCGGAGCTCCGCGCCGTCCAGGCTGCGCTGAAGACCGACGACGGACTCCAGCAGCGATGTCACCGATGCCCCTTGAGATCGTTCAGGCGAAGCAACCGGTTTTGGAGAAGGGCTAAGTGAGCCAATCGCTCTGAGCGGAAAAACCGCTCGGTGGCTTGGAGACTCTCCTCGAAAAGCTGAGTGCCTTCCTTTGTGAGGAATTTGATTTCCCGCATCAATTTTGGGCTCTTGATTTCGCGCACCTTTGGATAAACCGTCGAGGTTATTTCCTCTTGCTTGTTCTTCGGGAGACCTTCTCCATGTCGGTCTCGAGTTGCATGCACTTGTATTTTGTTGGATGAGTCGTGGCTTTGGCTATGTTTACAGCGACTATACCACTTAGTTCGGCGGGGAAGGCCAGGTTGGCTCGCAGGCTGCGACGCCACCGTTATCAGCAGAGCACCCTATCCGAACTCATGCCGGAGGCTCTCCCATTGCCGTTTCAGTTCATTCATGAAGGCGATGAATGCGGGGTCAGATCTAAGCCGATCGAGGTTGGGGTCCTTTTCGAAAAGCGGATAGCAGGGCAGGCCGTGGTCAGCCGTACGGCGGAGCCAGGCGAGGGCGAGCTCGGTCTTTCCCGCCAGCGCATAGGCGCAGGCAATCGAGTACTCGGCGTGATGAAAGTGGGAAGTGCCTTCACCTTTTTTGCGCGCCAGCCGAATGTACTCCTCGGCCTCCGCCGGTCGTCCCGTGCCGGCCAGGAGCACGGCATAGCTGCTTGCACAGTCGGCGACGTCTGTTGAATTAAACGACGATGGCGCCTGCAGCGCCTGCTCGACGAGACCCCTCGCTTCGTTCACCCCGCCCAGGTGCAAGAATACGATTGCCTGTTCAGGGCCCCAGGCGGGTTTCACCCTCCCGAATTCCCGCAGGGCCTGTTGATACTTCCCTTGATAATAGTGAACCCGCGCGATTCGGGGAAGGACACGGAAATCGCTGGGGTCGAGCCTTTCGGCAGTCCGGAGCTCCTCGAGCGCTTTGTCGAACAGGCCGATATGTGTGTAGATGGCGCCCAGGTCACGATGGGCGCCGGCCAGATGCGGGTCCAACTCCAAGGCACGTTTCATTTCCCGAACGGCTCGCCCATGGGGAAAGCCGTTGGCCAGCGTCCAGATGAGGTTGCCGCGGATATGGTAGGCGTCCGCTATGTTCGGGTCGACAGCAAGTGCTTTTTCGAGAGAAATGTAAGCTGTCTCAGCATACTGGCCGTCCGGTTCGTGGCTGAAATTGACGGCGGCGGAAGCAGCGGCCAGACTCACGTGCGCCAGCGCAAAGGCTGGGTCGAGCGTGGTGGCGCGTTTGAACATGGCGATGGCGGTCTTGAAATCCTCTTTCCTGTCGCTCCTTAAAAGGTAAAACCGCCCTCGCAGATAAGCATCGTATGCCTCCCCGTTCCTGGTCGGCGCCTGGCTGAAGTGATTTTGCTGGCTGGCTGTCAAGGTCAGGTCCAGCACTTTGACCACATCTCGTGCAATGGCATCCTGAAGCGCAAAGCCTTCGCTTATTCTGTGGTCGAAACTGCCGGCCCACAAAGAAACCCCATCCCGCGTCCGGAGCAGGTTCATGCTGACCCGCAGGTGCTCCCCGGCGCGTTGGACTGTTCCCTCCAAAACAGAATCCACTTGCAGTTTTCGGGCTGCTTCTAAAGGATCGGCTTTGCTTTCGCTGTATTGCCGGACGGCGCCGACCGGGCGAACGACCAGCGCTCCAAGTTGACTCGTCCTGGTGATGATTGCGTCAGCGATTCCCAATCCCAGGTACTCGTCTCCTTTTTCGAAACCTAAAGGAGTGAGCGGCAGGACCGCCAGGGACTCGATTTCGGCGGGGGGCGTCGCAGATGGATTAAGAAGAGAGGACAGATGAGGGCGTCCTGCCAGGATCAGAACCAGCAGGCCGATCACCGCCACCGGAATGCCGATGGCTGCGGTTCGCCGCCCATGCAGCCAGATTCCAGCCCGTTCCTCCTTCGCATATGCTGTCGGCCTGGACTGGGCCGCCTTCGCCCGCGCGTCGTTGGGACTCGCGTTGGTGCCGGACCCTTCCAAACCGGCGTACTCCCGGCTCTCCAGCTTTTGCTTCACCGTCTTTAGCTCGGCTCGCAACTCCGCGGCGCTCCCGTGACGCTGGTCGCGATCCTTGCTTAACGTTTTGCAGATCAGGTGATCCAGCTCGGGCGGCACCGGGCAAAACGAGGCGACAGGAGCCGGATCGACCCGTAGAAGTGCCGCCATTACGTCGCTGGCGGTCTCTCCCTTGAACGGACGTCTGCCGGTGATCATCTCGTACATCGTCACCCCCAGGCTAAAGAGATCCGTTCGATGATCAACCGGGAAGCCCCGTGCCTGTTCCGGAGACATGTAACTCACCGTGCCCAGGAGAAGGCCCCGCTGCGTACTCGAGAATTTCTCAGACTCCGCTGACCCGTCTCGTGATTGGGTCGCAAACGGCCACTGGACGAGTTTGGCTAAGCCGAAATCAAGGACTTTTACCAGGCCGTCAGGCCGGACCATCAAGTTCTCTGGCTTAACGTCACGGTGCACGATGCCGGCCTCATGAGCTGCTGAGAGGGCTTCAGTGACTTGCGTGGCCACCTCCAGAACTTCGACCATGCCCATGCGACCTTGTTCAAGACGGCGCCGCAATGTCAGTCCATCGACGAATTCGGTCGCGATGAAGTGCACACCCTGTGCTTGTCCGACCTCATAAATCGTAAGGATATTCGGGTGGTTCAGAGCAGAGACTGCTTTCGCCTCTCGTTGAAAACGACGCTCGAGCTCCGGATTTGGGACAAAAGAGCGAGGCAGTACTTTAAGAGCAACTCTTCGCTCAAGTCGGGGATCACGGCACAGATAAACGACCCCCATGCCGCCTCTGCCGATTTCGTTGATAACGATGTAGGGTCCAAAAGAGGATCCTGGGGAAATCTGACCGCCATCCGCGGTCCGCAGACCGCTCTGCTCAGAGACGGGGGAATCAAGAAAAGAGCCTTCCGCGTGGGCGGCCAGCAGTCTCTCGAGGTCACCGCGCAACTGATCGTCCCGACCGCATACCTCTGCCAGGAAGGCTGCACGGGCCTCAGCCGGCAGTCCTGTCGCCTGGTGGAACAGGACTTCGACTTCTTTCCAGCGTTCGGGTGTCATCGTCGTACGTCGTCGATCTCGACCCGCAACCAGGCCCTGGCCAGCGTCCACCCGCGCTTGACCGAGGCCGCAGAAATCCCGAGGACCTCTGCCGTTTGCTCGATCGTCAAGCCGCCGAAATACCGGACCTCAACGATGCGGGCCTTCTGTGGATCGAAGGCCTCAAGCCGTTCGAGAGCCTCGTGGAGCGCGAGGATGTCAAAATCCTGTCCCCGTTCATTGGGAGAGGCGCTACTTAGGGAGACTCTCGCCCCATCACCGCCCCGCTTCGCAGCCTGCCGACTTCTGGCGTAATCGACCAGGATGTGACGCATCCGGACGGCGACGATGCCGTAAAAGTGAGCGCGACTCTGCCAGTCCACTGTCTTCTCATCTACCAGCCGCAGATACGCTTCATGGACCAGCGCTGTGGGTTCCAGAGTGTGATCCGGTCGTTCGCTTCGGAGGTAGCGGCGAGCTATCCTTCGGAGCTGGTCATAGACCTGTGGCAGAAGGGCATCGAGAGCGGTCTGATCACCCTTGCGCCATTGCACGAGCAACTCAGTTATGGTTGCTGGGGACGTCATTGCCACCTCTGCCTGGGGCCCGGCTCCGGATCTGTTGCGGGAAGAGAAGCAAATCCTCTTCTGAGCTTACCCAATCAACGCAAATAGAGCAACGTAGACTGGGCTGCCCCGAGAATTCCGCGAGAAGTGAGCCGATCGGCCGACACTTTCCGCCTTCTTAATTAACCGTTCGATTCAACGTGAGGATTACCCTCCGAAAACACTGCTACGTCCGACATAGGGAAAGAGGTGTGAAAATGATCAGAGATTACGTCCGAACGTTTCTTGGAGCGCTGCCCGTTCTTTCTATCATCAGTGGCTTTGGAGTGGCTCATGCCGATGCAGTCACCGACTGGAACGCGATCATGCAGACGACCGTCGCGCCGAGCAACCCCTTCGCGCAGGGGCGGTCGGCAGCTATCGTCCAAATCGCGGTCTTCGAGGCGGTGAATTCGATCATGGGCGACTACCAGCCATACCTGGGAACCCTACCCGCAAGACCGGGCGCCTCGCCTGAGGCCGCCGTTGCGGCAGCTGCTTACCGAACCCTGGTGACGTTACACCCCGGGAGCATCTCGAGCCTGGATGCGGCTTTGGCCAGTTCTCTTGCCGCCATTCCCGATGGGCCGGCCAAAACCGAAGGCATATTGGTCGGTGAAGAGGCCGCCGCCGCGAGCCTCGCGCTTCGCGACAACGACGGTTCCGCAACGGTTGTGCCATATATGCCCGGAACGGAGCCGGGAAATTGGCAGCCGACACCGCCTGCGTTCGCACCGGCGTTGCTTCCTGGCTGGGGCCAAGTAGCAACATTCGGCATTGAGCATGGCGCTCAGTTCCGTTCAAGTCCGCCCCCAACTCTAGGCAGCGGAAAGTACGCGCGCGACTATAACGAAGTGAAAGAGGTGGGCAGCATGGACAGTTCCGAGCGATCCCAGGATCGGACGGACGTTGCCCGCTTCTACATCACTCCGGCCGTCCAGATCTATAATCCGGCTGCGCGCCAGGTGAGTACCGCGCAAGGCAAGAGCCTATCGGAAAATGCTCGAATTTTCGGGCTGCTTGCCATCGCCGTGTGTGACGGGTTGATTTCGTCGATGGAGACGAAATTTTTCTATAATTACTGGCGGCCGGTTAGCGCAATAACAGCGGGCGACACCGATCCGAACGAGAAGACGACACCAGATCCTTCCTGGTTGCCGCTGATCACCACGCCGCCGTTTCCCAGCTATCCCTCCGCTCATGCGAGCGCGGGGGGCGCCGCCCGCAAGGTGCTCGAACACTTCTACGGAGACAGCGGACATTCCATCACCTTAACCAGTCCGACCGCCCCAGGCGTGGTCCTCAATTACACCTCGTGGGAGGAGATCACCGACGACATTGACGACGCCCGGATCTTCGGCGGTATCCACTTCCGCTTTGACCAGGAGGCGGGGGCCCGCCAAGGAAGGCGGGTTGGATCGTTCGTGCTCCGGAATCTCTTGGGGCCAGTATGCGAGGAAGATTAGGTCACCCAGATCTGGAATTGGTTTCGGCCGCGGGGTCGGAGGGTCCGACCCCGCTCACGATCAGTTGGGAGAGTGACCGCGGCTCCTGGAGTCATGGATTACTCGTGGTGCAGGGCTTTGATCGGGTCAAGACGCGAAGCGCGCAGCGCGGGCAGCATGCCGGCAACCAGGCCGACCAGGAACAGGACGCCGACCGAGACAACGATAGAAGAGACGGAGATTTCGAAGTATATACGCCCGTGTTCCTTGGCAATCTCTTCCCCCATCAGGGCGCCAAGGAACGGAAGCGAACCGATCGCCGAGGCTATTGCTACACCAAGCGAGACGCCGCAGATCGCGCCGAGCAACACGATGACAACCGCCTCGGAAAGGAACTGAAACAGGACCGTCCTGCGCCTCGCTCCCAGCGCTTTCTGCAC